>DASPZL010000609.1:0-14613 GCA_035636295.1 Paraburkholderia sp.
TGGGTCGCAAGCGAAGCGACCTGATGCGGCCACGATGGCGCCGATTCCGTCGCGAATGGGCACCATCGGTCGTAGCCGGCGCCGGACTCCGCATTGTGTAACGAAAGGCTGACACTTTGCGCACTGTCACCCCGCATTGTCACCCGTCACGCGCATGAGCGCGCCCCCGCCGCCAGAAAAACAAAAAAGCTCTAACGCCACCATTCCCCGCCGATACCGGCATTCCGCCGGCCGTGCGCGCCCAGTCGCGCGTGCTGGGCATTCTCCTTGCATTCAGCCGTCTCTTCGACCAGCGAATTATTCCTGCGACACAGCCCAAGGAGCTTACCCATGAGTACCGATCTGACATTTCGCGCGGGCGAAGCGACCGTGTTTGCCGCCGCCGGCCAGGCGACCGACGCCATGCCGGAGATACTGATCGGCCGTGTCGACGGCCCGGTCGGTCACGCGTTCGCCGGCATGATGGCGCAAAGCAAGGGGCACACGGCGATGTTCGCGATTCGCGCCTGCAATCAGATGGTGCGGCCCGCGACCATTATCGTCCCCAAGGTCACGCTGAAGGACATGGCAACCATCGATCTGTTCGGCGGGGTGGTGCAGTCCGCCACCGCGGACGCGGTGGTCGACTGCCTGATCGAGGGTATCTTGCCCAAGGACCAGGCCAACGACCTGTGCATCATCAGCCTCGTATGGATCGACCCGCGTTGCGTGACGGACCCGAACCTCGACAGGAAGGACATGTACCGCACGAACTATGAAGCGACGAAACTCGCGATCCAGCGCGCGATGAACAACGAGCCGAGCGTCGAGACGCTGATTGCCAACCGCCATACCATCAAACACGATATGGACGACTGGAGCTGACCGGCCGCGAGCCGGTCTATGAAGGGTTGATGAAAGCTGTCATTCGATAACGCAAACGCTATCGGGCCATCCGGTTTCGACATTGGAGCCGGAGCGCTTCCGTCCGTACACTGGCCGTTCAGTGCGTGCAAACGGGCATCGCGTCGCGCAACGCGACAAGACGCCACCCACGACGATAAATGGCCGCGCCAGGCCATCTGAACGGAGACGCGATTTGGACAAGCACACCATCACCGTATCGGCCGCCGCGGCGCGGCCCGCTCGCCTCAATTACCGCTGGCACGTACTCATCTGGCTGCTGGTCGGCGGAATCATCAACTATATGGACCGTGCCAGCCTGTCGATCGCCGCGCCCGGAATGATTCAGGAACTCGGGCTGACGCGCACGCAGATCGGATTGCTCGGCAGCGTGTTCGCGTGGACTTACGCGGTGATGCAGCTGCCGGCAGGATGGGTGATCGACCGCTTCGGCGCGAAGCGTGCGTACGCACTCGGCATGATCTGGTGGAGCGTCGCGACCTGGCTGACGGGCGTGGTCGGTTCGATCTCCGGATTGCTGGTGATGCGTGCATTGCTTGCCGTGGGCGAGGCGCCGTGCTGGCCGACCTCGGCGAAAATCACCGCGGCATGGTTTCCGGCCAAGGAGCGCGGCTTCGCGACCGGCGTGTGGGACTCGTCGTCGAAATGGGGACCGGCGCTCGCGCCGGCCATGCTCGTCGCACTGATGATCGCGTTCGGCTGGCGCTCGCTATTTCATGTGACGGGCGCATTCGGGATCGGTTTCGCGCTGCTGTTCCTGCTGCTTTATCGCAATCCGGTCGACAGCAAACGGCTGTCGAAGGATGAACTCGACTACATCGAGGCGGGCGGCGGTGGCCGCGAACGATCGCTCGCGACGTCCTCGCTCAAGTGGCGCTCGCTGTTCACCCGGCGCAGCGTGTGGGGCATGATTCTCGGCTACTTCTGCACGATCTGGCTCTGGAACATTTTCCTCGTGTTTTTACCGCTGTATCTGCTCGACCGCTTTCATATTTCGTTCGCGCAGCTCGGCGTGTACGCGGGGATTCCTTGGGTCGGCGGCGCATTGGGTGAAATCGCGGTCGGCTATCTGGCGAAGAAGATCGTCGATCGTGGACTTGCGACGCCGATCGGCGCGAAGCGGCTATTGATCGCGTGCTGCGCGGCGGGCGCCGCCGTGTGCGCGATAGCGATACCGTTCACGCATGCGCTCAGCGTGACGCTTGCGCTGTTCACCGTCGGTCTCGCCTTCATTGCCGCCGTGGTCGGTTCGGCGTGGGCGCTCGCGGCGGACATTGCGCCGTCGTCGATGATTGCGTCCGTGAGCGCGATCCAGAATTTCGGCGGGTACTTCGGCGGGGCGTTCTCGCCCGTCGTCGCGGGCTTGATCGTCGACCGCACGGGCTCCTATGCGCTCGCGTTCATTTCGGGCGGCATCATCGCCGGGTGTGCGGCGCTGTTCTACTGGTTCATGGCCCGCCAGCCGATCAGCGAGGCCGCCGCCGCGCCGGAAGGCTGACGCATGTCGGTGCGCAACGGAACGCGGTTGCCGTTAGCATCGCTACCTGACCATGCGCCGGCTCGATGCCGCGCGGGCGAGTTGGCGGTGGTGCCGAAAGGCGTTGAACACAAGCCGTACGCGGCGTCCGAGCTCAAGCTTCTGCTCATCGAGCCGCGTGGTGTTGTCAATACCGGCGATACGGCGAACGACCGGGCGGCGTTGAACGACATTTGGGTTTGAACGCGCTAGCCGGCAGACAGCAGACGCGCAACCTGATTCGATTTCGTCTGCACGGCGATATCTTTCGCCGTCATTCCCCGGTTGTCCTTGACCGTTTGATTCGCGCCGCGTGCGAGCAGCAGCCGGGCGGTATCCGCGCGATCATACCCGGCGGCCCACATCAGCGCGGTGAGATCGTTCTTGTAGGTGCGATTCACGTCGACCCCGGCATCGAGCAACTGGCTCACGACCTTCGTTTGTCCCTGCCCGGCCGCGTACTCCATTGCGGTCTTGCCGACGCGATCCGTAGCGAGAGGATCCGCGCCGTGCGCCAGCAAGAGCGCGACGATTTCATCGGAGCCGCCATACGCCGCGGCCATCAATGGCGTGACACCAGGCGCACTTGCGTGCTGGACGTTCGCGCCGCGTTCGATCAGCGCGCGCGCCATGCCCGCATCGCCCTTTTTGCACGCGGTGATCAACGCGGTGTCGCCGATACGGTTCATTGAGTCCACTGCCGCGCCGCGCTCGAGTGCCGAGAGAACCGACTGCCGGTCGCCGTCTTTCGCGGCTGCCAGGAGTTGCCGGTTGGTTTCTCCATCGCCTTGCGCATGCGCGGGCATACACGCGCCGAATGCGCCGGCAAGCAAAACGACAGTCGCAATATATCGTGTGACAGTCTCTTTCATCGTGTCTGCTCCGTGCTACTGGAGATTGCTGACGTACGCGGCCAGATTGCGGATGTCGTCGTCGGTCAGATTACGCGTCACGCTCGCCATGTTGCCTGCATCGTTGGTCCGCGTGTGCGAGCGGAAGTCCTGCAATTGCTTGACGATGTACGCATACTGTTGACCGGCTACGCGCGGAATCTCGTTCTGACCGGAAAAGCCGCCCAGGTGGCACATCGTGCACAACGCCTCAGCAGACTTCTTCCCTCCCGCTTCGATGCTGGCGCCGTCTGCCTTGACCGGAACGGACACAAGCTTTTGCGCGGCGAAGTAGTCGGCGAGGTCCTGCATGTCCTCGCGCGACAGATTGACCGCCATCGGCGACATGCGCGGGTCGCTGCGCCGTCCTTCCTTGAAGTCTTTCAGTTGCAGATAGATATAGCGCGCGGTTTGACCTGCAAGAATCGGATAGTCCGCAGTGGTTGAATTGCCCATCGGCCCATGACAAGCCACGCACACTTGTGCTTTCGCCTTGCCGGCCTCGGCGTCGGCATGCGCGATCGACGGCAGCCATGCGGCGGCGAGCCAACCGCACAGCAAGGCCGTCCACGAGCGCGGCCTCGGATCCCGTGCTGTCCACATCGCCGGCATCAGGGCAGCGCGAACACGAGCACGGTGTTGCCGCGCTTGAAGTCGATCTGTGTATTGCCGCCCGCCGCGACCGCAATGTACTGCTTGCCGTGCACCATGTACGACACAGCGGGTGCATTGACGCCGGCGCCGCACTGGAACTCCCAGAGCTTCTTGCCGGTTGCGGAATCGAATGCGCGAAACAGGCCGTTGCCTTCGCCGTTGAATACGAGGCCTCCCGCCGTCGCGAGCACGCCGCCGATGAGCGGCTGTTCGGTTTTGAAGTCCCACGCGATCTTACCTGTGTCGACGTTCACGGCGGACAGCTTGCCCGATTGCTGCTCGGACGCGATCACCTTGAACGCGCCACCCAGCCATAGCTTGCTGCCGCCGGGATAGGCGGCTTCCTCGACCTGGTAGGTCATCGGCTGATGCAGATTGGCCGCATAGGCGAGACGCGTGCGCGGATCGAACGCCATCGGCGACCACTCAACCCCGCCGTTCGCGCCTGGCAGCATCCGTGCGCCGGCGGCTGTCGGCAACGTCCACATGTTCTCTTGCGGAATCATCGCTTGCGAAAAGCGGATCAGCCGTCCGGTGGCGCGGTCGTGAACATACACGTGGCCGGTCTTGCCGCCGTGCACCACGCCCGGAATCATCTTGCCGTCGGTATCGCGCACGTCGATCAGAATCGGCGGGCTCACTGCGTCCAGGTCCCACACGTCATGCGGCACATACTGGTAGTGCCACTTGTATTTGCCGGTGTCCAGATCGATCGCGACAAGCGAATCCGTATAGAGGTTGTCTCCCGGCCGGATTGCGCCGTACAGGTCCGGCGACGGATTGCCGACGACGAAGAACACCGTATGCGTTTGCCGATCGATTGCGGGCGTCATCCAGACTCCGCCGCCGAGCGTCTTGTAGAAGTCTCCCCCCTTCTCCGCCAGTTGCTTTTTCTCCGCCTCGATGTCGCGCTTCTCGTCGCGCCCTGTTGCGTCTTTAGCGGCCCACATGCCTTCCTGACCGGTTTCCGGAATCGTATAGAACGTCCACAGCAATTGACCGGAATTCGCATCGAACGCTTTGACGAAACCGCGAATGCCATATTCGCCGCCGTTCGTACCGATCAGCACCTTGCCGTCGACGACCGCCGGCGCCATCGTTTCCGAGTAGCCCTGATCGGGATCGGCGATTTGACTTTGCCACAACACGTTGCCGGTTTTCGCGTCGAGCGCGACGAGTTTCGCATCGAGGGTGCCCATGTAGAGCCGGTCGCCGGATATTGCGACGCCGCGGTTGTTGGGCCCGCAACAAAATGTCGTGACCGAGCCCATCTTGTGCTTGTAATGCCAGTACTCCTTGCCCGTTACCGCATCGACGGCGTACACATGGTTGAACGAAGTCGTAATGAACATCACGCCGTTCGATACGATCGGCGCGGTTTCCATCGACTCGTTGACGGCTGTCTGGAATATGAATACCGGCCTGAGTTTCGACACGTTCGTCTTGTTGATTTGCGCGCCGCGGTAATAGCGCGTCTGCGCGTAGGACCCATTCGAATGCAGCCAGTCGGCCGTTGTCGTGGCCGCCCTGTCGAGTTGATCCTGGCTTACGGGCCGAAGCGTTGATGGCACTGGCGAGTTCGTGGTAGTCGAACTGTTTTGAACTTCGTCCGCGGCATAAGCGGCAGGAAACCCGAATGCGATGGCAAGCAGAGGAAGGCAGACGGCGCCTGGGATGCGGATGTATGACATGAGCGTCTCCTTGGCTTCTTATTGTTCAAGAATTTCAGCGCTGGAGTGCGGCATTCGTCCACCCGGCAGTAGGCGTGGAAAAGTGGGATGGCGCAACCCTCTCAAACAACAAAAGCGTACGATTTCGAACCGTTAATTGCTTCGTCAGAATGGGTCGGCTGCGCATGGATGGGTAGAGGGATGGGCATGGAGCATGCCCTCGCCCCAAAAAGGCCGGCTCGCTTAAGCGTAGGCTATGAGGTCGAGATTTGCTAGGCACCTAATACGTTTCTGAAACGCGAGTTCACATATGATGATTTGGCCGCACTGCGGTTTTGCGACCTTCGCGGAAGCAGGCGTACCGGTTTGGACGTTGGTAACGTCGCACCCCGGCAACCGGTGATGCGCTCACCGTTTGCCGCGGCAGCGATGCGCTACAACCCGCCAGCCCGCTGCGCATCACGAATCGCCGCCCCCTGTTCCGCCAGATCCCAGAACAATCCGGCCATGATCTGCAGCGCCTGCCGCGCGACGCTGCCCAGCAGATGCTCGTTCGGCGCGTGCTGGGAGCAGGCGGCATACGAATGCGGCACCCACAGCGTCGGCAGGCCGAGAATCTGCGCGAACACGTCGTTCGGCAGCGAGCCGCCCAGGTTGGGCAGAAGCGCCGGCTGTTCGCCTGTCGTCGTTTCGATCGAGGCGAGTCCCCAGCGTACCCACGGATCGTCTGGATCGAGCCGCGTTGCCTGCATCTGCGTGCCGCTTGTTGTTACCTCGATGTCGGTGAAGCCGTGCATGTCGAGGTGCTCGCGAATGTGCCGCAGCAAGTTCTCGCTATCGCTGCCGACCACATAGCGCAACTGGCAGTGCGCGAACGCATAGCCCGGAATCGCATTGACCGGCGACTCGGGGTTGCCGGTTTTGAACGCCAGTACTTCGAGCGCGTTCCAGCCGATCAGCCGTTCGACGGGGGAAAGTCCCGGTTCGCCCCAGTTGGGATCGATCTGCGGATCGTTCGGACCGCCGCCGACCTCGATCGAGCGCAGTGCGTCGCGCACGCTTTGCGGCAGCGACTCCGGCAATAATGTCTTGACGAGAATCCGCCCGTGCGCGTCGACCATCGTGGCGAGCGCGTTGGCGAGGCGGATGCCGGGGCTGCGCAGCAGGCCGCCCCAGTTGCCCGAATGATGCGCACCGTCGCGCAATTCCAGTCGCATCGTGAAGTTGAAATTGCCGCGCGAGCCGAGGAAGATCGTGGGCCGCGATGCCGCCACGCGCGGACCGTCCGACGCGACGAACAGGTCCGCCGCGAGCGCCTCGCGATGTTCGGTGCACACGCTGGCGAGACCCGGCGAGCCGGTTTCCTCGCCCATTTCGATGATCGCCTTGACGTTGTAGCCGAGCCGGCCGCCGCGCGCATCGATCACCTGCGCGAGCGCGGCGAGGTTGATCGTATGCTGCCCCTTGTTGTCGGCGGTGCCGCGTCCATACCAGCGGTCGCCGTCGACGACGATACGCCACGGTTCGAGCCCCGCGCGCCACTGCGCGTCATAACCGGGGACCACGTCGCCGTGTCCATAGGTCAGCACGGTCAGCGCCGACGGGTCCTCGATTCTTTCGGCGATCAGAAACGGGCTCTTGTCGGGAATCGGGTTGTCGACGATCCGCCAGGTGAACCCGAGCGCCTCGAGTTCCGGCACCATCTGCTCATGCAGATACGCGTAGAGTGCCGGCCGGCTGGCCGCCAACTGACTTTCCGTATGCAGCGCGACGCGTTCGGCCAGCACGTGCATGAAGCGGCCATCGTCGAAATAGGAGGTAGCCATGTCGATGGCGTGGCTGCGGTTCATCGTGTCGATCTCCAGGAAAAAAGTAGGTGTTCAGGCCGCGTTGAGCGCGTCGCGGTTCAGTTCGGGCAGGCCGAGGCCCGGCTCGGGCGTCAGCACGGAGGACAGCAGGGTCCGCGTGTACGGATTCTGTGGATTCGCGAAGATTTCCTCGCGGCTCGCCTGTTCGACGATGCTGCCGCGATACATCACGGCGACGCGGTCGGCGAGATGTTCGACCACGCCCAGGTCGTGGCTGATGAACAGATAGCTCAGGCCGAACTCGGCCTTCAGGTCGAGCAGCAGGTTGAGAATTTGTGCCTGCACCGAGACGTCGAGCGCGGAAGTCGGTTCGTCGCAGACCAGAATGCCGGGCCGCAGAATCAACGCGCGGGCGATGGCGACGCGCTGCCGCTGTCCGCCGGACAATTGATTCGGATACTGCCGGTGCGTGCGTTCCGGCATGCCCACGAGATCGAGCATCCGTTTCACTTCGGCGGCCTGGCCGGCACGCGTGCCGCGCCGGTGCAGCAGCAAGGGCAGGCCGACGATCTGCGCGACGGTCTTGCGCGGATTGAGCGACGAATACGGGTCCTGGAAGATCGGCTGGATTTTTTGCGCCATTTGCAGCGACGCGCGCGGATCGATCTGCTTGCCGTCGATCAGCACGCTGCCCGTGGTGGGCGCGAGCAGGCCGAGAAGCATCTTCGCAAGGGTGCTCTTGCCGCATCCCGATTCGCCGACGAGACCGAGTGTCTCGCCGCGGTAGAGCCGCAGCGACACGGCGTCCACGGCCTTGAAGAGCCGCGGCGCGCGAAACAGGCCGCGGCCGAGTTCGAAGGTGCGGCTGAGCGCGCACAACTCGAGCGCGATGTCGTTGCCCGCTGACGCAGCAGGAGCGGAGCGCATGACGGCATTCATCGCAACACCTCCTCGGCGGATGCTTCGGCCAGCATGCAGCGGGCGTGATGACCGCTTTCCGTTTCGACGAACGGCTGCGTTTGCGCGCAGGCGTCGCGGGCGAGCGAACAGCGGTTACGAAACGCGCAGCCGCTAATCTCGCCGACGAGCGAAGGCACGACGCCGGGGATCGCGTCGAGATGACTTCCCGGCGCCGTCTTGCCGCGCACGGGAATGCTGTTCAGCAGGCCGCGAGTGTAGGGATGATCCGGCCGAGCGAAGAGTTGCCCGACGGGCGCTGTTTCGACCACCTGTCCCGCGTACATCACGGCGACGCGATCGGCGATCCGCGCGACCACGCCGAGGTCGTGTGTGATGAACAGCACAGCGGTGCCGAATTCGCGCTGCAGATCGCGCAGCATGCGCAGGATTTGCGCCTGGATCGTCACGTCGAGCGCGGTCGTCGGTTCGTCGGCGACGATCAGATCGGGTTCGCACATGAGCGCCATCGCGATCATGACCCGTTGGCGCAAGCCGCCGGAGAGCTGGTGCGGATACTGACCGAGCCGCTCGGCGGCGTTGGCGATGCCCGTGCGTTCGAGCAGATAGACAGCGCGGTCGCGCGCCTCCCGGGTCGACACCTTGCGATGTTGCAGCAGTCCTTCGCAAAGCTGATTGCCGAGCGTGTAGGACGGATTCAGCGACGTCATCGGCTCCTGGAAGATCATCGCGATGCGGTTGCCGCGCAGCTTGCCCATCGCGCGGTTGTCGAGCGTCTGCAAGTCGATGCCGTCGAACACGAGCCGGTTCGCCCGCCGCGTCGCGCGACGCGGCAGCAGGCCCATCAGCGCGAGCGAGGTCATCGATTTGCCGCAGCCGGATTCGCCGACGAGACACAGCATCTCGCCGCGTTCGATCCGGAAGTCGATCCCGCGCACCGCGTGCAGCATGCCGTTCGGCGTCGGCAGATCGACCTGCAGGTTGTTGACATCGAGCAATACGTCCATCGTGCGTCTCCTCGTTACCGGCCGTCGGGCGTCGTCAGATCACGAATACCGTCGCCCACCAGATTGATCGCGAGGACCAGCAGCGCGAGCGCGGTGCCCGGAATCAAAATCACCCACGGCTGGAAGAACATGTACGCCTTGCCTTCGGCAATCATCAGCCCCCATGACGGCATCGGCGGCGGCACGCCGAGACCGAGAAACGACAGCGTGGCTTCGAGCAGGATCGCGTGCGCCATTTCGAGCGTTGCCACGACGATGAGCGCGCTCGCGATGTTCGGCAGCAGTTCGCGCAACAGGATGTAGCGCGTCGATGCGCCCACGGCCTTGGCCGCGGCGATGAATTCGGCGTCGCGCAACTGTTGGGTGACGGAGCGCGATACGACCGCGAAGCGGTCCCACAGCAGCAGGCCGAGCAGCAGGATCACGGTCTTCAGCGAACCGCCTATCAGCGACGACATGGCGAGCGCGACCAGCACGACCGGCATCGCGAGCCGTGTCGTGATGACGTAGCTGATCAGGCCGTCGACGCGGCCGCCGAAATAGCCGGCGAGCACGCCGAGTGTCGTGCCGATCAGGCCGGAGATCGCCGCCGCGGCCACGCCGATCATCAGCGACACGCGCGCGCCGTACAGCAGGCGGCTCAGATAATCGCGTCCGAGCTTGTCGGTGCCGAGCGCATGCAGCCAACTGCCCTTGGCGTGCCAGACCGGCGGCAGCAGACGGCGCGACAGATCCTGGCCGTACGGATCGTGCGGCGCGAGCAGCGGCGCGAAGAGAGCAGCCATGACGATGATCGCGACGAGCGTCGCGCCGATCGTCAGACCGTGTTGGCCGAGCACACGGCGCAGCGCGCGGCGCCACGGCGGCACCGAAGCGGTGTCGACGCGCAGCGCGGGCAGGAGGTGTGAATGCGATGACATGAGCCGTTCCTAGCGAGTGCGGATGCGAGGGTCGAGCGCCGCATTGGCGACGTCGGCGAGAAAAGTCAGCGCGATATAGAACATGGCGATGATCAACACCACGGCCTGAACGACAGGAAAGTCGTTGCGGGCGATCGCGTCCCACGCGAGCTGGCCGAGACCTTGCAACGAGAACACCGATTCGATCACCACCGAACCGCCGAGCATGAAGCCCAGTTCGACGGCGGCGAGCGCGACCACCGGAATCAGCGCATTACGCAACGCATGCTTGAAGACGACGCGCGCCGGACTCAGACCTTTGGCGCGTGCGGTGCGGATGTAGTCCGCGCCGAGCACGTCGAGCATTCCGGCTCGCGTGAGCCGCATCATCGCCGGCGTCGCGTAGTAGCCGAGCGCGATGGCCGGCAAGACGAAGTGCTGCCAGCTGGAATTGCCCGCGACCGGCAACCATTTGAGGCCGACCGCGAAGACCAGTATCAGCGCGAGGCCGAACCAGAAGCTCGGCATCGCCTGGCCGATCACCGCGATCAGCAGCGCAAGCCGGTCGATCCAGCTGTCGCGGTAGAGCGCGGCGATCACCCCTAGCGGAATCGCGACCAGCACCGCGATCAGCAGCGCGATGCCGCCAAGTTTCAGCGTGATCGGCAGCCGTTCGGCGATCAGATCCATCACCGACGACTGGAAGAAAAACGAGCGGCCAAAATCCAGATGAGCCGCATGCCACAGCCAGTCGACATACTGCGAGGTCACGGGACGGTCGAGCCCATACTGCACTCGCAACGCGTCGACTTGCGCCGCGGTCGCTTCCGGTCCGGCGATCGCGGTCGCCAGATCACCGGAGAAGTGGAGCAGGGCGAAGCTGACAATCGACACGGTCAGCGCGACCGCGATCGCGAGGCCGAGCCGGCGAAGCACGTAGGCAAGCATGGGCGCTCCAGCAAAGTAAGGTAATGGAACCGCGCGTCGACGAAACCCGCGCGCGGCTTACTTCCAGCTCGCCTCGTAAAAGCGCGGCAGCTCGTCCGGATACGCCTTGAAGTTCAGCGACGACGTGAACGCATAGTTCGTCGAGTAGGAAAAGAGCGGTGCCCAGTACGCTTCCTTGCTGATCCTGTTGAGTGCCTGTGCGTAATCCGCCTTGCGGATTGCCGGATCATTCGATGTATCGGCGGTATCGAGCCACTTCGCGACGGCCGGGTCCTTCGCGCTGTCGTCGGGGCCGCCCTTGAAGTAGACGCTCACGAACGCGGACGCGTCGTTGACCGAGAACGAACCCCACGCCTGGAACGTCAGCGGCGTCTTGCCGGAGCGCTGCGCGGTCCGCAGCGCGGCGTACTGCAGGTAATGCAGCCGCGCGTTGATGCCGACCTTGCGCAGATCGCCGATCAGCGCCTCCGCGTATTCACGCTCGCGGTACGCATAGATATCTGTTTCGAAGCCGTTCGGATAACCGGCGGCCTTCAGCAGTTCGCGGGCTTTCGCGGGGTTGTACTCGTATTTGACGACCCCCGACGTATCGCAGCCGAACTGCGTGCGAAAGCACGCCGCGTAGACCGGCTGGCTGCCGCCGCGCACCAGGTCCTTCGAGAGCGAGGCGCGGTTGATCGCATAGTTGACCGCTTGGCGCACGCGAGCGTCCTTGAACGGCGAGTTCGGCGCCGAGGTGCCGGCGGCATCCATCGACAGATAGCCGACGCGCATGGTCTCGCCGCCGATCACCGTCAGATCCGGCGATGCCTTCAGCGAATCGGCCTGATCGGCCGGGACGCGCCAGATCCAGTCGACCGCGCCGGTCATCAGTTGCGCCGAGCGCGTTTCGGGATCGGGAATCACGACGAACTTGACCGTGCCGATCTTCGGCGTGCCGAGCGGGCTGCCTTTGAAGTAACCGGGGTTCTTCACCATCGTCACGCCGACGCCTGGCGCGACGGCCGTGATCTTGTACGGGCCTGTGCCGATCGGCGCCTTGCTGAAGCCTTCGAGGCCCACCTTCTTGAAGTAGGCCGCGGGATAGATGGGAGTGGGGCCCGCGAGATATTCGAGCGCCGCCGGGAACGGCGCCTTCAGGTTGATGCGAACCTGGTAGTCGCCGACTTTCTCGGCGCTCTTGATCCAGTCGGTGTTCTGCCGCGTGACGACCTTCGAGTCGGGCGAGACCACATAGTTGAGCGTGAAGACGACGTCGTCGGCGGTGAATTTATCGCCATTCTGGAACGAGACGTCGCGGCGCAGATCGACCAGCAGCGCGGTCGGCGATTCCCATTTCCATGCGGTGGCCAGTTCGGGTTTGTAGCTGCCGTTGGCGGGGTCGCGGTAGATCAGCGTGTCCCACACCATGTGCGCGACGATCACGCCTTCGCGCAAATTGTTGTGATAGGGCGAGATGTTCTCCGGCTCGCTGTCGGACGCGTAAATGAGCGTGTCGTTCGACTTGCCCGCGTGGGCGTGCAGCGAAACCGACAGGCAAACAGCGAGCAGCGCAAGGCGAAAGGGTCCGGCACGACGATTCATTGCAAGCTCCTGTGAAGAAGTTGCCGCCACGACGCGACGATTCACGTCATGCGATCACAGGAGAAGACTAATGGGCGAATTTTGTTGCGACTATTATCGAAACAATAAATCTCCGTTGCCGAAACGGCATCGCAACCGCGGCACAGGGCGACCAGGATGAAACATCACCACCTTCAGGAAACCTCGCTCCGCTATTTTCTCGAAGTGGTGCGATGCGGCTCGATCAGCGAAGCGTCGACGCGGCTGAACGTCGCCGGCTCGGCGATCAGCCGCCAGATCGCCCATCTCGAGCAGGCGCTCGGCACGCCGCTGTTCGAGCGCCGGCCGCGCGGCATGGTCGCGAGCGCGGCGGGCGAAATGCTGGCCGCTTACGCGTTTCGCACTGCGCTCGAAGCCGACCGGCTCGTGCAGGACGTCGACGCGCTGCAAGGTCTGCGGCGTGGCCAGGTGCGAGTGGCGACGTCGGAGGGATTTGCGATCGAGTTTTTGCCGCGGGCGATCTCGGACTTTCGCGAGAAATATCCGGGCATGGTTTTTCAACTGTCCGTGAGTGCGCCGGCCGAGGTAACGCGGCGCGTGCGCGAGGGCGAAGCGGACATCGGCGTGACGTTCAGCAGGACGCCGCAGAGCGAAATCAAGGTCGAACACCGGCAGGCGGCGCCCGTCATGGCGGTGATGCGCCGCGGCCATCCGCTCGCGCGCTTCGAACAGGTGTCGCTGTCGCAACTCAGCGCTTATCCTCTCGCGTTGCCCGATACCGGCACGACCATCCGGCAAGTGTTCGACATTGTGTCGAGCCAGCAACGCCTCGTGATCGAGCCCGTCATGGTCAGCAACTACATCGTGTCGCTGCACAACTTTGCGCTTGCGTCGGACGCCATTTCGATCGCGGGAGAAGTCACGGTTCGATACCGGCAACTGCGCGGCGAACTGGCGATGATTCCGATCCGCGACCGGGGTATGGACGCGCGCAGCATCGAGTTGCAGACGCTTGTCGGCCGCACGTTGCCGAAGGTCGTGCAACTGTTTCTGGAGTTTCTGCGCGGCCGTCTCGCGGAGGTGGGGGCTGACGGCAATCGTTAGCCGTTAAAGGCGAGCGGCGTCGATGACCGCCTCGGCGAAGGCTTTCGGCGCTTCTTGCGGCAGGTTGTGCCCGACACCGCCGCCGATGTTCCGGTGCTGATACTTGCCGGTGAATTTTTTCGCGTACGCCGCGGGTTCGGGATGCGGCGCGCCATTCGCGTCGCCTTCCAGTGTGATGGTCGGAACGGAAATGGGCGGCGCCATCGCCAGGCGCTTTTCGAGCTCGTCGTATTGCGGCTCGCCCTTGATCAGGCCCAGGCGCCAGCGGTAATTGTGAACGACGACCGCGACGTGGTCCGGATTGTTGAACGACTCAGCCGAGCGTTCGAAAGTCGCATCGTCGAAATTCCATTTCGGTGACGCGGTATGCCAGATCAGTTTGTTGAAGTCGTGGCGGTTGGCTTCATAACCCGCGGCGCCGCGCTCCGTGGCGAAATAGAACTGATACCACCACGCGAGCTCGGCCTTCGGCGGAAGCGGTGCCCTGTTGGCCTCCTGGCTGCCGATCAGATAACCGCTGACCGAGACCATGGCCTTGCATCGCTCGGGCCATTGCGCCGCGATGATGTTCACGGTTCTCGCGCCCCAGTCGAAGCCGCCAAAAACGGCCTTGTCGATTTTCAACGCGTCCATCAATGCAATGATGTCGACGGCGACAACCGCTTGCTGACCGTTGCGCGGCGTATCCGCGGATAAAAACCGCGTCGAGCCGTAGCCGCGCAGATACGGCACG
>DASPZL010000610.1:0-17218 GCA_035636295.1 Paraburkholderia sp.
CGCTGCCCGAACGCGTCGCGGCGGTCTCGAAGAAAATCACCGGCGTACGGCCCGGCAGGCGGATTATCTCGAGCTTGAGGCCGCGCACCGGCTGCTGTTCGGCCCATTGCGCCGCGTCGGTAACCACGCGTTCCAGATAGCCGTGCTTGACCCACTCGGGATCGAACGCCGGGCTCTTGGCCGGCACCGCGATGTAGTCCGTCAGCGCGGGCACGATCTCGTCGTTCCATTTGCGGTCGACGAATTCGCGTAGCGTGTCGTGGTTGATGCGCTGAGCCTGCTGGGTCGTATCGTCGGAGATCATGATGGCGGTCCGTTGCGGTTCTGTTCAGTCGAAACGCCCATGATAGTCCCGATGCAAGACAGGCTGAAGCCTTCGCCGTGCATCCCGCTTACTGAACGCCCGTGCCGGCCGCGTGGCGAGCCGCGTTATAGGGTTCGCATGAAGCTGCGCAAAGCGGGCAATCGCGCGACAATCGCCGCATAGCTCGCATATTGGGGAGCCGGTTCATGAGCGGCAATCTGTTGGTTCAGGCTATCGCCGCCGTGCTCGTCCTGGCGCTGTACTTTCTTCCGGCGATTCTGGCGGACCGGCGCAAGCGTCACGATGTGCTCACGCTCGCGCTTTTCAATGCATGCCTCGGCTGGACCGGTTTCGGCTGGCTGCTCGCGCTCTACTGGTCGTTGCAGCCGAATCCGCCGAAGAACCTCGCCGGGGAGATAGTGGAGACGCGAAAGATCGTGCGGATGCGCGCGTTTTCGTCCGCGCTGCTGGTGCGCGTGCAACGACGCGCGACGGCGGCGAGGAAGCGCTCGGAGAAGTAAATCAGAAGGACGTGATCAGGCGGCCCGGCCCACCTGGTTCCACATCACGGAGCCGGCGGGAATCGAGCGGGGCTCGGCCCGCACGCTGGCGGGCGAGAACATCTCGCGACGCAGTTCGCCATGTTCGTCGAACCACTCGCAAATCAGCCATTCACCGGGATTGAGCGCCACCGAACCCGCGTACGTCACCGTCATGCGCGGTCCTCCTTCCTTTAACGTGACGACGTCGCCCACGCTAAAGCGTGCGGCTGACGGAATCTGGAATGCGTCAATGGTGGCGGTTAGCATATTCAATCCCCCAGGAAACCGTCGAGCGGTATTTAAGTCATTGTGCTGGCTTTTCGACATTAGAAATGCTGATGAAACCTCTAAAAAGCTTGCCAAGATTAACAATCGAATTTAATCACCGCAAGCGCTTTTTAAAGATACCGTTTTCATCGGCAGTGGAATGAGTATCGCATGCGTAGCCTCGGGAATGAAACCGGGGAAACCCTTCAATGCGCCGCTGGGCCGCGCTCTGTGCGGCACCGCACGATCGCAGGATTTACTGCGGCACAACAACTCCGCAAGTAGAAAATGCGGCGCACTTTTCGTCATATAAAAAGCATAACGGCTCGACCGCAAGGGTTTATTCCAATCCCGGCCAAATCTGAAATTACCTGTGAACGACTAAATCACCGGCAAATGCAGCATGACTAAAATGCATCTTTGTTTAAAGCACATAATAATTTCCGCTGCAATGTTGAAAACGATTACACATTCGGTATTTTCAAACTGCCCGTGCGGCGCGGCGCAGTACAAATTGCTGATGCCGTACCAGCAGCACGCTCAAACCGATGCACACCAGCATCAGCAGCGCGTTGATCGCGAGGCTTAGCTGGAACGCATGGGCGTAGGCATCCGGCGTCGCATGGCCGCCGATCGCGCCGAAGAACGCGCCGCTGATCGCCGCCGTACCGAACGCCGAGCCGATCTGCAGGGTCGACGACACCACGCCCGAGGCCAGCCCCGCCTTCTCCGGCGCGACTTCCAGCAGCACGATGCGCATGATCGACGGCAGCAGCAAGCCATGCCCGACACCCGCGCACACCAGCCCGCAATAGAACAGCAGATCCGGCGCGCCGGCCTGAGTCGCGGACCATCCGGTGATTGTGAAGCCGACCGTCATCATCGAAAAACCGAGCGTCAGCACATGGCCGCCGATGTGCTTCACCACCGCCGGCGAAGTCAGCGGACCGACCACGAAGCCGATCGCGAACGGCATGATCGCGACGCCCGAGGCAAGCGGACTCCAGTGCAGGCCGGTTTGCAGAAAGATCCCGTAGGTCAGGAAGAACGCGCTATTGCAATAGAACAGGAACGCGAGCACGAGGCCGAGCGCGAAGGCCGGATTGCGGAACAACTGCAGGTCGACCAGCGGATGGCCGCCGCGGTTCTCCACGCGCCGCTCGGTCGCCAAGAACAGCGCGAACACGGGGACCGCCAGCGCGAACATCGCGAAGGTCCACACCGGCCAGCCGGCCTCGCGGCCGTGCGTCATCGGGTAGATGACCAGCAGCAGCACGGCGGAGAGCAGCGCCACGCCCTTCAGGTCGATGCCGGTGTGCGTGGCCGGCTGATTTTCCGGCACGAACTTCCACGTGCCGATAAACGCGGCAATACCGATCGGGATGTTGATCAGAAAGATGATGCGCCAGTCGAGCCCGAACGGGTGATACGTGATCAGCGCGCCGCCGCCGAGCTGGCCGACGATCGACGACAACCCGAACACGAAGCCGTAAAGGCTCATCACCTTGGTCTGCCGATGCAGCGGGACGACCGCGCGGATCGTCGCGAGCACTTGCGGCGCCATGATCGCCGCCGCCATGCCTTGCACGATCCGCGAGATCACCAGCATGTGCCCGCTTGTCGCGAAGCCGCAGAGCGCCGAGGCGACCACGAATGCCGCCATGCCCGTCATGAACATGCGACGGCGGCCGAACAGGTCGCCGAGGCGGCCGCCCGTGATCAGCAGCACCGCGTACACGGAGGCGTAGGCGGACACGACGAGCTGCAACTGCGCGTCGGTGGCGTTCAGGCCCGTGTGAATCGACGGCAGCGCGAGGTTGACGATGAAATAGTCGAGCGGCGCAAGAAAGGCGCCGACGAACAGCACGGCAAGCGCGAGCCCCTGGCGCTCGGAACGCGGCACGGCCTTTTCCGGCGCTGCCGCTGCGGTTGCGGCGACTTTGTTCGGGCAGGTAACTGCACCAGCCCGCCTACCCTCGCATTCAATGGATGCCGCCGGAGCGGGCTTGATCGCTTGACTATTCATGACTGATCATTCAAAAATTCGGCAAAAAAATTAGACGAGCGCGCGCATGGCGACGTCCACAATTCCGGTGAGCGCGTCTTCCTTATGGGCGACCCGCCCCAATACGCGCAGACCTTGCATGACGCACAAAAGGAAATCGCCGGCGGCTTTTTCGTCGAGTGCCGAATTGAATGCGCCGCCCGCCTGGCCGCGAATTACCGAGGCCGCCAGCAAAGTCGCCATGCGCCGCTGGATCGAGGCGACGCGGGTGCGCAATTCCTCGTCGCCGGGTTGCATTTCCAGCGTGGTGTTGGTGATGAAGCAGCTGCGCTCGCCGGTCAGCGCGCATGCGACTCTCGCGTAATGCAGTAAAGCGTTGCGCAGCGCCTCTTCCGGCGGGACCGGCGCGTTGAGCCGCTCGGCGAGGCGCGCCACCGAGCCTTCAGCGTAATGATCCAGCGCGGCCAGCATCATGCCGTGCTTGTCGCCGAATACGCCGTACAGGCTGCCGCGCAGCAGGCCGGTAGCCTTGCACAGGTCGTCGATCGAGGTGGCGTGGTAGCCGTGGTTCCAGAAAACCTGGCTCGCGCTCTTCAAGACGGTATCCGTATCGAACTCGCGCGGCCGGCCCCGAGCACACACCTCGCCCGCTTTTTTCGACGATTGCTTTGCCGGTTGCCTGGAGTTGCCGGATGACTTCATATCACGGATATTATGACTAACCGTTCAACAAAGCAACCCGAATTTTCGTAGACCGCCGCGTGAGCCTGTGTCAATGCGGCTTCTGCCACTTCTGCGCGGCCGTGGTAAACAGCTGGTTGATTTCGTTGCCGCTGACGGCGTCTTTCGAGTAATTGAAGGTGCCGTGATCGCGCATTTCGTGCGCCGCGCGCAGAAACGCGCCCAGCGCGGCACGAGCAAGCGAGCCGCCCACGCTCACGCGGCGCACGCCCAGCGCCTGCAGTTCGTCGAAACTGAGCAGCACGCCTTGCAGACCCATCAATACATTGACCGGCCGTTCGAGCGCGCCGACCACGGCGGCGATCTCTTCGCGCGTCTTCAAACCGGGCGCGTAGAGCACGTCCGCGCCGGCTTGCTGGTAGGCCTGCAAACGCCGGATCGTATCGTCGAGGTCGGGCCGGCCCACCAGGTAGTTTTCCGAGCGGGCTGTGAGCGTAAACGGAAACGGCAGCGCGCGGGCCGCTTCGACCGCGGCGCGCACGCGCTCCACGGCGGCCTCGAACGGGTAGATCGGTTCGTCGGCGCGGCCGGTCGCGTCCTCGATCGAGCCGCCGACCACGCCCGCCGCCGCCGCTTGTGTGATGGTTTCGGCGCAGTCTTCGGGCGCGTCGCCGAAACCGTTCTCCAGATCGGCGCTGACGGGCAAATCGGTGGCGCCGGCGATTTCGCCGAGATGCACCATCATCTGCGTGCGGCCGATGGCGTTATCCGGCAAGCCGCGCGAAAACGCGTAGCCCGCGCTGCTGGTGGCGAGCGCCTTGAAGCCGGCCAAGGCGAGCAGCCGCGCGCTGCCGATGTCCCACGGGTTCGGGATGATGAAGGCTTCGCCGGCGGCGTGATACGAGCGGAATTGCCGTGCTTTTTCGGATTGCGTTGTCATCTGCGGTTCCATGGAAGACGACCGGGCCCGGCGCATGACCGCGGCGCACTGGCGGATCGTTGAGAATGCCGGTCAACGGGTAAAAGCCGGCGGCGGGTTCCGCCCCGCGCGCCGGCCGCATTGCGTCGGCAGCCTGAGAAAAGCGCGAACTCAGGTTTCGAGCTTCGCGTCCATCGTGATCGTGGCGTTCAGGACCTTGGAAACCGGACAACCCGCCTTGGCGTCCGCGGTGGCCTTGTCGAACGCGGCTTTGTCGCCGCCGGGGATTTTCACCGCCACGTCCAGATGCACGGCCGTGATGGCAAAACCGCCGCCCTCCTTGTCGAGCGTGACGGTGGCCGTCGTGCCGATACGTTCGGGCGTGATGCCGGCCTTGCCGAGTTCCGCCGACAGCGCCATCGAGAAACACCCCGCGTGCGCAGCCGCAATCAGCTCTTCGGGATTCGTGCCGATGCCGTCCGCGAAGCGTGTCGAAAACGAGTACTGGGTCTCCTTGAGGACGCCGCTGTCGGTGGAAATCGAGCCCTTGCCGTCTTGCAGTCCGCCTTGCCAGACTGCTGATGCCTTGCGCTTCATCGCTCTCTCCTGTTGTGCCCTGCTTAACGCGCTCCGCGACCGGATACGATGCCCGCCGCAACGGTCCCGCCCGGATGTTCCGCGGTGTCGGCATGGGTCGCGAGTCTCGCGCGGCGCGCGGTGGGCGCGGGCGTGGACCGAACTTCATCATAGGCGCTTCCGTGCGTCGGCGTCGTGACGGTGCCGAATGCTGCTCAGCGCTACTCGGCGAACGGCAAGCTGTCCTGCCCTACCGCCCGCATGCCGAATACGTTCAGCGTCATCGCGACCAACGCGTAGTAGCCGAGCAAGCCCACCAGGTTGATCACCACCTGATGCCCGAAGCGCTCGACGGCCTTCGCGTAGGTCGCATCCGACACGCGTTTGGTGTCGTGCAGTTCACTCGCGAAGTCGTGGATCAGCACGTCGTCGGCCTCCGCGAAGGCCGGGCGCCGCCCTTGGCGGATCGCCTCGGCGTCCGCTTCGGCCACGCCCGCTTCCAACGCGATCGGATAGTGGATGTACCACTCGGCCTGCGCCTGCCAGCGCGCCGCCGTTACCAGGATCGCCAGTTCCGACAGGCGCAGCGGCAAGCCGGTCCGATAGCGGCAGAACGCGCCCAGGCGCTGCGCCTGCTGCGCGAGTTCCGGACTGTGGATCCAGCCGAGAAACGGACCGTTGAGATTACCGCGCGGTCCGGACAAAATCTCGTCCAGAACCGCCTTTTGTTCCGGCGTGGCGTCGGACAGTTCGAAGTGAGGCAAACGCTCGGTCATCATCGGTCTCGCGGGACGTAGGGGGCTGTTTTCAAACGGCGGTGAGTGCGCCATCAATGGCATCGGCAAGCCGGCTGACGATTTCGCCGATGTCGCGCGCGGTACAGATGAACGGCGGCGCCAGCAGCACATGATCGCCGATCTTGCCGTCGACCGTGCCGCCCATCGGATACACCATCAAACCACGCGCGAACGCTTCGCGCCGGATCGCCGCATGCAGTTTCAGCGTGGGGTCGAACGGCGTTTTGCTGATGCGGTCCTTGACCAGTTCGATGCCGACAAAGAGCCCGCGTCCACGCACGTCGCCGATATGCGGATGCCGCGCATAGTGCTCGCGCAGCAGGCCGCGCAACTGTTCGCCGCGCGCCTGCACGTTCGGCAGCAGGTTGTCTTCCGCGATCACGCGTTGCACTTCGAGCGCCGCTGCGCACGCTGTGGCATGGCCGATATACGTATGACCATGCTGAAAGAAGCCCGAGCCGCCGACGATCGTCTGGTAAATCCGGTCGCTCACGAGCGTCGCGCCGATCGGCTGATAGCCGGCGCCGAGTCCCTTGGCGATGGTCAGAATGTCCGGCGCGATGCCGTCTTCCTCGCACGCGTACAGATAACCGGTGCGGCCCATGCCCGACATGATTTCGTCGAGAATCAGCAGCACACCGTAGCGATCGCACACCGCGCGAATCTTGCGAAAGTACTCGCGCACCGGCGGCACCGCGCCGGCCGTCGCGCCCACCACCGTTTCCGCGACGAACGCGGCCACCGTGTCGGCGCCGAGTTCGAGGATCTTCTGTTCGAGTTCGTCGGCGAGGCGCTGCGCGAATGCCTCTTCGGTTTCGGTGGCGCGCTGCTCGCGATACGCGTAACACGGGCTCACGTGATGCGCTTCGATCAGGATCGGCAGGAACGGCTCACGCCGCCATGCGTTGCCGCCGATCGCCAGCGCGCCCAGCGTATTGCCGTGATAGCTCTGACGGCGCGCGATGAAATGGCGGCGCTGCAGTTCGCCCTTCTCTACAAAATATTGACGCGCCAGTTTCAGCGCGGCCTCGATCGCCTCCGAACCGCCGGACACGAAGTACACGTGCTCGAGCCCTTGCGGCGCGCTCGCTACGAGCCGGTCGGCGAGTTCCTCGGCGGGCTCCGTGGTGAAGAACGAGGTATGCGCGTACGGCAATTGTTGCGACTGCCGCTTGACGGCGTCGATCACGCGCTGGTTGCTGTGGCCGAGACACGAGACGGCCGCGCCGCCGGACGCGTCGATATAGCGCTTGCCGGCAGCATCGATGATTTCGATGCCGTCGCCCGCGACGGCCACAGGCAGCGACTGTTTCGGTGAACGATGAAATACGGTGGACATGGTTGTCGGTTTCCTTTTTGTTGCAGCCGTCGCTCAGACGTCGGCCCGCTCAGGTGTTGTGCGCGCGACGAAGGTGTCGAACGCGCATTGCCCCTGCCGGTAGACTTTCATCGACACACCGGCGCTGCCGATTTCGAAGAGCGCGGTGGCGAGCGTGTTCTCATCGTCGGGATCGAGCGGGTCGTCGCGGTAGATCGGCAAGCCTGATGGCGCGCGGTCTTGCAACACGTCGAGCAATGCGGTGCGGTTCAATGGGCGGGCGATCGTCGGCAACAACGCATCCACACGCAGCTGCCGGTCACGCGAGGAGTCGGTGACGATCTGCGCTTCGGCTTCGCAGCCCGAATGAATCATATGGTTCGCATGGCCGGCGATACTCGACACCGCTTGCACCGAACATCGTCGCGCACTGGCTTCGACGCTGAAGAGACGTGTATCGCCCGCACAACCGAGCGTGTGATGAAAACCGCTCGCAGCGGGTACGCTGCGCAAGATGTGCAGCGCTGTGTCGAGCGAGCGTGCATCGAGTAACGCTCGCGCGAGGATCATGCGCGGCACGCCCACCGCGGGCACGCGGATCCGCAGATTGTTGATCGCCTGCACGAGACCGGCGCGGCTGGCAGCAAAAGTGTGACCGGGTAGCGATCCTGGGTAATAGAAGCTCACGAACCCAGGCTTGCTGGCGGGTTGCACCTCGACCAGCGAGCAGCGCTCGCGCAGAAACGGATCGCCGTCTTCGTTGTGTGCGATGAAACCCGCGCCGCCTTCGACGGCAGCCAAGGTGGTGCAACCGTCCGGCGCGTTATGAATCAGTTCGCCCCGGCAGTTCCAGAGAAACACATCTTCCGCCGACCAGCCCAGTCCTGCCGCCATGCCGTCGAGTTCAACCAGCAGCGCCGGGAAGTGCGCTTGAGCCGCGTCACGCAACTGCTGCACGAACGGATCGCCGCGCCAGCGCCGAACCGCTCGCCATGCGCTGCTTTGATCCATGTAGTCGGCGAACACCGGTTTCGCGAGTTCACCCAGCCGGTAGCCGATGTCATACGGCTCACCGCTCACCTGAAAAAGATTCAAATCCTGCTTCGACGCCACGGCTCGCACCCAATCAACAATCGGTACGCATTTATACTTCTAAACAACATTTGTTGTCAAACGGCGTGACATGGACTCAAATGGAGCAACGACGCTCCGCAGCTGATACAACTGGATCAGATGCGAAAACTCAAGGCACGTACGCGCCCTTGGCATGCAGCGACTGCTCGGCGATGGCGAGTTGCTCGACCGCATCCGCCCCTTCCAGCGCGAGCAGATGCGCGACCAGCGATTCGGCAATCGCCGTGGCTGCCACCAGTGACGGAAAGAACGACGGGCTCTCGTGCGAAAAGATCAGCACCTTATCGGCATTCAACGCGATCGGCGAGACAGCGCTGTCGGTGATCGCAATCAGCTTGCTGCCTTTTTCGAGCGCGGCTTCGGCCACCCGCGCCGCTTCCACCGAATAAGGCGCGAAACTGATCACGATGGTCGCGCTGTCGCGTTCGACCGTGCGCAGTTGCATTTCCAGCGTGCCGGCCTCGCCGTTGAGCAGCGACACCGACGGACGAAACAGCCGGTAGCCGTACACAAGACCGAACGCCACCGCATAACACGAGCGAAAACCGGCCACATGCACATGCGGCGCTCGCCGCAACAGCCGTGCCGCCTCGACGATCACGCGGCCGTTATGCGCGGCGGTGACGTCGAGATTGTGTTGTTGCGCGACCAGCAGATCGTTCGCCAGCGCGTCTTTAGACTTGACGAGGGAACGCGCGCGGCTCGTGAGCGGCTCGGGCCGCGTGCGCACACGCGCGACGAACAGGTTGCGCAATTCGTTCCAGCCGGGAAAACCCAGTTGCTGCGACAGACGCACCAGCGATGCCGGTTGCACCTGGGCGCGCTCGGCCACTTTGCGCATCGACGAGACCGCGACTTCGTCCGGATGATCGAGCAGGAAACCCGCCCCCATCTGAAACTGCGGACTCAGTTCGGAGAAGCGCGCCCGGATCAGGGCGGCAAGCTGGTCGAAGCTGTCTGGCATGCGATGTACCGGGCAAGCGGTCAAGAAGGATGACAACAAATGTTACCACCCGGTGCATCGCATCCAACAGCACTTCCAGCGTGTTTCGACTTGCGTTAGAGAAGCGCCACCACCCGCACGTCGCCCTGTTCCGCCGAGGCGACGACCTTCTCGCCGATGCGCCGGAACGTGATCGACACCGACGCATCGCCCACCCGCAGATCGCCGAGCTCTAGCCAGTCGATGCCTTCGGGCAGCATCGGCTGCTCGATCAGCACTTCGCGCCGCTCCGCGTCGATGGTGATGCCCAGACACGCTTCGAGCATCATGAACGGCGAGCCCGCCGCCCATGCCTGCGGCAAACAGGCAACCGGATAGGCGGTGGGCGGCTCGCCGCGCCGACGCGGGAAACCGCAGAAGAGCTCCGGCAAGCGCATGTCGAAGTTGACCGCCGCCTGGAACAGCGCCTGCAACAGTCGCACGGCCGACGCCTTGCCGCCGTAGCGCGACAGGCCGCGCGCGCAGATCGCGTTGTCGTGCGGCCAGACCGAGCCGTTGTGATACGCCATCGGGTTGAACCTCGACTGACTTGCCGCCAGCGTGCGCACGCCCCAGCCGGTGTGGAACAGCGCGGAGTCGAGCGCGCGCACCACCGATTCGCCGCGCTCGCGCGTCGGCAGACCGAAGGCGAGCAAGTGGCCCGCATTCGACGCCATCACACGGCACAGTTCGCCGTGGCCGTCGAGCGCGATGCCGTAAAAGCCGGATTCTTCCATCCAGTACTTCTGCTCGACGCACTCGCGGATGCGCTTCGCGCGCGCTTTGTAGTGCGTCGCAGGATCGTGCAGGCCGCGCAGCTTGGCGAAGTGAGCCATCGTGTCGAAGGCGGCGCTCGCATACGCCTGCACTTCGACGAGCGCGATGGGGCCGTCCGGAAAACGGCCGTCGGCATGAAAGACCGAATCGTGGCTGTCCTTCCAGCCCTGATTCGCGAGACCGCCGGCCGACTCGCGCTGATAGTCCAGCAGACCATAGCGGTTCTTGTCGCACACGCCCGCGACCCACTGCGCCGCGCGCTCCAGCGCCGGCCACAATTCGTCGATCAGCGCGAGGTCGTCCGTGCGCGCCGCATAGGCGCCGGCCAGCACGATGAAGAGCGGCGTGGTGTCGACGCCGCCGTAGTACAGCGCGAACGGCACCTCGCCGGTGGCGGCCATTTCGCCCTTGCGCATCTCGTGCATGATCTTGCCCGGCGCGGCGTCACGAAACGGCGAATTCTCACGCGCCTGATGCTCGGCCAGAAAGCGCAGCACGCCCGCGGCCAACTGCGGCTGCAGCCACAGCGTCTGCAGGGACGTGATGACCGCGTCGCGGCCGAACGGCGTCGAGAACCACGGAATACCGGCGTAGGGATACGGACCGGTGGCGAGGTCGGTGGTCAGCAGGCCGAGGTCGGCGAGCGAGCGGTCGATCCAGGCGTTGAAAAGCGGATTGCTCGAACGCACGCGCGCGGTGACGCGGCGCCGTTCACGCATCACGAGGTGGGCGTCGACCAGCGCCGCGCGCACCGCGGCGCGGCCCACGCGCGGGCGCTCCGCGTCGATTTGCGACAGATGGGCTTCGCTCAACGGATGCGAGGGCTGCGAGACGCCGGCGCTCGGCTTGTCCGCCTTCGCGACGACCTGCACCGCAACCGACAGATAGATGGACACGCACGCCTGCGCCGGCAGCTTCACGGTGTAGTCCGCGCGATCGGCGAAGAGCTTGTCCGGTTCCGGCGAGAAGGCGATCTGCACATTGCGCGCCACGTCGTCGAGACCGAGATAGCCGAGCAGCACCTCGCGGTTCTCGACGCGCACCGGCTCGACGCAGCCTTGCTTGTCGCGCTTCAGGCCGCGCACTTCGAACATGTCGCGAAAGTCGCTGGCGAACGAGATGGACAGCGGCACCACGGCGTCGCTCGTGCCGTAGTTGGTGAGTTCGATGGCTTCGTTGAGCACGGTGCCCGAGAGCACGCGCACGCGCTCGACGTGGATCACGCCTTCCGGCGTGCTGTCGCCGCCGAGCGGCGGCAACGGACGGTTGGTCAGATGCGCGGTGAACGAGGTGTTGTCGCTGCTGACGCTGCCCGACAGCAGCGACGGCGCGCGGCCGCCGAAGGTGAGGCGCAGTTGCGAGAGGACGCGGGTGTCGTTGACGAACAGGCCGTCGTCGTGGCCGGTGATATCACCGAGGGGATCGTTGACGATGAAGGTGTCGCCCGACTTCAGCACGTGCTGGGTGGCGGCCGCGACGTTGAGGTTTTCCGTCGGGATGAATGCGCCGTCGGGCTCGGGTTCGCGGTGGTCGATTCCGCCCGAGTGGGTTAGGCCGCCGAGGGCTTCAGGCTGCTGCATCAGGGTCGCTCCTATGGGTTCGCTTCGCTTTCACGTTCTACCGCGAGCGCTGCCGGGTGAGGTCCGCTCGCTTCCGATTGTAGAGGGTCTGCTCGCCCTCAGACGAAGTTATCAGATGGGAGTTTCGCGTTTTTGGTGGCACGGGACGTGCAGGGTTTTTTGGTTTTTTTGCCTGCGCGGCGCTATGTTGTATTGGCCTTTCCCCGGGTCTGTCAGGGAAACCAGGGGCGCGGCCGGCAAAGAAAAGTAAGTGCCGCCCCACACGGGGGCAACACTAATAGACCACTAACAAATCAAGGAAAGGCCAACGCAACAGGCGCACAGACAATAGCGCCGCGCAGGCAAAAAACCCTACCGCCTGACAACCGCCAAAGCCTCCCGCTGCGTGGCCCCGACAAACAACTGCCTCGGCCTCCCAATCTTCTGCTCAGGATCGGCAATCATTTCATTCCACTGCGCAATCCACCCGACAGTCCGAGCCATTGCAAAGATACAAGTAAACATCGCGGTAGGAATCCCCAGCGCCCGCTGCACAATCCCCGAATAAAAATCGACATTCGGATAAAGCTTCCGCGAAACAAAATAATCATCCTCGAGTGCGATCTTCTCCAACGCCATCGCGAGCTTGAAAAGCGGATCATCATGCAACCCCAACTCTTCGAGCACTTCGTGACACGTCTCCCGCATCAGCTTCGCGCGCGGATCATAGTTCTTGTAGACGCGGTGCCCAAACCCCATCAGCTTCACGCCGGAGTTCTTGTCCTTCACCTTCGCGATGAACTCAGGGATATTGTCGACCGAGCCGATCTCCTCCAACATATTCAACGCGGCCTCATTCGCGCCGCCGTGCGCCGGGCCCCACAAGCAAGCAATACCCGCCGCGATACAGGCAAACGGATTCGCACCCGACGAACCCGCCAGCCGCACCGTCGAAGTCGACGCATTCTGCTCATGGTCGGCGTGCAGAATCAGAATGCGATCGAGCGCGCGCACCAGCACGTCGTTGACCTCGTACTCCTCCGCCGGATTGGCGAACATCATGCGCATGAAGTTCGCGCTATACGAGAGGTCGTTCTTCGGATAAACGAACGGTTGACCCACCGTGTACTTGTACGCCATCGCCACCAGCGTGGGCAGCTTCGCGATCATGCGAGTCGCGGATATCTCGCGGTGCTGCGGGTTATTGATGTCCAGCGAGTCGTGATAGAACGCCGACAACGCGCCCACCGCCGCCACCAGAATCGCCATCGGGTGCGCATCGCGGCGGAAGCCGCGGAAAAAGAAATGCATCTGCTCGTGCACCATCGTGTGCTGCGTGACGGTATCGACGAACTCTTCCTTCTGCTTTGCATTGGGCAGTTCACCCTTGAGCAACAGGTAGCAGGTTTCGAGAAAGTCGGCGTTCTGCGCCAGATTGTCGATCGGATAACCGCGATACAGCAGCTCGCCCTTGTCACCGTCGATATACGTGATTTCGGAATTGCATGCCGCCGTCGACATGAAACCGGGGTCGTACGTGAACTTTCCGGTCTGGCCATACAGCTTGCGAATGTCGATGACATCCGGCCCGAGCGTGCCCTGATAGATCGGCAGGTCAATGGTCTGGTCGCTGTCGGAAAAACTCAGCGTTGCGTGTGTCTTCGAGTTCATCTACCCATTCCTTTTACTTTCACATCGCACACGTGCCGGCATGCCCGATTGTCGTGTCGCCGCTTGGCATGCTCAGGCTCCGCTTCGCATTCTACGGTCCGAAAGGTCATTGATTGCGGCGAATGGCCGCAACAATCCATCTCGGCTGGCGCAACATTGGTTGCTTCACAAGCGCGCCAACGAGTCGCGCGCAAACGCATTACATTTGCTTTCCGAACTGCCAGCCAAATGAAAGTTGGGACGCTTATCGCAACAATGTTTTGCCGCAGTCAAGCTGCACCGGCAAGGCCCTTCTGCGATACTGAATCCGTGTTTTGCTTCCCCTGCGAACACATCGCTGTCTTTGGCCCGCCGTCCTACGGCGGGCTTTTTTAATCAGTCAGAAGAACAGGAAGGACCCGATGAACGCCTCTCTCGAAACGCTGTTTCCGGATCACGTCCATAACGAAGACAACATCGTCACCGCACTGAATCATCAGGACATCGTCGTCGCGTTGTCGGCGGCGCTGAAGACGCAAGACGTGGCGGTGTTGCATATGCTTTACCCTCGCACCGACGCGCGCACTCACCGCAGCCTCGATACGCTCGTGAACGTGTTGCACGGCCACGGTCTGCATGAAGTGGCGGATCTGATCTCGCAGGAAGCGCACTATCTGCTGTTCAAAGATCCGGTAAAGGCATGGAAAGCCTTCCACGAAATTCGCAACGACTCGCTCGCGATCGGCGTGCACCTGTATTACCACGGGCTCGTCGGCGAAACAGCGGAACTGGCGCTCGATAAGGACGCGCATCGCAAGGCTTGAGGTTCGTCAGGTGAAGAGCCGTGTGTGCAGAGGCTCGTGCTGCAGTTTCCGCTGAACCAGCGCGTGAATCGCCGCGGGAAACTCGGCACAGCCTCTTTGCGCTCGCCGGCGGCTTATCTCGCACTCACCTGCCGCTCATCGCACGAATGAACTCGTCGACGTAGCGATTGAACGCGGACGGATGCGCGAGGTTCATGCCGTGCGACGCGCCGCGCACCGTTTCGCGGCGCGCATCCGGCAGCCAGTTTTGCAGCGCGGCCACGGTACGGCGAAACATGTCGGGACTCTTTTCGCCGTCGATCAGCAGAACCGGGCAGCGCACTTCGGCCGCTTCCTCGGGCACGTAAGCGGGCAACGGATCGCGGAATTGCCGCGCGAGCGTGTGCGCGTTGTCGGTCGCCATCCGGCGAAAACCCGGCGTGCTCATTGCCCAGAAACCGGGGCGGCTCACCGAATCGACGAACAGTTGCAAGCCCGCATCCACCTCGCCCGCTTCGATCAGTTGCGCCGCTTTCGCGCGCAATGCGTTGACCGTCTCCGGCAAACGCGCGGGCGGCCGCCCGGCGATCTGCAACGGCCCGCCAGGGTCAGCGAGCGTCAACGTGCGCACGTGCCGAGGATGGCGCCGCGCGAAATGAAACGCCACGCAGCCGCCGCGCGAATGTCCCACTACGTGAGCCGGTCCCGCGCCGAAACGGTCGATGAATTCGGCCACTTCGTTCGCATGCTCGCTCCAGCTGAACGGCAGGCCGGGCTCGGTGCCGGTCACCGGCCAGTAATGCGTGAGACTCACCGCGACACAGCAGTAATGCTTCGACAGTCCGGCGAGTTGCGGCTGCCAGTAGCGGTAGTCGCACAGCGAGCCGTGCACGAACAGCAGCAGTTCGCCTTCGCCGGCTTCCACGTAGGGCATGCGCAAACCGCTTTGCAGTTCGATGAAAGACGACGATGACGCGGGCGACGAAGCGGAAACTGATTGATTCACAGGTGGTTCGCGGACGGCGCGGCAGCGCCTGACTACAGCGGCACCGGCTAGAAATGATTGGGAAGAAAGCGTACGCATCCCTGAAAATGGGACGCGAAGCGTATTGTCACACAACCATTAGATGTGCGTGGCGGCTCATGCCGCGCACCGGGCTCCAGCGTTCACGGCTTGCGGCGCCTGTGACGGCACCCGCAACATGAAACGCCCCGCGCCGAATCATTCGTAGGCGAGCTCGTCGAGCAAACCGGCGGCAGCCGCCGTGCCGGCGCCACGCACCGCGCAGGTCAGCGGTTCATCGGCCACGCGCACTTCCAGTCCGATTTCATTGCTCAGGCGGCGGCTCAGGTTGCCGAGCAGCGCACCGCCGCCGGTCAGCACGATGCCGTTGTGCGCGATGTCGGTCACCAGCTCGGCCGGCGTCATTTCCAGCCCGCGCTTCACCGCGCCGATCACCTGACGCAGCGGCCCCTCGATCGCGTCGGCGATATCGTGGTTGCTCAACTGGACCGTGCGCGGCAGGCCGTCGTCGACGCTGCGGCCGGTCGCGTTCATATGCTCGACCCGCACGTCGCGCACGGCGGAACCAATGCTCTTCTTCACATGTTCGGCGGTCTGCTCGCCGAGCAGCACGCCGTACAGATTGCGCACGTAACTGACGATCGCCATGTCGAAGCTGTCGCCGCCCACGCGAATCGAGCCGTTATACGCCATGCCGCCGAGCGCGATCACGCCGACTTCGGTGGTGCCGCCGCCGATGTCGACCACCATCGACCCGGTCGCCTCCGACACCGGCAAGCCCGCGCCGACCGCCGACGCCAGCGACTCGCCGATCAGACTCACCTTCCACGCGCCGGCCGCGACGGCCGCTTCCTTGATCGCGCGCCGCTCGACCTGGGTCGCGCCCGCCGGCACGCACAACGTGAACGCGGCGCGGCGGCTGAATAGCGGCCGCGGGCGCGCCATGTCGACGAATTGCCGGATCATGTGCTCCGCGGCGGAAAAGTTGGCGATCACGCCGTGGCGCATCGGCCGCACGGCTTCGAGGTTGCGCGGCACGCGGCCGAGCAGCTGGCGCGCCTCGGTGCCCACGGCCGCCACGCGCTTTTGCCCGGCGGCCGGCTCCTTCTGGAAACACACCACGGACGGCTGATTCAGCACGATGCCGCCATCGTCGGTATAGATGAGGGTATTGGCCGTACCGAGGTCCACCGCCACGGAATGACGGAACAGTCGATCGAAAAGCGGGTAATGCGGCGTCGGTCTGGCCATAGGAAGGCTCTGGTATGTCGTTATCCGCCCATGCCGGGCAGTCTGGAAAATGCGCCCCCGGTCACCCGTGCCGCGTGGTCTGCCCTGACGGGCGCTGCGCGGTCCGCGCGGCGGGGGTGATTCTCATGCTAATGAGCAGTTAACGGCAAGCAGATCAAATTCTTTAGACCAATTTTTCAATCAGGGCCGTGTCAGTCTCGCGACAGCGGACCCAGCGCGCTCATCAGCGCCTCGCGGCCGAGCTCGACGCCGTCGGCATTAATCGTATGACCAGTGCCGGGCAGCATATAGGCGTCGACGGTGTAGCCGGCGGCGCTGAAGGTATCGGCGGCATGTTCGAGCTCCCGCACCGGGATCACTTCGTCTGCTTCGCCATGCACCAGCGTGAGCGGCGTGCCGTTTTGCGCGACGATCGCCGAGGCGAGCCGCCCCGAATACGCGACGACAGCGGCAGCGCCTTCCGCGCTGGTCGCCACGTGATGCATCGACATGATCGAGCCTTGCGAAAAACCCACCAGTGCAAGCCGGCTGAAATCCAGCTGCCAGTGCGCCAATTCGGCTTCGAGCATGCGCCGCAGAGCCGGATAGGCCGCGGCGACGCGCGCCTCGCGGTTGGTCTCGTTGAGCTC
>DASPZL010000611.1:0-2338 GCA_035636295.1 Paraburkholderia sp.
CGCATCGAGCGCTTCTTTCACTGGCATCCCGATCTGGCCAACCAGCAGCTCGCGCATCCGTACTTCGAGGTACGCGCAATCGCCGCGCGTCACGCCGATGTGTTCCGCTTGCGTGCGTTGCTCGGCGACCCGGACGAGACGGTGCGGCTGCAACTCGCGTTGCGTCTGCCGCTGGCGCAACTGGGGCGCCTGATTCACGATCCGCATCGCGAGGTGCGGATTCGCGTGGCGCAGCGCCTCGCGCCCGCTGCGCTCGCGGACATGCGCGCCGATGCCGACTACGGTGTGCGCGAATGGGTGGCCCGGCGTCTTCCGCTGGCGCTGCTGCCGCAGATGATCCGCGACCCCGATCGCGTGGTGCGGATGCGCCTGGCCGAGCGCCTCGAGATGCCCGCGCTGTTGCGTCTGGCCGATGACAGCGAAGCGGAGGTGCGCCGCATCGTCGCCGAGCGTCTGCCCGCGCCGCTGCTGTCGCGCCTCGCCTTCGATCCCGACTGGCGGGTGCGCTGGGAAGTCGCACGGCGCGCGGCGGCGGGCATCGCGGCCTCGCTGGTGAACGACGCGGACGAAGAGGTGCGCGCGCTCGCGCGGCAGCGCCGGCAGTCGGACAAGCTCACATGCCTGACGGCCGGCGAACAGACGCAACGATCAGCAGGAGTGGATCATGGCTGACATCAACCGCGACGACGACCTGATCGAGGTCGCGTTTCCTCCGCGCTTCAACTATGGCGAGCGCGTGATCGCACGCTCGGTGATCCGCAACGACGGCACGTACAACGGCAAGGACATCGGCGAAGTGCTGGTGAACAAGGGCGAGATCGGCTACGTCACCAGCATCAACACGTTCCTGCAGCAGTTCTACATCTACGCGGTGGATTTCGTCGAGAGCGGCCACCGTGTCGGCATGCGCGCGAAAGAGCTGTGCACGCTCGACAACCTGCCCGATGACGTGCTGCAAGGTCTGGGCGAGCGCGCCGAAGCGCTGCGCAAGATCGGCACGCGGGTCCAGCCGGACACCTCGCAAGTAAAGGAGCCCTCGCCATGAGCATCGAACCGGTTCAGCCCGCATATCAATGGGGCATGCGCGTGATCGCGCTGGACGACCTGTGCAACGACGGCAGCTTCCCCGAGCGCGGCACGCACGAGTGTCTGGCGGAAGCGGGTACGGTCGGCGAAATCGTCAATGTCGGGCAGGTGGTGGAGAGCGGCGAGCCGGTCTATCTGGTGGAGTTCGGCAACTGTGTCGTCGGATGCACGGAAGACGAGATCGCGCCTGTGCCCACCGGCGTGCTAGCCGAACCGGGCGGCCTGTCATGACGGTTCGGGCTAACGCGCCGGAAGCGGCGCCGCGGCGCGGCGGCTTGCACGCGGGCTGCCTCTTCGACCTGACCCTGCGCCAGATCGAGCGGGCGCTGCGCGAGCGCACCCGCTACCGCTATGTGTTGCCGCGCGTGCTGCGCGAGGGGCAGGGGTTTCGTATCGAGAGCCCGTGCTGCTCGCGCAATGTCGACACGACCGGCGGGGTGATCGATATCGCCTGGCTCACGCGCGATGAAGACGGCGTGTGGCGCCTGAGTGCGCGCGATCACGCGCTGCACCGGTGGATGCTCCAGCACGAGAGCACCGATCTGGCCGAACTGCTCGACGCGCTGTGCATCGATCGCGAACGTGTGTTCTGGCCGTGATGCAAACCAACGGAGCCGGGCGATGATTTATCTCGACCACAACGCAACCACGCCGCCGGCCCCCGCCGTCGCGCAGGCGATGCTGTCCATCCTGACCGATGTGTGGGGCAACCCGTCGTCGCAGCATGCGCTCGGGCAGCAGGCGAAGGGTGCGCTCGCGGCGGCCCGCGCGACGATCGCGCGAACGCTCGGTTGCAAGCCGGCCGAACTGGTCTTCACCAGCGGCGCGACCGAAGCCAATCATCTGGCGGTGTGCGGGTTGCACGCGGCGGCGGCGCAGGGCCGGCAACGTGTCGTATTCAGCGCGGTCGAGCATGCAGGGCACATGAAGCTGGCGCGTGCGCTGGCGGCGCGCGGCGTTGCGGTCGATTGCATCGCCGTGCGGCTCGACGGCTCGCTGGACCTCGACAGCGCCGCGGCACTGATCGGACCCGACGTCGCCGTGGTCTCGCTGATGGCGGCCAACAACGAGACCGGCGTGTTGATGCCGGTCGCCGAAGTGCGCGATCTCGCGCATGCGGCCGGCGCGCGCCTGCATGTCGATGCGACGCAGTTCATCGGCAGGCTGCCGTTCGATTTCGCGCTAAGCGGGATCGATGCGGTGTCGCTGTCGGCTCACAAGCTGCGCGGGCCGAAAGGCATCGGCGCATTGC
>DASPZL010000612.1:0-3617 GCA_035636295.1 Paraburkholderia sp.
TCGGCGCGCTGAAGCTCACACAGACCGCGCGCCAGGTGCTGAAAGGCGAGACGAGCGTGATGCTGCGCGAGCAGGCCGCCCGGCCTTCCCGCGCCAGGCGCGGCAAGCGGACCGTCGGCCGAGAGGCCGTCGGCGCGGCCGCTCCCGACTCGGCGTTGCTCCGGGCGCTGCGTGCCTGGCGTCTGGGCGTCGCCCGTGAGCACGGCGTGCCGGCGTTCGTGGTGTTTCACGACAGCACGCTCGAGACCATTGCCGCGCTGCGGCCGGGAACGCGCGAAGCGCTGCGCGGCGTATTGGGAGTGGGAGAGAAGAAACTCGAGCGCTACGGGGAGGCGTTGCTCGAGGTCGTGCGGTCGCATTCCGTCTGAGGGCGTTTGCCATCCTGCACGGATTTCGCTAAGATAGCTATTCAGATTACTATTTGAGGTGACCGTGGAGAAGAAGTATTCAATCGCCGAAGCGCGGCAACAGCTGCCCGCGATCGTTCACGAGGCGGAGCGGGCGGGTGCCGTGCGCATCACCCGCCGCGGGCAGGTGGTCGCGCGGCTGGTCTCGGAGCATGAATTCCAGCGCCTCGCGCGCCGCAAGCGCCGTATCGATTGGGGTACGATGCTGATCGATACGCGCGGTTTCAAATTCGACCGCGAAGAAGCGAATGCCCGCTGAGCGCGTCGCCGCGCCGGCTTTCTTCCTCGATACCAACGTCCTCGTCTATTCGTTCTCCGAGACCGACATCGCCAGGGGCGAGGCCGGCCGCGCCCTTGTCGAAGCCGACGGCGCGTGGGTGAGCACCCAGGTGCTCTCGGAGCTTGCCAACGTGCTCACGCACCGGTTCCGGGCCCCGGTGCAGGAAGCGAAGCGCCGCGTGATGAGCATCGCCGCCAGTTGCGAAGTGATCGTCGTATCGCCGCCCATCGTGTACGACGCATTGCGCATCATGGAAAGATTCGGCTACGGGTTCTACGACAGCCAGATCATCGCGGCGGCGCTGGCCTGCGGTGCGTCGGTGCTCTATTCCGAAGACCTGCACCACAGCCAAGTGGTGGATGGGAAGCTCTCGATCCGTTCGCCGTTTCGCCTGCGCGCCGAGCAGCGCACAAAACCTTACAGGACCACGAAGCGCCGCGCCGTCGCGCGAGCTTGAGACTGAGGCCGCGACCGCAGCCGTCGCCAGCCGCGGGCATGTCGAAGCCGCGCGCTTGGCCTATGTGCTCACACGGCTCTACCGCGTCACACGAGAGAATGCCGCAACCAAGCTTCTCAGCCCGGTCGACCACCGCAGCGCGATACCAAGTCAGGAGCCGACCGGCATGCTTTGACCCTCTACTGCGATCCCAACGTCGATTTCGTTGATGCGCTGGTCGCGGCCACGGCGCAGGAGCACAATGGCAGGCATTCAGCTTCGATCGTGCCTAGAACAGCTGGCGAAGTGAGCACGCTGCCTAGGGCGGAGGGGCCGTAGAACACGCGATGGAACACCCGAATGATCTACCTGGTTACATATGACAAAACTACGGCAATCGCAATCGACGAAGCGATAGCCCCCAAAGGATTTGACTTGCATGGAGCACTGGCGCACGCCTGTCAGCTACTTTCGGAAGGAAAGTCGAACGTCGCTATACGTGGTAACGGGCATAGTATTTCAGGGGATGACCTCGTCGCCTGTTGTAGAGGTGACAAAAGCCTATCTCCTGATCTTCGCGCGATTTGAAATTAGGACACTACCCTCGGCGGATCTTGTGAGCGTCGATGGTCGTGCGCAGTACTAAGCACGCTCCTAACCATCGTTGCTACATGTCCGGCTCTTCCTTTCACTACCGCAGGAGCACCGGCACTTGCCAAAGTTAAATACTTTCGTCGTCGCCGTCATGCTTCTGATCGCTGCGTACGTGAGCCAAGCTCGCGCCGACCCTGATTCGGACATTCGTGCGGCACTTGCGGCGAATGAGCGCAACGATTACGCAACCGCACTCAAGCTGCTGCGACCGTTGGCCGATCAGGGAAACGCTCTTGCGCAGGGCATGCTCGGCAGTATGTATGCTAACGCGCAGGGCGTTCCGAAGGACGACGCGGAAGCCGTCCGCTGGTCCCGTAAAGCGGCCGATCAGGGATTCGCTCCTGCGCAAACATTCCTTGGCGCGATGTACTCTTTAGGTCGCGGTGTTCCTAAGGACGACGCGAAAGCCGCTCTCTGGTTCCGTAAAGCGGCCGAGCAGGGAGACATCCAGGCGCAAGCCACCCTTGGCTCCAGGTACCACAATGGTCGGGGTGTTCCGAAAGACTACAAGCAAGCCGCGTTCTGGTACCGCAAGGCAGCCGAGCAGGGTGCTATTTTGGGGCAGCACATGCTCGCGACTATGTACCTTCGGGGTAACGGCGTTCCTAAGGACGAGGCGGAAGGCGCCCGGTGGATCCGCAAGGCGGCCGAGCAGGGAAGCGCTGAGGCACAATCATTCCTCGGTACTCTTTTTAGTACTGGTCATGGGGTGCCAAAGGACTATGTTCAAGCCTATATGTGGTTCAACCTCGCAGCCGCTGGGGGTGACAATACTTCTGCCAAAAATCGCGACGAACTCGAACATTTGATGACCGCCGAGCAGATCGCCGAGGCCCAGCGGCGAACGGCCGCATGGCAACCGACACGCTCCGGGAAATAAACTGGATGCGCGGATGTTTGATCTTCATTCCTGAAAACACTCACGAAAGCTAAACAGTGAACAAATGGATAGGAATGAGCCTTGACCAGTTAACAGACTCCATCGGTGATCCTGGGTCACGCGATTCGCATGCGGTCCAATTTGAAATGTTCCGGCGGCAAACAGCAGCGCAAATTCGAACGGCCAACTACATGCTTTGGTCAGTGGTCGCAATTGCAATTACGTCGGGACTGAATGCGCTCTTTGCTTTTCTAAATTGGTATGCTCCGCATTGTTGACCGGCTTGGAAAAGCAGAAATGACGCGTCTCGGTGAGTGAGGGCGGGCCGTAAAACAACAACTTTTAATCCGTTCCTACGCAGTCGCCGTCGCGTCAGCGGTCGCGAGCCCCGGCATATCGAACCCGCGCGCCTCAAGCTCCGCCATCAGCGCTTTGTTCTGCGCGGGTGTGAGCTCGACCAGCGGAGGTCTGACCGTCGCCCAATCCGGATCGCGCCCGAAATGCGCGATGACCGCTTTCAGCGCCGCCATCATCGGGTATTTCTGCATGACGCCGCGCGTGGCGGTGATGTCCTTCTGAAGCGCGTCCGCGCTCGAGCCACGCCAGTTCTCGAAGAGTTTGTTGATCGCGCCGGGGTTGATGTTGCCGGTCGCGGTGATGCAGCCGTTGCCGCCGTTCTTCATGTTGTCGAGCAGGAACACCTCGCTGCCGGCGAAGACGTCGAAGCCCGATTTTGCGAAGGCGTCGAGCATCGCCTTGGTGTTGTTCCAGTCGCCCGAGGAGTCCTTCACGCCGGCGACCGTGCCCGAGTAGCGCTTGAGCAGCCGCTCGATCAAACCGAGCGAGATCGGGACCTGCGACACCGGCGGGATGTGATACAGATAGAGCTGCAGGCGCGCGTCGCCGACGCGCTCGATCACCTCCGCGAAATTCCGGTACAGGCCTTCATCGGACACGCCC
>DASPZL010000613.1:0-2745 GCA_035636295.1 Paraburkholderia sp.
TCATAAAGACCCCTGGCTTGCGCGATCTTCGAAGGCTCGATGTCGGTCTGATAGCCGATGGTCACGGTCTTGTCGGCTGCATGCGCGAGCGATGCGCCGAGGATCGCGCTCGCGAATAACGGTGCAAAGAGCCGGATGAGAAAGCGTGTATTCATTGCATGGACCCTGAATGGATAAAACGGTCGGATGAAAGCGCCGGTCGGCGCTCAACGCGCGGAATACAGCACCGCGTCGATTTCCACGCGGGCGTTGCGGCCCAGCTGCGCGACGCCGACCGTGGTGCGCGCGGGGAGCCGCGCCGTATCGTCGAAATAGCGGTCGTAGATGCGATTGAAACCTGTGTAGTCGGTGTCGAACTCGCGCAGATAGATGCGCACGAAAACCGTGTCCAACAGCGCAAAACCCGCGTGCTCGACGATCCGTTCGAGATTGCGAAAACACAGCTGCGCCTGCGCTTCGATACCTTCGGGCAAGGGCTCGTCCGGCGCGTCAGGATCGATGGGAAGTTGGCCCGTGACATGCAGCCAGCCGCCCACTTCGACTGCGTGGCTATAGCGTGCCGATGGCGGCGGCGGAGCGGCAGAAAGCGCTCGGTGGAACACTATGGAAGACATGGCGTCTGGACACTCCTGGAGCGGGATGCACGCATCTGACCGTTTCGTCGTTGTTATAACAACGATACTGTGAAGCGAGTATAGGTTTATGCTGTTCGCGTTCAAAGCGATCATTTCTGACATGCTTATGTCGGCGCCCGATTTGCACGTCGTGCACAATCACGCACTCGGCAGCACCTTGCCGCACTACTGGTTCAACTATCAATGGGAAAAGCCAGACAATCAGCCGCTACGTTGTACGACCGCGTCCGTGACGCATTGCATGCGCGAATTCTCGACGGCACATATCCGCCCGGTTCGCGCCTTCCGACCGAGCACGAACTGTGCGAGTCGCACGGCGTCAGCCGGATCACGATCCGTCAGGCACTGGAGCGATTACGTCAGGAAGGATGGGTCGAGAAGATTCATGGGCAGGGCACCTTCGTGCAAAGATCGCGCGCCGTGCAGAACATCAGCGCATTGCAAAGTTTTTCGGAGGCGATGACGCCGCTCGGGCATCGCGTGTCGAACCGGGTGGAGAGCGTGCGTGTCGTGGATGCAAACAGCCAGTTGTCGAGCCGCCTGCGACTGAATGCGCAAGCGCGGGTGACGGAAATCCAGCGCGTGCGGATGCTGGATGGCGTAGCCGTGTCGTTCGAAGTGACTTACGCGGCGCACGAGATAGGCGAGCAACTGCTCACGGCTGACCTTGCAAACCGCGATATTTTTCATGTGATCGAGCAGGATTGCGGCGTGCGCGTCGGTCATGCGGACCTGTCCATTCGTTCGATGCCCGCGAGCGACGCAGTGGCTTCTGAACTGGAGATCGAGCCGGGCAGTTCATTGCTTGGCATTGAAAGAGTCGTGTACAGCCGCGACGGCGCGCCCTTGCTTTTCGAAGCGCTGAACTACCGGGGCGACGCGTTCCAGTATCAGTTGCGAATCGAGCGGTCGAAGCGGTAGTGGGAGAGCGCGCTTCCCTATCCGCTGCTGGTCATATCGATTGTCGAAATAGCGATTTGCCATGGCGGGGCACGCACATAAGATGCCCTTTTTAAGCTCGGTTTCCGCCATGTCTCGCCAGATCCGCTTCAACGCCTTCATGATGAATTGCGCCGTGCATCTCGCGCCGGGACAGTGGACAGCGCCGCAGGATCAATCGGTCGGTTATCTCGACACGGCTTACTGGGTCGAACTGGCGAAGTTGCTCGAAGAAGGGCTGTTCGACGGCTTGTTCCTCGGCGACGTGATCGGCATCTATGACGTGTTCGCTGGAAATGCCCGGACCGCATTGCGCACGGCCGCACAGGTGCCGATGAACGACCCGACCGTGCTCGTCCCGCTGATGGCGCACGCGACGAAGCATCTGGGTTTCGGCGTGACGGTATCGGTCGCGTATGAAGCGCCATATCTGCTGTCACGCCGCTTCAACACGCTCGATCATCTCAGCGGCGGACGCATTGCGTGGAATATCGTCACGTCGTATCTGCAAAGCGGCGCGCGCAGCCTCGGTGATACAGCGCTGCGAGCACATGACGAACGTTACGATCGCGCTGATGAGTTCCTCGACGTCTGCTACAAGTTGTGGGAAGGCAGTTGGGAGGAGGGCGCGGTGGTGCGCGATCGCGAAAGCGGACTTTACGCCGATCCCAACCGTGTTTATGCCATCACGCATCGGGGCCGTTACTTCGAGACGGACGGCATCTTCCAGTGTGAGCCATCGCCGCAACGCACGCCGCTGCTGTTTCAGGCAGGTGGCTCCGAGCGCGGCACACGCTTCGCGGCCCGGCACGCCGAATGCATTTTTCTCGGCGCGCCGACGCGCAACGGCCTGCGCAAGGCCGCGCAGAGCGTGCGCACTGCACTGACCGAAGCGGGCCGCGCGCCGGATAGCGCGCGTCTGTTCGCGATGCTGACCGTGATCGTCGATGAAACAGCGGAGCGGGCGCAGGCCCGTTACGCTGAATATCGGGCGCGGGCGAGCTACGAGGGCGCGCTCGCGCTGCTGTCGGGCTGGACGGGGATCGACCTGTCGCGCTACCAGCCGGACGACACGCTCGCCTATGTCGATACCGATGCCGGCCAGTCAGCGCTCGCCTCGTTCAGCAAGCTGGACCCCGACAAGGTGTGGACGGTGCGCGATGCCGTCGAG
>DASPZL010000614.1:0-12124 GCA_035636295.1 Paraburkholderia sp.
AACGACTCCACGCCGATGATAGTGCGGATTGCCCGTGTGAAAGTAGGTCATCGTCAGGCTCCCCAGCAGCAGCCGGAACCCCACCCCATAACGGTGGGGTTTCGGCGTTTACGCGCGCCAGGGACCGGCGTGAAAAACACACCGCCTGTCTCGCTGTCTCGCAACCAGCACATAAGCATCGGTCAACGAGCACTTCTGTTTCCCAAACAACGCTCACACCATAATGCCGCCGCGCATGCGCAGCAAGCGGCGCATCCTAAATTCCGCATCAATGCATAGCGGCATCCCCGCCGCCAACGGCGCCCGTGCGGATCGGCATGACTTCATCTCCGGCACACGTCTGACCGACTTCCACAAGCAGCGCCTCGTCACGTGCAATCACTTTCGGCAGGTGGGTACGCAGGAATTCGACCCACGTTCGTGTCTTCGCATCGATGAACTTACGCGACGGATACAGCGCATAAACGTTCATCTTCTGTAGCGTATATTCCGGCAGCACGCGCATTAATGTTCCATCACGCAACCCGGAAATCGCCGCGTAAAGCGGCACCATGCCGATGCCCATCCCTTCGCGAATCGCGACGATCAGCGACTCCGCGATGTTCACGTGCACCGGCCCATTCACTTCCATCATCTCGCTGCCATTCGGTCCATCGAGCACCCATTCATGCGGCGGAAATGCCGGCGTGTGCAGGATCAAGCATTCGTGATGCGCCAGATCGCTCGGTTGTTGCGGTGAGCCATGTGTCCTGACATAAGCAGGCGATGCACACAGGATGCTAAAGGTCGTGCCGAGTGGCAGCGACACGAGATCCGAGTTGGGCAAAGTCGAGGCGCCGATCACTGCGACGTCGGCGCTGCCTTCAAAAAGATCAGGCATACGCTGGGACAACGTCAGCTCGACCGTCACCTCCGGATAAAGCGCACGATAACGCGAGATAGCCGGCAGCACATAATGCTGGCCGATGCTGGCGAAGCTATGCATGCGCAATGCGCCGCTGGGACGCTCGTGCGCGCAACTCGCTTCTTCTTCCGCCGTGTCGACATCCGCGAGTATCTGTTGACATCGCTCCATGTAACGCTCGCCCGCCGTGGTCAGGGCAAGTCGGCGTGTCGAACGGTTTAGCAATCTGGTGCGTAGATGAGCTTCGAGTTCGGAGACTGCGCGAGACATTGCGCCGGTCGTTGAATTGAGCGACTGTGCGGCGGCGGTAAAACTACCGGCTTCCACCACCCGCACGAACACTCGCATATTTTGTAACGTATCCATCAATCCTTCTATTTCATAGCAGAAGCCGTATTGTCCGCCTGTCCCGCAAGCGCATTGTTGTTTGTTCTGGAAGGGACGTTCCGCGCCCGTCCTATTAATGCGCGCATCGCACGCTCCTACAATCGACGCCTTGCCTGCCGGTGCGCGCCGCGTTCGCCGGCGCTTCTTTCAGCGACAACCCGGGGCGCATTGCTTTCCGATGAAACGCCAACATGCGATCGAACCGACCGCGGGTCCCCATCGGCAGCGGAACATCATGTCGCAAACGACGCTCGGTGCGGCGATTCGTGATTGGGCAAACAGCGACGGTCTGATCTGGCTGCATCTGTTGAAAACGGTTACCGCGGGTTTGCTGGCGCTGGGCATCGCAATGCTGCTGGATCTGCCGCAACCACGCATCGCAATGACCACCGTGTTCGTGTTGATGCAGCCGTTCAGCGGCATGGTTCTCGCCAAGAGTTTCTATCGGATTCTCGGCACCGCGGTGGGCACGGTCGCGGCGCTCATGCTCGGCGCGCTGTTCGTCCAGCAGCCGGAACTGTATATGTTCGGCATGATCGCCTGGGTGGGCGCCTGCATCGCTGCGGCTGTCCGGTATCGGCATTTCAGGTGGTACGGTTTTGTGCTGGCGGGTTACACCGCCGCCTTGATTGGCATCCCGAACGTCACCGCGCCTCACGACCTGTTTCTGGCCGCGCTCACACGCGCGGCGGAAGTAGCGGTCGGCATTGTGTGTTCGAGCGCGGTCAGTGCGCTGATCGTGCCGCAGCGTTCAAGTCTTGCCCTGCGACACGCGCTACAAATTCGATACACAAATTTTACTGCGTTCGCGGCCGACGCGCTGGGACGCGGGATCGAGCGGGGCCAGTTCGAGCGGCGTTTTGCAAACCTCGTCGACGAGATCGTCGGTTTCGAGGCAACGCGCATTTTCGCCGCCTTCGAAGATCCGGCCATGCGGTCACGCAGCCGGCATCTGGGTCGTCTGAACGGCGAATTCATGGATGCCTGCGCGCGGCTGCATGCGCTGCACCAACTGCTCAAGCGTTCGCGCGTCAATGGTTCGGCGCCCATGGTCGAGGCCATCAAGCCGCACTTCCATGAGCTATCGTCGCTGCTGGCGCGGCAGCCTGACGCCGCCGATCCATCGCGTGTTGCTGCCCGCTTGCGGCTCTTTCAGGCGAGCTTGCCACGGCGCGTGCGCGAAACGAGACGTCCACTGGAAGCCGCACCCGCTGAATCGTTGGCGGATTTCGACACGGCCGCGGAACTGCTGTACCGGTTTGTCGACGAATGGATCCGCTACTCGGAGACTTACGCGGCTTTGGCGCGACGCAAGCCAGCGAGCAAGCAACGCAATGCCAGCCGCTACGTGAGCCGGACGAACGGCTTTCTCGTCGCGTTCACCTTCGTGCGGTCCGCGGTGGTCATGGCGATCGCCGGCTGGTTCTGGATCGCCACCGACTGGCCGAGCGGCGGTCTCGCGGTGATCGGCGCGGCATTGGTGTGCGCGCTGACATCCACCGCACCCAATCCTTCGAAGACAGCCGTGCAGATGGCGGTCGGCGCCGTGCTGGCGACCATGACCGGCTACCTCTTCACATGCTACGTGTATCCCAACATCGACGGCTTTCCGCTGCTCTGCATGATGCTCGCGCCGGTACTCGCGCTCGGCGCGTTCATCGCGACGCGCAAGCTCACGGCGGGATATGGCATCGGCTTCTCCGTGTTCTTCTGTCTGCTGGCCGGGCCGGACAACGTCGTCACTTATGCTCCCGATCTGCTGATCAACAACGGCATGGCGCTCACGGCTGCGATGCTGCTGGCGGCAATCGTTTTCGCGGTAGTTTTTCCAGTCGATATGCCGTGGCTCATCGAAAAGATCATGGGCGATCTGCGCGCGCAAGTCGTGTTCGCATGCAAGGACGAACTGCCTGGTCTCAATCAACGTTTTCAGTCGAGCACTCACGATCTGACCTCCCAGTTGCGCATGCTATTAACGCGACGCTCCCGCCGCCGTCGGGACGCGTTGCGCTGGATGCTCGCGACGCTCGAAGTCGGCCACGCCGTGATCGATCTGCGCAACGAAGCGTCACGCGCCGGCTATGCGCACACACTTCATCGACGCTGGGGCAGCGGTCTCGAGCGAACCTGCGCCGCGCTCGCGCAGCTTTTCGCGCGGCCTGACGCGCGTGCTCTGGAGCGCGCACTCGTAGCGGTGCGCTCGGCCACATGGATCGCGCAGGACGTGCTGCAAACCGTTCACGCCGATCGCGACAAACGCCACGACTTGCAGCGCATTTTGAGCTGCCTGCATTTCATCCGCACTGCGTTGCTCGACAAGGACGCGCCTTTCAACACGCATTGACCAATGCGTGGGCGGTCGGTCGTGTGCGCGCCGATCCTTCTGCCAGATGGAAAGATCACTTCCGGACAGCCCCGTTTATCCGCACGGACGGTAGCCCTATAGTTTCATCGCTGCCCCGCAGTAACCGTAAGTCCTGGAGAACGAAATGAAAGTATTGAAGATTGTCCTGATTGCCTGCGCTTTATCCGCTGCTGTTGCTCACGCACAAACCGCACCGTCCGCGCCGCAACAGACGGCCGCTCAAGCGGATAACCAACGCGCCGACCGCGCCGCCGTGCAAGGCCGCCTTGCCGCACCGGCGGCCAAAGCTGAAGAGTGCGTCGGTCCCGTGAGCTTCTGCAACATCTACTTCGGCAGCTAGTCAGCGCCACGCATCACACCGTCATCCCTGCAAGACCCTTCGCGAAAGTTATGGCGCGACGAAATACCCGGCCGCAGCGCCACCTCATCGAGACGCCGCGGCTGGTGCGACAATCTGGCTACTGAGCGAAGCACACCGCAGACGTGCGCACCGGTAGACTGGACTGGTGACTATGGAGAGACTCAGTTTCATGTACGAAGACCGGATTCGCTGTGCCGCGCTGCGCGGAAAAATCACTTCAGCCGCCGAGGCGGCGCTTCTCGTTCAGGACGGCATGCGCGTCGGCGCCAGCGGCTTTACGCGCGCGGGCGACGCAAAAGCCGTCCCTGTCGCGCTCGCCGAGCGCGCGCGCAAGGAAGGCAAGCCGCTGCGCATTACCCTGATGACCGGCGCATCGCTCGGTCACGACGTGGACCGCATGCTTACCGAGGCGCATGTGTTGGCGCGCCGCTTGCCGTTTCAAGTGGACAAGACTTTGCGCGATGCGATCAATCGCGGCGAAGTGATGTTCGTCGATCAACATCTGTCCGAAACCGTCGAGATGCTCCGCGCGAATCAACTCGGCAAACTCGACGTCGCGATCATCGAGGCCGTCGCGATCACCGAAACCGGCGGCATCGTGCCGACCACCTCGGTTGGCAACTCAGCAAGCTTCGCGATTCTCGCCGACAAGGTCATCGTCGAAATCAATCTGGCCCAGCCGCTTGCCCTCGAAGGGCTGCACGACATCTGGATTCCGGGCCGCAGGCCGAACCGCGAACCGCTGCCGATCGTTCGTCCGCAGGATCGCGTCGGCACGCCGGCCATCGAAATTCCGCTCGACAAAATTGCCGCGATCGTCATCACCGATATGGCGGACAGTCCGTCCACGGTGCTGCCGGCGGACGCGGAGACGGAGATGATCGCGGGCCACCTGATCGAGTTCTTTCAGCACGAAGTATCGCGCGAGCGCATGCCCCGGCGCTTGCCGCCGTTGCAGGCGGGTATCGGCACGATTGCCAATGCGGTGCTGGCGGGCTTCGTCGACTCGCCTTTCGATGCGTTCGAAATTTACTCAGAAGTACTGCAGGATTCGACCTTCGACCTGATGGATGCCGGCAAGGTGACGTTTGCCTCAGGCGCGTCGATCACGTTGTCGGCCGCGCGTCAGGCGCAGGTGTTCGGCGAACTCGAGCGCTATCGCGATCGTCTGGTGTTGCGTCCGCAAGAGGTCAGCAATCATCCTGAAGTAATCCGGCGGCTTGGTCTGATCGCGCTGAATACCGCGCTGGAATTCGACATCTACGGCAACGTGAATTCGACGCACGTGGGCGGCACGCACATGATGAACGGCATCGGCGGCTCGGGCGACTTTTCACGCAATGCGTCGTGCGCGATCTTCGCAACCAGGTCGATGGCCAAGGGCGGCCGCATTTCGAGCGTCGTGCCGATGGTGCCGCATTGCGACCACAACGAACACGACGTGGACGTGGTCGTGACGGAGCAGGGCTTGGCCGATCTGCGCGGACTGGCGCCGCGCGAGCGCGCCACGCTGATCATCGAAAACTGCGCGCATCCGCTGTACCGCGATCTATTGCGCGATTACTATCGGGACGCCTTGCAATGGGGAGGGCAAACGCCGCATCGGTTGGATCAGGCTTTCAACTGGCATACGCGGCTGCGTGACACCGGCTCGATGTTGCCGGCTGTGGAAGCGCTTCTCTAATCGAAGCCGGCGTCAGGCGGCCTTCGCGCCCCCGACGCCGGTAGACATCAGGTGCTACGCTCAGCTACCTCGCCGGAAGAGGCGGATAAGAAACAGCAAAATGACCGCGCCGATCACAGCAGTAATGATCGAGCCGATCCAGCCGCCGCCAAGCGAGATATGCAGCACGCCGGCAAGCCAACCGCCGATGAACGCGCCGACAATCCCGACGATGATGTCGACGATCAGGCCGAAGCCGCCGCCCTTGACGAGCACGCCGGCCAGCCAGCCGGCGATCGCGCCGATGATGAGCCATGCAATGATGCCGTGTTCCATAATCGAGACTCCCTAGTTGAGTGTGAACAAATTCACGGTGACAGAGCTTAGTCGATGGTTATGGGGCAGTCCATATTCAGGACGAAGAATTAACATTGTCTGAATGTATTGCAGACTAAGTGTAGGCGATGCGCACGAATATGGGGCGACTTGCATGCGGCGCGTCACTCTGGCGTCGGCTCAGCTTCTCTGGCCGTCCAACTGACGCTCGATACGCTTTTTTCCATGCTGATGCGGCTTGCCATCTGTTCGAGCTTCGGCTGGTCCTTGGGATGCAGCCTCAGTGTCGCCGTGACGCGGATACGTCCCGTGTGCCGCGCTTCACAGGCAGTACGAGCGCAGTAAAAGGCTGTAAAGGGTAAGAGACGACGTGCACCGCCGGGCCCGAAGGCAAGACGGCGACAGGCTGACGCGGAAATCTTGCCGATCAGGCGATCGGGCGAATCGAAGCTCGACGGGTAGTACTGCTACTGTCCAAGATCGTGATTCCGATTAAATGAATTGGGCGAATTTTAGGCGGTTCCGCAAAGTTAAGTCAAGCTGGAATGAAGCATGGCAGTGCTAGTGAGTTCATCTCCTGTTGTGGAAATTTCTGCGAAAAATCCAGAGCTATCGCCACGTGAATACGGACTCCGAATATTGACGGCCCCCATCCCGGAAAACACACTGTTTGCACACTTCGGAATACGTCGTGCTTTTAGCACTCTTTTAGCGCTCGACCCACGTTTCACTTCCAGCGGCTCCGCTCAATCATTGTGCGGAGGTTCTTGCACCAGGCCGCTCGAGGCGGATTCGCTCGAAGCCGTCCGTTCGTCGTCCGCTCGTCGTTCGTTTCCGCCGTTTACCCCAATTGAGGAATGTATGAAAGTTCAAGCTCGTGACATCATTGCCGGCGCGTTGATCGCTGCCGCTCCGCTCATGTCGTTCGCCGCGGGTCTGCCCGCGCCGTTCGAGGGCAGCAGCACGCTGCAGGCTGATGGCGTAGTGACATCGGTGGATCTGGCGAAACATTCGGTGACCGTGCTCGACGCTCAAGGCGGCCAAGCTTCGTTCAATATCACCGACACGCGCAACCTCGCGCAGATCAAGCAGGGTGGCAAGGTTCACGTCCGCATGATGCGCAACGCCGTGATCAGCGTCACCCGCAGTGCCGGCCAAGGCGCTGCTACGCCGGTCGCTCAGTCGAACACGGCTCAGAACGTAACCGCTGAGATCGAGGCCATCGATCACGCGTCCGGCGTCATGGCCTTGAAAAGCCCGAATGGCTCGGTGTTTCATATCCAGGGTCGCGAGCCGGCAAAGCTCGCCAACGTGACGCCGGGTATGCAAGTGTCGGTGGCGTTCGCGCCGCAAGTCAGCGTGGCCGTGGCGCCCGCTCAATAATCCAGACTGGCGGGTGCGGCGCGTTGGCGCCGTGGAGGCGGATGTCCTTGCCGGACGTCCGCACTGCTCTTTTGCAGTCAGTCCAATGTGACATGGGCGCCGCGTTCTCGCGGCGCCTGGGTTGATGCTTTATTTGATGTCTTAATCGGGCTCGCCGGGCACGAGGCGCAAGCGTGTGATTTCGGACGGCGCGCCGAGACGCTTCGGCGGTCCCCAGTACCCGGTGCCGCGGCTCGTGTACACCCACAGTCCATTCAGGCGTGCGAGGCCGGCCGTGAACGGCTGCTGAAACCTCACGAAAAAATTCCACGGAAAGAACTGACCGCCGTGCGTGTGACCGGATAGCTGCAGCGTAAAACCGGCGGCCGCGGCTGCTTCAGCGGAGCGCGGCTGATGGGCGAGCAGCACCTTGATCAGCACGTCGCCCGGCGCGCCGGCAAGCGCCGCGACGGGATCGCTGCGATGCAACGGGTCGTGATGCCCCGCCGAATAATCGGTCACGCCGGCAATCACGGCGCGCGCGCCGTCGTGGTCCACGATCACGTGTTCGTTGAGCAGCACGGTCAATCCGAGGCGCCGGAATTCGTCGATCCAGGCGTTTGCACCGGCGTAATACTCGTGGTTGCCGGTAACGAGGAAAGCGCCGTGACGCGCGCTCAACCGCGAGAGTGGCTGCGTGTGGTTCTTCAATTGCGGCACGCTGCCGTCCACGATGTCGCCGGTTACGGCAATCAGATCCGGCTCGAGACGATTCACCGCATTGACGATGGCATCCACATATCGGCGTTTGATGGTCGGACCAACGTGAATATCGCTGATCTGGACGATTGTGAAGCCGTCGAGCGCGGCCGGCAAATCGTCGATCGGCACCTCGATCGTGACCACCCTGGCGCGCCGGCGTGCGTTGAAAAGACCGATGAGCGTCGAGAGCAGTGCAAGCAAGGGCACCGCTGCCGCCGAGCCGGTCCGCCAGTCTCCCATTGCGACAGCACCCGGCCAGATTGCATCGACGGTGAGCAGCGACGCGAGAACCAGGTCGCGCACGAAAGTCAGGACCAGCAAGGACGAGAAAAAGCCCATCGCCAGCAAGCCGACCCATGCGAGCCGATCGCCGAGCGGCTGCCGTTTGATGGTGCGCGCCAGCATGCCGAGCGGAATCAGAAAGATCGACAGCACGAGCCATAACGCGCAGAGCCCTCGCCCGATGGTATCGATCGGCATGTCGGGAATCAGACGGAAGCCGACATAGATATGCAGCAGGATGCCAATCAGGATGATGCGGACAAGAAACGATGAGCGGCGCATAGAGAAGATAAGGGCGGGAAGGGGCCGGGACGAACGGAACGTTGGCGGCTCGGTAACTGCAGTACTGCGTTAGCGAACGGGGCGAACCATTCTACCGGCATGTGCCACTGCTTGCCGGGGGGCCCTCAATTTGCTCGCTGGTTAGGCAAACCGCCTCATAGAGCGGCCGACCGGCTTACTGCATTGCAGCATCGACATCGCGATGCGACGCCCATCCAGCCGTCCGTGGCAGCCTAATTAAATGGGCTTTGAATTGTGTTCGTGCGTAGACTATTCTCAAAATGAACCGGCTTGCATCAGGGCCGTCGCGGCCTGATCGCGGTTCGTTTTATCGCCGGCAGAGGGCGAGACGGGGGGCATCATGAAACTGCTCAGATCAGGCAATCAGTTACACCATGCGCATCATGCGCATCATGTCGGGTATGAGGGCAGCCATGTGATGTTGCCGCTGGTGGTCATATCGCTGATGGCGATCAGCTTGTACTTCGGCGTGCGCAACATCGATTTTTCCGAGCTGGGCAAAACCGCGCTCTTCTACGTCGTGATGGCGTGCGTCGCGCTCGGCATCGCAGGGTTGTTCGGGGTCGTCGGCGGGTGGTTGCGTTCGAATGGCGACGACACCGAGGAGGGTTTCTGCTTTATCGGTGCGGTGATCGGCGCGGTGGTGTTTTACGTGGCGGTCTTCAGTTGATCGCGCCGATGAGTTCCAGCTGCGTCAGACGATAAGCGCGGCTTCGTCGAACGAGAAGCGCGGGTTGCGCGGAAACAGTTTCGCCGGATCGCCGTAGCCGAGATTGATGAGGAAATTCGACCTCACGGCCGTACCGGCGAAGAAGGCTGCGTCGACCTTGGCGGCGTCGAAGCCCGACATCGCGCCCGTGTCCAGGCCGAGCGCGCGGGCGGCCAGAATCAGATAGCCGCCTTGCAGCGTCGAATTGCGAAATGCCGTCTCCGCAATCGCCTTATCGTTGCCGGCGAACCAGCTGCGCGCGTCGGCATGCGGAAACAGCTTCGGCAGATGCTCGTAAAACGCCATATCCATCCCGACGATCACTGTGACCGGCGCCGCCATCGTCTTCTCGAGGTTGCCGGCGGACAAAGCCGGACGCAGCTTTTCCTTGCCTTCCGGCGTCTTGACGAAAACGAAGCGGCCCGGGCTCGAATTGGCCGAAGTCGGGCCGAGCAGCACCAGTTCCGTGAGTTGCCTGAGCATGGCGTCGTCGACCGGTTTGGGCTGCCAGGCGTTATGTGTGCGCGCTTCGCGAAAGAGCTGGTCGAGCGCTAGATCTGAAAGAGTCATGGTGAGCGTCCGTTGATCGTCTGGAGTGAGCGGATTGGATGACAGCGCAAGCCGCGGGCATGAGCGGCGCTGTCGTTGCCGCCATAATAGCCAAGGTTTTCACCCGGCACGCGTCGCGTGCGCGACCGCATCCAGGCATTCATCATGATGAACCTTTTCGATGATCATGACCTCCCGGCGCCCGACGTCGACTGGTATCCCGACTGGCTGACGCCCGCGGCAGCGGAGCGGGCTTTGACGCAACTCGTCGGCGAAGTCGGGTGGCGTCAGGACATGATGGGTACACCCGCGGGCCGGGTGCCGCTGCCGCGGTTGACGGCCTGGCAAGGCGAGCCGGACGCGGTCTACGTTTACTCTGGCATCCGCAACGTGCCGCAACCCTGGACCCCGACCGTCGCCGAACTGAAGGCCGCCGCGGAAGCCGCCTGCAACGCGCGTTTTAACAGCGTGCTGATCAACCGCTACCGCAGCGGCGCCGACAGCATGGGCTGGCACGCAGACCGTGAGCCCGAGCTCGGCGACCGGCCGGTGATCGCGTCGGCGAGCCTCGGTGTGGCGCGCACCTTTGATTTGCGCCACAACAACACCGGTGTGGTGCAGTCGTTTTCGCTCAAAGGCGGCAGTCTGCTCGTGATGAAGGGCGACACGCAGGCGGAATGGCGGCATCGGGTGCCGAAGGAGCCTCGTGTCGCGGGCGAGCGAATCAATCTGACGTTTCGTTGGGTGACGCCGCGAGCGGGAGCGCGGTAGATCGCCGCGAACCGGTTAGACCCGCAGCTTTTAGCCGATCAAAATCATCGAGCACGTAAGCGCATAAAAAGCACGTCGGCCGTAATACGCGCCAGGCGCTGCCGCCAACTCACCGCGACCGGACACGCATCGACCACGCCACAGCCCGATGCCGCCGCTATATCAAAATTGATATCGTCGCCGCGAATCATATGATTGGACGGTTAACGCGCCGCACACTACGCTACATCACGATCCACGCACCGTGAAAGCCGCAAGCGCTGGGCGGTTTCGATGGATCGCCTACACAACAACGATCAGGAGACAGTCATGGCGAATACACGACGCGCCGCATGTCGTGCGTTGGGCGCGCTCGCATTCTGCGCGGGCATGGGCGCGCTGACGCTGGCAACGCCGGGCGCCTACGCGCAAGACAAACAGATCACGCTTGGCTTCGCGCAGGTCGGTGCCGAAAGCGCATGGCGCACTGCGAACACCGAGTCGGTGAAGTCCGCCGCCGCGGAAGCGAAAATCAAGCTCAAATTCTCCGACGCGCAGCAGAAGCAGGAAAACCAGATCAAGGCGATCCGCTCCTACATCGCGCAGAAAGTCGACGTCATCGCGTTCTCGCCGGTAGTGGAATCAGGCTGGGAGCCGGTGCTGCGCGAGGCCAAAGCCGCGAAGGTTCCGGTGATCTTGACCGATCGCAACGTCGACGTGAAAGACACGTCGCTCTACGTGACGATGATCGGTTCCGACTTTCTGGAAGAAGGGCGGCGTGGCGGCAAGTGGCTCGCGGATCACTATAAAAACGAGAAAAACACCATCAACATCGCTGAACTTCAGGGAACGGTCGGCTCTGCGCCCGCCAACGACCGGCATGCCGGCCTGATCGAAGTGATCAAAAGCGATCCCAAGTTCAAGATCATCGCGTCGCAAAGCGGCGACTTCACGCTTGCCGGCGGCAAGCAGGTGATGGAAGCGTTTATAAAAACTTATGGAAATAAAATAAATGTAGTTTATGCGCATAACGACGACATGGCGCTCGGCGCGATCCAGGCGATGGAAGAGGCCGGTATGCATCCGGGCAAGGACGTGATCGTCGTCTCGTTCGATGCGACCAAGGGTGGCTTCCAGGCAATGGCCGCCGGCAAGATGAACGTCGACGTGGAGTGCAGTCCGTTGCTGGGGCCGCAGTTGATGTCGGCGGTGAAGGACGTCGTGGCCGGCAAGCCGCTGCCCAAGCGCATTCTCACGGAAGAGACCGTCTTCCCGATGAGCGTCGCGGCGCAGACTCTGCCGACGCGCAAGTACTAAGGCGAAGTACTGAGCACTCCATAGGACAGAAGCAGGACAAAAGCGAAGTACAGGCCAGATTGCAGGGTTTCTCC
>DASPZL010000615.1:0-6921 GCA_035636295.1 Paraburkholderia sp.
GTCAACCCGGCGCCGGAAGATCTCCACGACGCGGCGCGCATCGTGCGTGCGCAGGAGCGCAGCGACGCCGGTCTCGCGCTGATGGGCGACAAGAGCTTCCTCTTTTCCGAGTCGCGCGAAGCCTTCCTGATGTACGCAAAAAACGGCCGCACGTGGGCCGCGCTGCACGATCCGGTGGGTCCGCGCGAAGAATGGGCCGGCCTGATCAGCAAGTTCGTCGCGCTCGCGCATGCGCACGGCGGGCGCGCGGCGTTCTATCAGGTGCGTGCCAACGCGTTGCCGCTTTATCTCGACGCCGGCCTCACGCTGATGAAGCTCGGCGAGGAAGCCCACGTGGTGCTCGACGATTTCGACCTGAAGGGCTCGCATCGCGCGCATCTTCGCTATGCGCTCAAGCGTGGCGAGCGTGACGGCTTCACCGTCGACGTGATCGATCGGGCCGACGTGCCGGCGTCGCTCGAAACGCTGCGGCGGATTTCCGACGGCTGGCTGGGCAGCCGCGACGCGCGCGAAAAAAGCTTCTCCGTGGCCGCGTTTACCGACGACTATCTTGCCGCGCAATCGGTGATGCTGGTGCGCCAGCACGGCGAGCCGGTCGCATTCGTGACCTTCATGACGACCGATATGCATACCGAAGCAACGGTCGGCGTGATGCGGCATGTGGCCAGCGCGTCGCCGTACGCGATGGAATACCTGTTCACGCAACTGGCGCTGCATCTGAAGCAGGCGGGTTTCCGCTCGCTGAGTCTCGGCATCGCGCCGCTTTCCGGCATGCAGCCCACGCCGCTCGCGTCGCGCTGGTATCGCCTGGCCGGCATCGTGTGGCGCTTCGGCGGCCGCTTCTACAACTTCCGCGGACTGCGCGCTTTCAAGAGCAAGTTCCAGCCGCATTGGGAGCCGCGCTATCTCGCGGCGTCGGGTTCGGTGGGTGTGTTCTTCACGCTCGCGGACCTGTCATTGCTGGCGGGGGGCCGGCGTTCATGACATTGCATCCGTTTTTCAGGCTCGCCGTGGCGGCGAGCTGCTTCGTTTCCGGCATCGGCGTGCACGCCGCGACCGCCACCGTGCCGGGCGGCCGTTATGGCGACGTCAGGGTCACGCAGCCGGAGGGCCCGTTGCGAGGCTTCGTCGTGCTTTACTCGCAAGCGAGCGGCTGGAGCGACGCGGACCAGCAGAGCGCCGATGCGCTCGCCAAGGCCGGAGCGTTGACCGTCGGCGTGGATACGGCGCGTTATGCGGCCAATCTGCGTGCGAAGAAGGAAGCCTGCCATCAACTGGTGGGCGATGCTGAAGCCCTCAGCCATCAGCTCGAACGGCAATCGCAGTCGAGCCATTATTTCGCGCCGATCGTCGCGGGCACGGGGCAGGGCGCGACGCTCGCGATGCACGTGCTGGAGCAGGCGCCGTCGAACACGATTGCCGGCGCGGTCTCGGTGGATGCGGAGCGCATGCTCGATCCGCGCTTCCATCCGTGCCCGCCGGACCCGACCGTGATCCGCGACAAGGTGCCGGGCTTCGTCGAAAACGCCACGACGGGCAACGCCGATCGCGCGCGCCTCGTCGCGTTGCTCACGCCGCATCTGCAAGCCGTGTCGGCGAGCGATGAGGACGTCTCCGACTTGCCGCTCATCGAGCTGCCGGCGGCGCAGCCCAACGGGCTCATGGCGATCGTGATTTCCGGCGACGGCGGCTGGCGCGATCTCGACAAGACCATCGCTCAAGCATTGCAGAAAGACGGCGTTTCCGTGATCGGCTGGGACAGCCTGCGTTATTTCTGGAGCGAAAAGCCGCCCGCGCAGACGAGCCGCGACCTCGCGCGGGTGATGCAAACCTACGGGTCGCGCTGGCATGCGCAGCACATCGCGCTGATCGGCTATTCGTTCGGCGCGGACGTCATGCCGTTCGCGTACAACCGGCTGCCCGACGCGCAGCGCGCGAAAGTGTCGCTGATCGCGCTGCTCGGCTTCGCGCCCGACGCCGATTTCCAGATTCGCGTGGGCGGCTGGCTCGGCATGCCGGCGAGCGATAAGGCGTTGAAGGTGCAGCCCGAATTGACGCGCGTGCCGCCCGCGATCGTGCAGTGCTTTTACGGCGAGAAGGAGAAAGACACCTTGTGTCCGGCGCTCGGCAAGACCGGCATCGAGGTGATCCACACGTCGGGCGACCATCACTTCGGCGGCGACTACAACGCGCTGGAGCGGCGCATTCTCAGCGCCTTCAAAAAGCGGAGCGGCGTGTACGATTGACCGGCGCCCAGCCTGCCGCCGGGAGCCGCATCATCCCGCGCGCGGCCGGTGGCGCTTGCGCTCTCAATCGTATGTTGAGAGCGCTATCGCACATATACCGGCCCGGCCGGATTCTATGATCCTTACGAAGCCCGAATGACAGATGTTTCACGCAACATTGCGTGAGATGACTGTTTCAGCGGGGCGTCGTCGGCGAATTTTGCCTGTGAAATTTTCCCGCAATAACTCAGCGCGCCACCCGGCAATTCCACCTGCCGGTAGCGTGCTTCCGGCATGACTGGCAGCCGTTCCCGCCCGGTGCAGCATCCCCGCGCGGCGCGCCGGTGCCATGCCACATGGACCGAGGCCGTGAATGCTGGATTCCTTTTTCTTCGATACTGCCGCGAGCGAGCCTGACCGTCCCGCGCTATGGGTCGACGAACGCGTCTATTGCTATGACGAACTCGCGTCACGCGCGCGCCGCGTCGCGGCAGGCTTGCGGGCAGCGATGCCGGCCGGCCGCGCCGCGCGCTGTCTGCTGTTCGCGCATCGCAGCGTGGCTGCTTACGCGGGTTTGCTGGGCATCCTCGAGGCCGGTTTCGCCTACGTGCCGCTCAATCCGAACGTGCCCGCCGCGCGCATCGCGGCGGTGATCGAGCAGTCCGATGCGCCCTTGCTGCTGGTCGATCGGCGTTGCGCGGCATTGCTCGATGAAGCGCTGTCGCTGCTGGACGATTGTCCGCGCGTTTTTCTGCTCGATGACGAGGGTGACGACGCGCTGCACGCCAACGAAGCGGGCGCACCGCGAGCCCGCTCGGCCGGCGACTGCCTGGCGGGACTGCCTCACGCCCCGCTGTCGGCGCAAGCCCACACGCCCCGCGAGCCGCACGATCTCGCCTACGTCCTGTTCACGTCGGGTTCGACCGGCGCGCCCAAGGGCGTGCCGATCTCGCACGCGAACGCCCGCGCCTACGTGGCGGGGCAACTGCAATTGCTGGGCAGGCTGCCTGACGCGCGCTACGTGCAGTTATGCGAGCTTTCGTTCGATCCCTCCGTGCACGACATGTTCGTATGCTGGGCGAACGGCGCTTGTCTGTATGTACCGAAGACCGTCGAGCCGATCTACAACGCGGCCTTCATCAAGGAGCACGCGATCACGCATTGGAGCAGCGTGCCCTCGGTCGCGGCCTTCATGCAGCAGTTCCGTAAATTGCAACCGAACGAATTTTCCAGCCTGCGCGTGACGCTGTTCGGCGGCGAGCCGCTGCCGCGCTTGCTGGTGCAGGCCTGGCTGCGCGCCGCGCCGAACAGCCGGGTGCTGAACATGTATGGGCCGACCGAAACGACGGTCGCGTGCTCGGCCTTCGAAGTCTCGCGTGAATTTCTCGCCGACTCGCGCCACGCGATGATGCCGCTAGGCGGCGCATTGCCTGGCATGGAACTATTGATCGTCGACGCCGTGCTCGAGCCGGTCGCGCCCGGCGCATGCGGCGAATTGCTGATCGGCGGTCCGCAGCTCGCGGCGGGCTATCTGTCGTCCGATGAACCCGGCAATCGCCGCTTCATTTCGGCGACGTATCCGGGTCATGCGTCGACGCGCTGGTTTCGCAGCGCGGATGCCGCGCGCGAGGTGGCCGGGCAGGGCATCATGTTTCAAGGCCGGCTCGATACGCAGATCAAGATACGCGGCAACCGCATCGAGCTCGAGGAAGTCGAGCATGTGGTTCAGACCTGCAGTCAGGCGGCGCTGTGCGCGGTGCTCGGCTGGCCCGTCGATGACGCGGGCCGCGCGGGCGGTCTGGTTGCCTTCATCAGCAATGCTGAGGGCAGCGCCGCGCAGATTCTGCAGGCGTGCCGCCAGCGCTTGCCGGTGTATGCCGTGCCGCAGCGGATCGTGATGCTCGACGCGTTGCCGCTCAACGTGAACGGCAAAATTGACAGAAAAGCGCTCGCCGGGCGCTGCGTCAGCGGCGAAGCGCTCATTTGAGCATGGAACCGCAGCGCATCCGAGCGCCTTCTGAATGCATCGGTGCCGTGCGTAAAAATTCAAATATCGGGGGAACACAATGAAAAACCATGTGCGCCGCATTCTTCAGGAGACCGCCTGTCTCGACGTACCGGTCGATACGCTCGGCGATGCCGACGATCTGTACGCCGCCGGTTTGTCGTCGCTCGGCGCGGTCCGCGTGATGATGGCCGTCGAGGAGACGTTCGCCGTCGAAATTCCGGGCGAGCTGATCACCCATGAGCTGTTTCAAAGCATCCATTCCCTCGCAAGCGTGATTGCGCAGATCGTACCGGAGGAGTCGATTGCACCGCGAAGCTGAGGTGGCGCTGCGGCGACCGATCATGACGACCCTGCCCACCATGACGCCGGTGACTTTCGACGGCTGTTTCGGATGGCTGCACCGGCCCGCGGGCGCGCGACCCGAGATGGGCGTGGTGTTATGCAACCCGTTCGGCTACGAAGCGCTATGCACGTACCGCGGCTGGCGCGAATTGGCCGAGGCACTCGCGGCGCGCGGCATCGCCGCGTTGCGCTTCGACTACCCCGGCACCGGCGATTCGAGCGGCAACGAAGACGATCCGCAGCGCCTGCGCGCATGGCTCGACAGCATCAAGGCGGCGGCCGCCTGGCTGCGCGCCGAGACCGGGGCGCCGCGCCTGAGCTTGTGCGGGCTGCGCCTGGGCGCCACGCTCGCGGCGCTCGCCGCCGAGGAAATGGGCGGCGTCGACAATCTCGCGCTGCTCATGCCGGTGAGTTCGGGCAAGAGCTACATCCGCGAGCTGGAGCTTCAGCATCAAAGCTGGCTCAGTGCGCAACATGCGCTGGGACTGAGCCTCGATGCGGAGGCCGCGCAAACGGTCGGCGCGCACGGCTTCCGCCTTTATCCGGATACGCTCGACGTGCTCGCCAGCGTCGATCTCGAACGGTGCACGCAGCGGCCCGCGCAGCGTGTGCTGCTGCAGGACCTGAACGAAAGCGCGCGTTCGAAGCGACTCGCCGCGCACTACGAGGCGCAGGGCGCTCAAGCGGATCTCGAGTTTTTCGGCGAATACGGCAAGTTTCTGCTCAATCCCAGCTACAGCGAGCCGCCGCGGCAGGCGTTCGACCGCGTGTGCGAATGGCTGGGCGCAAGCGCGGTTGACGCTGCCGCGCCTGCGGCGGAAGTGCACGAGGGCGCGGCAACGGCGCGCATCGATTTCGAGCATGGACGCGAGACGCCGGTCGTGTTCGGCGGCGGCCGCTTCGCCGGCGTGCTCTGCGAGCCGCGGCGCGCGCTCGACGGCGCGCCGGCCGTGTTGTTCGTTAACACGGGCGGCGTGCACCGGATCGGCGACGGCCGCTTCACCGTGCTGATGGCCCGGCATCTCGCGGCTCAAGGGATTACGTCCTTGCGCATGGACCTGAGCGGTCTCGGCGATAGCCTGCGCCGCGACGATACGTTAACGCTCGATATGATGTACGCCCGCTATGCGATCGCGGACGCGACAGCGGGCGTCGACTGGCTCGCGGCGGCCGGCTATCCGAGGATCGTGATGTTCGGCGTTTGCACGGGCGCGTATGTGAGCCTGCATACGGCGCTCGCCCATCCGGCCGTGGTGGGCTGCGCCTTAGTCAATCTGCCGTTTTTCACGTGGGGCGGCGCGCAAGTGCGGCCCGGCGCGCGGCACGTTGCGTCGAGCGTCGTATACCGGCGCGCGATGCGCAATCCGCGCAAATGGCTGCGTCTTTTGACCGGCCAGGCAAACGGCCGCGCGATCACGGCCGAACTCGCGCGCCGTTTATGCGCGCGCATCGTCGCTCGTGCGAGCACCGCGTTCGAACGCCTGCTCGGCCTGCCGACGCCGGGTGGCGCGATTCGCAGACTGGCTTTCGAACTGGAGCGCAAGGGCGTGCAAACCACGCTGCTGTACGGCCCGCTCGACGAGGGGCTGGATGAACTGGAAATTCATTTCGGATCGAACGGCAATCAGTTAGGCAAGCTGAAGAACGTCACCGCGAAAGTGGTCGGCAAGGTCGATCACGCGCTCTTTTCACGCGCCGCACGTGACGCGGTAATGGCGCAATTCGATGTGTTTCTGCGCGAGCGGGTACTCAATGCCAGGCGTGACGCCGTTGCGCCCGGTCCCGGTTTGCGCGTCGCGCGCGCGGCGCACCGCCCTTGACAAACACCGCCAGGTCAACGATGATCCGACGCATGAACTGCCCCGACATCCGTATTGCGCTGATTATTAGCACCATTCATCGAATGGTGGGTTAGCGCGCGTCGGCTTGCAGTGACACATTAACCCGCCCCACGAGGCGGGTTTTTTATGTCCGCTTTCCGCCTGCCTCCTGGTGCTCTCTGCTGATTTGTTCTTGCCGCATAGGAGCTTGCCTTGCAATTACCCGAACTCAACCAGTTTGCCGAAGCCGCCGACAGCGTGGCGCTGCGCCACGACTACCTGAAGAAAACCCTGACCGCGCGCGTCTACGACGTGGCCCGCGAGACCGAACTCGAACGTGCGCCGAATCTGTCGGTCCGCCTGCGCAATCCGGTCTACCTGAAGCGCGAGGACAACCAGCCGGTGTTCTCGTTCAAGGTGCGCGGCGCGTACAACAAGATGGCGCACATTCCGGCCGAGGCGCTGGAACGCGGGGTGATTACCGCGTCGGCGGGCAATCACGCGCAGGGCGTGGCGCTGTCGGCGG
>DASPZL010000616.1:0-35938 GCA_035636295.1 Paraburkholderia sp.
GCCGTGCAGTATCTGAAGCAGCAGGCGGACAAGGTCGGCGTGACCGGCTATTGCATGGGCGGCGCGCTTACGCTGCTCTCGCTGTGCAATATCCCCGAGGTGTCGGCGGGCGTGGTGTGGTACGGCTTTCCGCCGCTGGAGTACATCGACGCATCGAAGATCAAGGTGCCGGTACTTGGTCATTGGGCCACGCAAGACGACGCTTTCCCCATTGAAACGGTCGATGCATTGGAGAAAAAGCTGATCGAGGCCCATGTCGACGTCGAGTTCCATCGCTACCTCGCGCGTCATGCGTTCGCGAATGAAACGGCGGTCGGGCCAAGCCGTATCGCTGTGACGCAATTCGATCCGGTCTGGTCGCAGCAGGCCTGGGACCGCACGCTGACTTTCTTCGGCCGCACACTCTGGAAGTAAGCGGCGCGCGAGCCGGCATCCCAACCGCGCGCGCTGGCGGGCCGGTGCGCCGCTGGCGTCGTCTCATTCTGTAAGGCCGCCCGGTCGCAGCAAATACGAACAAGACGGAGCCTCACATGCCTGTAGCAATGCGAAACGCGGCTCTCGGGCTGCTGACGTGCTTCACATTGGGCGCCTGTGTCCAAGTGCATGCCGGTGCTGAGTGCGGTAAAGGATGCAACGACAACGCCCGTGGTCAACTTCTCGATCATCACGTCACGGTAAAGCTCGGCGCGGCGGCGTTTGCGAAATTGCTCGAATCGAATCCGTCCGGCCGGCGACTCGCGCAGATCGCCGGCGCGCCCGCTTGCGGCGTCGAGGTCGTGTACTTCCGCTACCGGACGATCGGCGGCGCCGGCGAGCCCACCACTGCCGGCGGCGCGCTGATGATGCCGGATGGACCTTCTGCTGCGTGCAGCGGGCCGCGTCCGTTGATGCTTTATGCGCACGGCACCACCGTGTACCGCAACTACAACCTCGCCGATATCACGCAAACGGATCCGGGCAATCGAGGCGGCGCGGGCGAGGGCCTCGCCGTTGCCGCGACGTATGCGGCGCAGGGCTATATCGTGGTGGCGACCAACTATGCGGGCTATGCCGGCTCCGATCTGCCGTATCACCCGTATCTGAACGCCGACCAGCAATCCGCCGACGTGATCGACTCGCTTCGGGCGGCACGACTCGCAATGAGCGACGCGAAACCGGAAAACGGCGTGCGCGAAAACGGCAAGCTGTTCATCACCGGTTATTCGCAAGGCGGTTTCGTGGCACTCGCGACGCACCGCGCGCTGCAAGCGGCCGGCGTCAAGGTGACCGCGTCCGCGCCGGGATCGGGTCCGTATGCGCTCGCCGCCATGGCCGACGCGCTGATCGAAGGCGACGTGAACCTGGGTTCGACGGTTTTCACGACATTGACCGTGACGGGCTACCAGCGCGCTTACGAGAACATCTATCGCAAGCCCGGCGATTTCTTCGAAGCAGCCTACGCGCCGGGCATCGAGAATCTTCTGCCTACTACGCAACCTCTCGATACCTTATTCGCCCAGCGAAAACTGCCTTCGACGCAGCTCTTCAGCAGCGCTCCTCCCGCACCGCGGTTCGCCTCGATGACGCCGCCTGCTTTAACGTTCGCTTCACCGCCTGCTTCACAGCCGCTCACGCCGCCCGCGTTGACGCCCGTGTTTGCCGGCGGATTCGGCGACACGAACCTCGTGCGCAATGCCTACCGGCTGAGCCTGCTGGAAGACGCCGCCGCCAATCCCGACGGCGCCTTCACGAACGCAACGGCGGCAACGGCGGCCATGACGCCGGCAGCGAATCCGGCGCACCCGCTTCGTCAGGCATTCAAGCGCAACGATCTGCGCAACTGGCTGCCGCGTGCGCCGGTTCTGCTCTGCGGCGGCGAGGCGGACCCCACGGTGTTTTTCTTCAACGCGCGCATCGAGCAAGCGTACTGGCTGAACGCGAAAGTGCCCGCGGGGCTCACTTCCGTGCTGGACGTGGACTCTGCCGCCACTGGACCCAACGATCCGTACTCGCCCATCAAGCAGGGTTTCGCGAACGCGAAGGCGGCGCTCGCGAGCCAGGCGGTCGCCGGCGGCGCGACCGACGGCGGCGCGTCCGCGGTGCTGCGGTCCTATCACGGCGGGCTGGTCGCGTCGTTCTGCATGATTGCCGCGCGGGCATTCTTCGCGAACTTCTGAGCGCGCACGCGACGTTGGGGGCTCAACCGCTATGTGCGGCCGTGTGAAGTCGTTCCTCTTGGGACTATGATGCGCAGATAACGAACCTGCGCGAAACTGCGCAAAACTGGCGGGGGACCCATCTTGACGACCGATTCCGTGACCAGGGACGCGGCTCCCGCGACGTGCATCCACAGCCACTTTACTACGCGCCATGAAGCGCGGGCCGCGCAGTTGCCCGCATGGCGAGACCGTTTGAGCCACTTTCTCGATGTGCCGATCTCGCGCCAGCAACTGGCCGACGGCTTTAGCGGCACGATCGACAGCTACCGCGTCGCCGATCTCACGTTCATGGACTGCCGCACCGATCCGGTTTCGCAGACGCGATCCGTCGCGCGCATTTCCACCGATTCGGTCCGCCAGTTCGTGTTTCATGTGGCCGTGGAGGGCCGCATCGAGACCGGCGCCGGCCCGCACCCGAAACGCACGGCGCTGCAATCGGCGCCCGGCATTCTCGCGCTGGACATGAATCAGCCGATGCATATGGAGCGCAGCGCGTGCCGCGTGCAGGCGCTTTTTCTGCCGCGCGAGCTGTTGGAGTCCGTGTTGCCGGAAGCCGAGTCGATTCATGGCCGCGTGATCGAATATCACTCGCCGCTCGCGCGCATGATTCCGGCGCATCTCGCGGACCTGTGCCGGAACATGCCCACGATGAGCGCACAAGAGGCATACGACGCGATGCACACTTGCGCGCTGCTGATCGCGGCGGCCTTCGGCAAAGAGACGCGTCTCACCGGCAATGCACGCGCCGCTGTCCGCACCGCGATGTTCGCCGACGCGCGCCGCTACATCGACGCCAATCTCGGTCAGATGGAACTCACGCCTGAAAGCGTGCTGGCCGCATCGCAGCTTTCGCGGCCCACGCTGTATCGTCTGTTCGAACCCGAGGGCGGCCTGGCGGCCTATATTCGCAACCGGCGGCTGCATGAAGCGGCCTATGAATTGCATCGATACCCGAATAAGGCGATCGTCGAGATCGCCTATGGCGTGGGATTCAATAGCGCATCGGATTTCAGCCGCGCGTTTCGCCGGGCCTATGACATGTCGCCGAGCGATTTCCGGGTTCTGACGCGTTAGGAGCGACGGCAATCAAATCGGCAAGCACAACCCGCGCGTTTGCAAAACCTAAGAGGGCAGCCAGCCGCGCTCGATTGGCCACGCAAGCAATTTGCGGTATGCCGCGACCAGTCGGTGCGTCACGCCGGCGCCGCCGAGCCGCCACAGCGGCGCGATCAGCAGACACGCCACGCATGCGACGACGACTGCGCCAGCCATGTCGAGCGGGAAGTGAATGCCGATAAACACACGCGCCCACGCCACCGCGAGACCGGAGAGCATGATGAGGAACGCGTACCGTTTCACGCCGCTCAGCAGCAAGGTCAACGCGACGCTTGCGAATATCGTGCCGTGGTCGCTAGGGAACGACGGGTCCGGCGCGTGTTCCAGAAACGTATGGCCGATCCCGATCATGAACGGCCGGGGATGCGGCCAAACCAGGCCGATGATCTGATTGAGCCCAAGCGCAAGCAGCGTTACGCAGCACGCGCGAATGCCGGCTTCGCGCTGACGCCCGTCGCCGAACAGCCACATCGCAACCAGCGTCAGCGGCACGAGATAGATGACGTAATCTGCGATCGAGCGCGCGACGTCGATTTGCCAAGCCGGAGCCGATGGCGTGGCGTTGATCATCAGAAAGAGCGCCTGATTGAACGTTTCGAGTGTATTCATGCCGTGATTTTTCGATGGACGTGTTATCAATAACGGTTCGCAGCGCGCGCGAAGCGCCGGATTCAACCGGTGCGGACCCGGCGAGGCCAGCCTAAGTGTGGCGGAGCAGCTAACGTTGGCCGATCTTAAAGGAGCAACCTTAGGGAAAGCTTAGGCCGCCGCGATCGCGGAAAATGCTGGACGAACAGTGAGGGAGGCGGTCATGACCAGCATGAACGGGCAGGGCGATTTCATCGTGCGCACGATGTCGGTGGACGACGCCGTGTTGGCGGTCGAATGGGCCGCACTCGAAGGATGGAACCCCGGCCTGCACGATGCTGAATGCTTTCGTGCGGCCGATCCGGGCGGCTTTTTCATCGGCGAGTGGCGTGGCGAGCCGGTAGCGTGCATCTCCGCGGTCGCCTACGGCGAGGACTTCGGTTTCATCGGGCTCTATATCGTGAAGCCGGAGTTTCGCGGCAAGGGCTTCGGCCTGCGCGTCTGGCGGCACGGCATGGATTACTTGCGCGATTGTAACGTCGGTCTTGACGGCGTCGTCGCTCAGCAGGCGAATTATGGCAAGTCCGGCTTTCGGCTGGCGTATCGCAACATCCGCTTTCAGGGCGTTGCGCAAGACATCGCTCAGCGCGAGGCGGCGTGCTCGAATCTGCTGAATGCTTCGGCGCTGCCGTTCGAGCGGTTGCTCGATTACGATCGGCAGTGCTTTCCCGCCACGCGAGAGCGTTTTCTCGCCGCATGGTTCGCACAACCCGATGCGATTGCATTAGTTGCAATGCACGAAGGCGGGATTGCGGGCTACGGTGTGTTGCGCCGTTGCCGGGCAGGTTGCAAGATCGGCCCGCTCTTCGCCGATAGCCAAAAGATAGCAGGCGATCTGTTCGACGCGCTGGCGGCACGCATGCCGGGCGAGGTTATTTTTCTCGACGTACCCGAGACCAACCCGGCGGCAGTTGCGCTGGCCGAGCGGCACGGCATGACGAGCGTATTCGAAACCGCGCGGATGTATACGCGGCAACTACCGGCTATGTCCATTGAACGTGTGTTCGGCGTGACCTCGTTCGAGCTCGGATGATTTGCGCGCGGCTGTTCGTCCCGGCTTGCATTACCGTCGGCGGCGCATCCCATGATCGCAGACGAACCGCAGACGGCAAGCGCATGACTCAGTGCGAGAGTGCTTGATGGTTCATCGCGGCGGCCCGCCGCGCGGGCGATCAGTTCCCGAACAACGAGGCCTGCGTTCCGCGGCTCGGCGCCGGGCGCGCGGGTTTCTCCCGCGCTTGCTCCGTTTGCCGTGTTTGCCGCGTCTGGCCGTTGGCTTCGACCGCTTCCACGTTAGCCGCCGCTTCCAGCGAAGTTTGCCCGGCTTCGAGCGACAGCAGCAGCATCTTGTTCGCCAATCCGCCGGCGAAGCCGGTCAGATCGCCGGACGCGCCAATCACGCGATGGCATGGCGCGATGATGGAAATCGGATTCCTGCCGTTCGCCGCGCCGACGGCGCGCACCGCGTTGAGGTTGCCGATCTGCAGCGCGATTTCGGTGTAGCTGCGCGTCTGGCCGAACGGAATCGTCAGCAGCGCTTGCCACACTTTTTTCTGGAAGTCGGTTCCCTGAAAGTCGAGCGCGAGGTCGAACTTCTGCCGCGTGCCGGCGAAGTACTCGTTCAATTGACGCTCGGTTTCGATCAGGATCGGGCGCTCGTTCGCTTCGATCATCTCCCCGAGACGCACGCGGTTCGGCTTGTCGTTCTCCCACAGAATGGCGGTCAACCGGTCGCCCTTTGCGACGAGTTTCAACTGGCCGACGGGCGAGTTCATCAACTTGTATGCGTATGTCACTGTGTTTGCTCCTGACGGTTGGAGGCAGACGGTGCAAGGCGGGTCTGCAAATCCGCGCGGCAATCGCGCCGATATGCAGCAGTTTGAACCTTGCCCTTTCTGAATACGCTCCGGATGTTGCCGTTTAATTCTTGTGACGATCACGGATGTGCCGTCACGTGGCGCATTTGTCCGTTCATTGCTCGATTATGCGCGAAAAGGCTCCTCGATTCCGCACGTCAGGTTTTTCCGCCTGCCGCCAAGCTGCATGGTGTCAGCGCGAAGAATAGCGTGATGGCAAAGTAATTTGCGGATCGATTCGACGCCAACGCATCCGAACCGATCTGCTGCGAAAGCGCCCCGCGGCCGCAACCGGCCCGCGACTCAGTAGAATTGATACCTTCGGTACGACGCGCACCGGCAACCGGACATCTCTTCTACGACTTTGAACACGACACTTGAACAACTGCGGGCCGGACAACTGACGGGTACGCGCCGCCTCAAACTGGCATGCGGGCTCAGCGAATTTCCGCGCGAGATTTTCGATCTGGCCGACACGCTGGAGGTTCTCGACCTGTCGGGCAACGCGCTCACCACGCTGCCGGACGATTTGCCTCGGCTCACCAAATTGCGCATTCTCTTCGCCTCCGACAACCCGTTCACCGAGTTGCCGGAAGTGCTGGGCCAGTGCTCGCAATTGAGCATGGTCGGCTTCAAGGCAAACCGCATCCGCCAGGTTTCGGGCAAAGCGCTTGCACCGCAACTGCGTTGGCTGATTCTCACCGACAACGAGATCGACGCGCTACCGCCGGAAATCGGCGGCTGTACGCAGTTGCAGAAGCTGATGCTGGCAGGCAACCGGCTGCGCACGCTTCCCGAGGAATTGGCCGCGTGCTCGCGGCTCGAACTGCTGCGTCTCGCGGCGAATCAACTCAGCGGACTGCCGGCGTGGCTATTGCGTCTGCCGCGGCTTTCGTGGCTCGCGTATGCCGGCAATCCGTTTAGCGAAGCGCTGGAAACGGCGGCGTTGATCGACACGCCGATCGCCGATATTCGATGGGGCGCGTTGAAACTCGAACAGCAGGTGGGCGAAGGGGCGTCGGGCGTGATCTATCGCGCGGAGCTTTTTGGCCGTGATAGCGGCGCGTCCCGGCCGGTCGCCGTCAAACTGTTCAAGGGCGCGGTGACCAGCGACGGTTTGCCGGACTGCGAGATGGCCGCCTGCATTCGCGCGGGCGATCATCCGAATCTGATTCCGGTGGCGGGCAAAGTGAAAGGCCATCCGGCCGGCACGCATGGCCTCGTGATGGAACTGATCGATCCGCGACTCGGCAACCTTGCCGGTCCTCCGAGTCTCGAGTCGTGCACGCGCGACATCTATGGCGCCGACACGCGCTTCGACCTGGCTTGCGTATTGAGCATTGCGTACGGCATGGCGTCGGCGGCGACCCATTTGCATGAGCGAGGCGTGATGCACGGCGATCTGTACGCGCACAACGTCCTGTATGGCGGGCAGGGGCGCGCGCTGTTGGGCGATTTCGGCGCGGCGTCGTTCTATGCCGCCGATGATCGCACCCGCGGTGTCGCGCTTCAGCGGCTGGAGGTCAGGGCGTATGGTTGCCTGCTCGAGGAGCTAATCGACCGGTGCGACCGCTGCGGCTGGCGCGATGCGCAGGCGCACGCCGCGGCGAAGCTGATGGAAGTGAAGGACAATTGCCTGAGCGAGGATATTGACAGCCGCCCGCTGTTCGATGAAATCGCTTCCGCTTTGCTGGCGCTGCAGGGTCATTGATGGCCGGAATGCCGCAGCGTTGCCGACAGTTGAAGCCGCTTTCGCGCGAATGCAAGACGGCCATTCATCGGCCGTGCCGACGAGGAGAGAAGCCATGATGCAGAGAATGCGCCGCCGCGTGCTGTTTGCGGGTACGCTGGCTGCCGCCGGCCTGACCGGCGCGGCGCGTGTCGGGGCGATCCAGGGCGGCAAGGTCAACCTCGCGCTCGTGTTGAAATCGCTCGCCGATCCGTTCACGGTGGCGATGGAGAATGCCGCGCGTAACTACGCGCAGCATTTCGCTTCGCAGTTCAACTTGACGGTGCGTGGCACGGCAACCGAGACCGATACTTCCGCGCAGGTTCAAATGGTGGAGGAAATGATCAAGGCGAAGATGAACGCGATCGTCATCGCGCCCACCCACTCGAAGGCGCTGACGTCCGTCGTCGCGCGGGGAATCAGAGCGGGAATCATCATGGTCACCATCGATAATCCGCTCGATGACGCGTCGCAGACAGCGGCCGGCATTTCCGTGCCGTTCGTCGGACCGAACAATCGCAAGGGCGCGATGGAGGTGGGAAATTATCTGTCGAGGCGGCTGAAGGCGGGCGATCAGGTCGGCATCATCGAAGGCAGTTCAGCGGATCGCAATGCGCAACAACGCACGGCCGGCTACAACGACGCGATGCGCGCGGCGGGCATGAACGTCGTCGCCATTCAAACGGGCGAGTGGGAATATGGCAAAGGACGGGACGTCGCGTCGAAAATGCTGGGCGAGTATCCGCGAATACGTGGGCTCTTGTGCGGCAACGACAATATGGCGATGGGAGCGGCCGACGCCGTTCGCGACGCGGGGAGAACCGGCGGCGTCTATGTGACCGGCTATAACGATATCGCGGCGATCAAGCCGCTGATCGCCGATGGCCGCGTACTCGCAACGATCAATCAGTTTGCCGAAAGGCAAGCGGTGTTCGGCATCGACGTGGCGTTGAAGGCGGTGACCGAACAGAAAAAGCAGAGCGAGTTGTCGAAGGCGATTGAAACACCGCTGCAACTCGTCACCGCCGCGAATCGTTGAACTTCGCCGAGTTCATTGCAGAGCGGACTATCCGGTTCGCCTTCCCAGCCGCTTCAGTCGAGCAGATCCACCAGCGCCTTGCGCGCACGAGCGACAAACGCCGCGGCCACCGTTGAAAGCGATTGCGCCGCCGCGCTCGCGAGATAGATCTGATCGCGCAGTTCAGGAGCGAACGGCCGCACGGCCACGTCTTTCACGGCATAGGCGGCGGTCACCGGATCGATCAGCGCGACGCCCGCGCCGTTCGCGACCAGCGACACGATGGTGCGCGACAGTTGCGCCTCGACGGTCAATTGCCGCGACACGTCATGCTCGACGAACACGCGGTCTATCACATTGCGCGCGTCGAATGAACGAGGAAACGAGACGAATGGCTCGTCGCGCAGATCGGCCGGCCGCAACACGCGTTTCTTTTCCAACCGATGACCGAATGGCACGATGCAGCGCATCGGCGCGTCGGTCAGCCGTTCCAGCCGCACGGCCTGATGCGGAATCGCCTCCGCGACGAAGCCCACGTCGCAGCGCTGCGACGCCACCAATTCAACCACCGTTTGCGCGCTATGCGTGAGAAGCGTCACGTCGACGCCAGGATGCTCGGCGATGAAGCCCGCGACCACTTGAGGCAAGAGCTCGAGCGCGACGGCGGGCGAACCCGCGACGGTCAGCGAACCGCGCCGCATCGCGCGGATTTGCTGCGCGGCCAGCGCGATGCGGTCGAGCCCGACGAACGCGCGTTCCACTTCGTCGTACAGAACGCGCGCTTCGGCGGTTGGCAGCAAGCGGCCTTGCTGGCGCTCGAACAGCGTGAAGCCGACGCCCGCCTCGAAGTCGGCCAGCAGCCGGCTCACGGCCGGTTGAGACACGTGCAGCGCCTGGGCGGCGCGCGTCACCGTATGCCGTTGCATCAGCGCGCGAAACGCTTCGACCTGGCGAATTTTAAGGTCCGATGAAGCCATAACATTCAGGAATGGAGCGCGAAAAAAACGGTATTGGACGCATCATTTTGTCAGCGCGAAGCTTGGCGTCAGCGGCGTTTACAAGGGACTTGATGCGTGAGCTTGACCCATAATATCCGATCGGCCGGGTGGTACGATTGAACACACCACGATCATTCGACGTCGTCGTCGCGGGCGGCGGACTCGTCGGCATGGCGATCGCCTACGGACTCGTGCGCGGCGGCGCGCGTGTCGCCGTGTGCGATGGCGACGACACCGCGTTTCGCGCCGCGCGCGGCAATTTCGGGCTCGTCTGGGTGCAGGGCAAGGGCGGGCGCTGTCTGCCGTACGCGCAATGGTCGCTCGGTTCGTCCGAGCGATGGGCTGCGTTTGCCGCACAACTGTCGCACGAAACGGGTGTCGATCCGGGCTTCGAACGACCCGGTGGGCTCGAGTTGTGCGAGACCGCCGCCGAACTGCAAGCGGGCCGAAGCCTGCTCGAATCGCTGCGTCAGCGCGAGGCCGGGCTCGGCTATGAGGTGCTGGATAACGCGGCGTTGCGCCGTCGCGTGCCGGCCGCGTCGCCGGAATTGGCCGGCGCGCTGTACTCGCGCAACGACGGCCACGCCAGTCCGCTGTTGACGCTGCGTGCGCTGCATGAAGCGTTTCAGTTGCGCGGCGGCGTGTATCTGCCGCGTCATGAGGTGAGCGAAGTGCGGCCGCTCGCGGGGCGTTTCGAAGTCGTCACGCCAGGCGGCACGTTCGAGGCCGGTCGTGTGGTGCTCGCCGCCGGCTTGGGCAACGCGCGCCTCGGGCCCATGGTCGGCCTCCATGCGCCGATTTCACCACTGCGCGGTCAGATCATGGTCACGGAAAAGCTCGCACCGTTCCTCGACTACCCGACGCTCGTGGTCCGGCAAACGCGCGAAGGCACGGTTATGCTCGGCGACTCCGCGGAAAACACCGGTCTCGACGACGGCACCACGCGCGACGTGATGGCCGACATCGCCCGCCGCGCGCGCACCGCGTTTCCAATGCTGGCGCATGCGCGCATCGTGCGCGCATGGGGCGCGCTGCGCATCATGACGCCCGACGGGCTGCCGGTGTACGAAGAGTCGTCCCGCTATCCGGGCGCTTTTATCGCCATTTGCCATAGCGGCGTGACGCTGGCCGCCGCGCATGCGGACACCATCGCGCCGTGGATCGCGGGCGGCGCGCGGCCGGAGGTGATCGAGCCGTTCGTCACGTCGCGCTTCAATGCGGCGAAGGAGGGCCGCCATGTTTGAGCTATTGCCGCTTTTCACGGCCCAACAGGCGTCCGTCGACATCGACATCGACGGCAACAAGATCCAGGTGCCCGCGCACCTGACGGTGGCCGAGGCGCTGCTCGCCACCGGCAACAGCACGTGCCGCACGTCGCAGGTCAGCGGCGAGCCGCGTGGCCCGTTTTGCATGATGGGCGTGTGCTTCGAATGCCTGGTCGAAATCGACGGCGTGCCGAATCAGCAGGCCTGCATGACGACCGTTCGAGCCGGTATGCAGGTGCGCGCTATGCGCGGCAAAGCGAGGCTCGCATGAACGACTTGCAATGCGATCTGCTGATCGTCGGCGCGGGTCCGGCGGGCATGGCCGCGGCGATCGAAGCACGCGGACGTGGCTTGTCCGTGGTCGTCGCCGATGAAGGCTCGCACGCGGGCGGCCAGATCTATCGACAGGCGGCGAACTCGCGGCTCGCCGATGCACAGCGCGTGCTCGGCGCGGACTATGCGGCCGGCCGCCCGCTGATCGCTCGCTTCATGGCGAGCGGCGCGCAGTACTTTTCGCGGACGCTGGTCTGGCAGATCGAACCCGGCCCGACGCCATCCGCGATGCTCACACGCCGAGGCGAACAAAGCGGCACGCTGTGCGTGAAGGCGCAGGCGCTGCTGTTCGCAACCGGCGCGCAGGAGCGTCCGTGGCCGATTCGCGGCTGGACGCTGCCGGGCGTGATGGGCGTCGGCGCGGCGCAGACCATGCTGAAGTCGGGCGGCCTCGTGCCCGGCCCGGATACCGTGCTGGCGGGCAGCGGTCCGTTGCTGTGGCTCTACGCGTCGCAGGTTTTGCAGGCGGGCCGCACGCTGCGCGCGATCGTCGACACCACGCCGCGTGGCGCGTCGCTGAAACCGGGCGCGTTGCGCCATCTGCCGCGCGCGTTACGGGCGAGCGAATATCTGCTCAAAGGGTTGCGCATGATGCGTGCCGTGCGGCGCAGCGGCACCGAGATTTATCGCGCGGCGCAGGACATCGAAGTGCTCGGTGATACGCGGGCGAAGGCGCTGCGGTTTCGCATCGGCGCTCGGCGGCATGAACTGGCCGCGGGTCTCGTGCTGCTGCATCAAGGTGTCGTGCCGGGCAGCAACGCGGCGCGCTCGATCGGTTGCGCGCATCAATGGGACGAGGCGCAGGCGTGCTGGCGCCCGCAACTCGATAGCTGGGGGGGCAGCAGCGTGCCGCGCATCTGGATTGCGGGCGATGGCGCGGGCATCGGCGGTGCAAAGGCCGCTGAGCATGCGGGCCAACTCGCGGCGCTCGACATCGCCGCCGAGCTCAAGCGAATCGAACACACCATACGCGATCGCGAAAGCCGTGCCGCACGCGCCGCGATGGACCGCCACCTGGCTATCCGTCCGCTGCTCGACGCGCTATACACACCGCCACTCGCGCTGCGCCGTCCCGCCGACGACGTCATCGTGTGCCGTTGCGAAGAAGTCAGCGCGGGCGAAATTCGCCGTATCGCGCGGCTCGATTGCACCGGTCCGAATCAGATGAAGGCGTTTTCCCGCTGCGGAATGGGGCCATGCCAGGGGCGCTGGTGCGGCGCGACGGTCGGCGAGCTGCTTGCCGAAGTGCAGCAGCGGCCGCATCGGGAGATCGGCTATTACCGCATTCGCGCGCCGATCAAACCGGTGACGATCGACGAACTCGCCACCGCGCTGCCGTCCGATAGCGATGTCGTGCGCGGCGAGTTCCCCAGTTGACGAGTTGACGAGCTGATGAAGAGCAAGCCGGTGCGACGCGCTCGCAGAAGCGCGCCAGTGTGACGACGATGTTCCCTTTTCCTTTTCCTGATGTAGTCCTGCCTGGAGTGCTGTGATGAAACCTAGCGTAAAACTGATGGCTTCCTGCGTGTTGATGGCGACGTCGTTCGCCATGTCGTGCGCGGCATCCGCGAAAGACTGGACGACGATTCGCGTCGGCATCGATCCCACTTATCCGCCCTTCGAATCGCTCGCGAAGGACGGCTCGGTGGTGGGCTTCGACGTCGACCTCGGCAACGCGCTCTGCGCGAAACTGAAGGCGAAATGCGTGTGGGTGCAAAGCAGCTTCGACGGCCTGATTCCCGGTTTGCAGGCGCGCAAGTTCGACGTGATTCTGTCGTCGATGGCGGCGACCGCGAAGCGCCGCGAGCAGATCGATTTCACGAGTCGCCTGTATCGCAACCAGACGCGCCTGATCGGCAGTCAGAAAACCGCTTTGCAGCCCGAAGCATCGAAGCTTGCGGGCAAGAAGATCGCGGTCGAGCAGGGCACGGTGCAGGAAACCTACGCACGCGAGAAGTGGGCGCCCGCCGGTGCGGAGGTGGTCGCGTACCAGAACTACGATCAGGCGTATGCGGACTTGCGCACGGGCCGTGTGGACGGCGTGCTGATGGACGCGGTGCAAGGCAAGCAGGGCTTTCTCGACACGCCGGGCGGCACGGGCTTCGCATTTGCCGGCGACACCGTGTACGACCCGAGGATCATGGGCGACGGCGACGCGATCGGCGTGCGTAAAAGCGATGCCGATTTGCGCGATGCGTTGAATGGCGCAATCGCGGAGATTCTGCGGGACGGTACATACAAGAAGATCGAAGCGAAGTATTTCAACTTCGATATGTACGGAAAGTAACTGTGCAAACGGCGGCGGCACATGCAATGCCGCCGCCTGTAGCGACCGCGCTTCAAACCGCCGCAGACCTCACCATTCCCCAGCGTTTGCGAAATGCCCCGGCGGTCCACTCCTCGCGCTAGCGACGGAGATTGACATGCGTATGACTAACGCATTTTTTCCGCACTGAAAGTCGTGACTAGGGAAAACAACTATTCTTTCCAGAATCACCCTCACGTACTTTTTGGACTGCTGGTAAATCCCACATAACGGAACCCGAACGCGGCTGTTCCCGCACCCTGTCGTTCAGGATGCGCCGAATCCGCGCGCGAGGTGCCGTGGCATTTTATTTTCGAGCGCGCGGGCAATTGTGTCGGCCTAGCGCGCCTGTGGTTCTTGGCCCACGTACTTTCAGGGAAACGATGACCACCGGAACTCGTCAAAGCGGTTTTTCCGCGCTTGGGCCCATTTCCTGGGGCACCCATCTGTGTCACTTCTACGAATCGCGTAGCGAATTACTCAGCGTCACGGCGGATTTCCTGCATGCGGGACTCGCCAATCGCGAAGTCGGCGTGTGGGTCGCGCCCGCGTTGTTGGGACCCGACAAAGCCCGTTACATGCTCACGCGGACCGAGCCCGCGCTCGCCGAATATATCGACGCGGGCCAGTTGCAAATTCTCGATGGCGCGCAACTCTACGCGCGGCCGAAAAGCGGCTTCAATGGCGGCGCCACCGTCAGCTTGTGGTCGGCCGCGATCAACGACGCGCTGGGGCGCGGCTTCGAAGGGCTGCGGGTGGCCGGCGACGCCGTCTGCAACGAAACCACGGATTGGGTCGCGCTGCTCGACTATGAAGCGTCGCTGAAGGACAAGCTCGCGTCGCGGCCGATCATCGGTTTGTGCACTTACTGCGTGCAACGGCTTCGCACTGCGCAGAGCCAGGAAATCGCGCGCCTTCACGATGCGAGGATCGAGCCGCCGCACGTCGAACCCGTGGAGCATGCACGCACGCATGCCGGTAAGCAAGGCGTGCGGCATCCGCGGATCGCATCCATCGGCACCGCCCTCCGCGACGAAGCGAAAGACATGTCCATTGGTCCGATGATCGGTCATGAGATCCGCAATGCGATCACGCCGCTTGGTTTGCTTGGCCGTCTGCTGAACGCACAATACGGCCATGACGAGCAACTGGTGCGCTACGCGCTGCTGCTATCGCGGCAAGCCAGCCTGCTTGGCGAATTGGCGCAGCAATTGATGGAGCCGGCTCATGCCGAGTTCGCCGGTTCGCATGCGCCCGCGCTCGCGGAGCCGTCACACGCGTCGCCGGATACGCGAACTGGTCAACCCGAGCACGTCGATCTCGACGATCTGATCGCGCATTGTGTTCAGGTCGCCGAAGCGGGCTTTCCTGGCCATGCGCCGATTCATCTGGTGAAAGGCAACGCGCCGCTCCTCGTGCAGGGCCACTTCGGCAAGCTCACGCAGGTGTTCGTCAACCTGATGGTGAATGCGCTCAAGTACTCTGCGGCGGTGGATGCGGTCAACGTGACGGTGTCTCGCGCCGGGCGTTACTGCTATGTCCGCGTTCGCGATTACGGCATCGGCATCGCGCCCGGTGAACTGGCGAGCATCTTCGAGCCGTATGAGCGCGGACTTGGGGCTTGTGCATCGGGCACCAACGGGCTTGGACTCGGGTTGTCGGTGGTGCGCGATATCGTCGCGAATCATGGCGGCGCCGTCGAGGCATTTTCCGACGGCGCCGGTAGCGGCTCGGAGTTCGTGGTGCGCTTGCCGTTAACGAGCATGGCCGCGCCGGCCGATGCGATCGCACATGGGGCGGACGCGTGCGAGGTGGTTTGCGCCGCGCCGGCCGCCTGACGCCGCTTCATTCCAGGAGCCGCCCGACGCGCACGCGGTTCGCGGCGCCGATTGGGGTTCCCGGCGATACCTCGTCCTCACTTTCCGCACGGGCATTCACATTCGGAATTTCCTGACAGCAGATTCAGGAGACCGGCTGCGCATTTTTCCGTCCTTCCTTACTGTGAGCGGCTGTCGGCCCCTCTACGATGGGCTATCGAATTCTCTTTTCGGCGGCCCAGTATGACCGGTCACCCGGCAGACCACGACGATGCAGTCGCGCAGGTCAACAGCGCATGTCTGCGCCTGTTCGACACGTGGTGCGAAAGCAGAAGCGTCATACCGCTCGGCTATCTGTTGCACTGCTGGCCCTTGCCGGACAACCGGCTCATCTCCGTGCGGCGGCTGGCGGACGGCTTGCGCGAACTGGGCAGGGCGCATCCCGGCGCGCTGGACGGCCTCATCTGGCCGATATTCTGCGAACTGGCTTTATGTATCGATGAGATTCTGCCGAATCCCTCGCTGCGCATGCCGAACGTGCTGCACTAGGCGGTAATCGTCAACCCGCCCCTTCCCGACGCAACGGGCGGCGTGCATGGACTCCGCTTCGGCAACGAGTGCAGAATAGACGAAACAAGAACCGTAGCACTCGCGGGGACGTATGGCAGACAGCATGTTCGACGCATGGTGGAATTCGGTTGGCCGCTTCCGAAGCAGCGTCGTGTTGCGGCTCTTCGCGACTGTGCTTTTTTTCAGCTGCGCGGTCACGCTACTGCTGACCGGATTGCAGCTTTATCGCGACTACCACCGGGGCGTGGAACAGATCGAGAATCGCCTCGCGGACATTGAGCGCAGCAATCGCGACAGTCTCGCCGAAGCGCTATGGCGGCTCGACAATGCGCAAATCCAACTGGAACTGAACGGCATCCTGCGCATTGCCGACATCCGCGCGGTGGAAATCCGCGAGACGGGGAAGTCGAACGGGCCTGCTTTTCTGAGCGCCGGCCAGCGCTCCGCCGGTCCAGTGATCGTGCGCGAATTTCCGCTCGTCTACCGCGTGCAGGGCAAGGAGCGCGAGATCGGCCGGCTTTACGTCGAGGCGACGCTCGTCGATCTTTATCACGAGCTGACGCAAGCGGCCGTGACGATCCTGCTGACCCAGGCCGCCAACACGTTTCTCGTTTCGATCTTCACGATCTACATCCTGTCGCGCCTCGTGATGCGGCATGTCGCGGCGATCGCGCGCACGGTGGGGACCTACGATTTCCGCGAGCCGCATCGGCCGTTCAGTCTGCCGCGACGCGGCCCGCCTGAGCCGGACGAACTCGACCGTGTGGTGGCCGCATTCAATTCGATGGGCGAGCGTCTGCATCATGCGTATCTCGACGAACGGGACGCGGCGGCCGAACGTGAAGCGCGCGATCTGGCCGAAGCGGCCAACCGCGCCAAAGGCGAATTCCTCGCGAATATGAGCCATGAACTGCGCACGCCGCTGAACGGCATTCTCGGCTATGCGCAGATACTCGGGCGCGACGCCACGCTCAACGAGCTGCAGCAGCAACGTGTAGCAGTCATCCGCCGCAGCGGCGAACATCTGCTGACGTTGATCGAGGACGCGCTGGATTTCGCGAGGATCGAAGCGGGCAAGCTGCGCGTGGAGATTGGCGACGTGCCGCTGGCGGGGCTCGTCGACGTGATTCAGGACATCATCGGCGTGAAGGCGGAGCAGAAGGGTCTCGCTTTCGTCTGCGAAATCGATCAGGACGCACCCGCCGGCGTGCGTGCGGACGAGCGGCGCTTGCGGCAGGTGTTGCTCAACCTGCTTGCCAACGCCGTGAAGTTTACGGATTCCGGCGGCGTCAGCCTGCACATTTCCCAATCCGCGTCGAATCGCGTTCGTTTTGATATTCGCGATACCGGCATTGGAATCGGTCCCGATCAACTGGCGAGCATCTTCGAGCCGTTCGAGCAACTGGGCGCGCCAGAGCGGCGCGCCGGCGGCACTGGCCTCGGGCTCGCTATCAGCCGGCAGTTCGTGCGCGCGATGGGCGGCGAGATCATGGTCGAAAGCCAGCTTGGGCGGGGCAGCGGCTTCTGGTTCGAACTGGAGCCGGCCGGCATTGTGCCGGCCGCGCGTCCGACGATGGCGCCCGCGCCGCTTTCGCCCAGGCTGACCGGCTACGACGGTCCGCGGAGGAAAGTGCTGATCGTCGACGACGTCGAGGTTAATCGCGCAGTCGTGGTCGATCTGCTGAGCCGCCTCGGCTTCGACACCGTCGAGGCGCACAGCGGCCGGGACGGGCTTGAGAAGGCGCAACGCGAACGGCCCGAATTGATTCTCACCGACATTGTGATGCCCGGCATGAACGGGTTAGAGTTGGCGCGCGGCCTGCGTCAATTGGACGGCTTCGCGGGCGTTCCGATCATTGCGATGTCCGCCAGTTCTTCACGCAGCGACAAGGCAATGAGCGTTGCCGCCGGCGTGAACGGGTTCGTCTCCAAACCGGTCGACTTCGACGCCTTGTTGACGCAGATCGCCACGCTGCTCCGGTTGCAATGGATCCATGCGCCGCCGTCCCCGTCCATGCCGCGTGCCGAGGCGTTCGCCGTGTCGTCATTGCCTGTGCCGCTGCAGCAGATGACCGAGCTCCATCGGCTCGCCCGCTTGGGCGATATGCACGCAATCGTCGCATGGTCCGAACGCATGGCGGCGCATGATGCGCGCTATCGCCCATTCACGGCGCAACTCTGCGCGCTTGCGCGGGGCTACCAGTCGAGAGCGATTCTCCAGCTAGTCCAACGGCATTTGAGCGGCGAGCTTCAGCCATGAGCGATCAAGGCGCGGATACCGGCGAGCGGCCGACGATTCTCATCGCCGACGACACCCCTGCGAATTTCGGCGTGGTCGTCGATAGCCTGGTGGATCGCGGCTTTCGCGTACTGGTCGCGCTCGATGGCGAGGAGGCGCTCGAGCGCGCGCTGTTTTCGCAGCCTGACCTTATCCTGCTCGACGTGACGATGCCCGGCATCAACGGCTTCGAGACCTGCAGGCGGCTCAAGGCGGATGAACGCACGCGCGACATCGCGGTGATTTTCATGACCTCGTTGACAGGCAGCGAGGACATGATCGAGGGCTTTTCGGCCGGCGGCGTCGATTACGTGACCAAGCCGGTGCAGGTCGATGAAATGATGGCGCGGATCGAGACTCATCTGGCGCTGCGCGGCATGCACCGGCAGCTTGTCGCGCAGAACCGCCAGTTGCTGAGCGAAGTGGCGGTGCGCCTGCGGGCCGAGGCTGCATTGTCGCGCGCGCGCGATGAACTAGAACAACGGGTCGAGCAGCGCACGCAGCAGCTCGCGCAGTCGAACGCGAGGCTCTCCGCCCAGGTCGACGAGCGCCGCCGGGCCGAAGCGAAACTGCTGTCCAGCGAAGCGCGCTTTCGGACCATTGTCGAGACGAGTCCCATCCCGCTGTGCATTACGTCGATGCCTGGAGGTGTCATTCTCTATACGAACGAACCGCTGCGGGAACTGTTCGGGCTCGACGCGCGTGGGGGCACGCTCGTCAATATCGTCGATTTCTATGTGGATGCGAGTGACCGTGACCGGCTGGTGTGCCATTTGCGAACGGAGGGAAGCTTCCACAACTCCGAGGTCCATTTGCGGCGCGCGGACGGCACGGCGTTCTGGGCCATGGCGACCGCGCGCGTGGCGACGTTCGGCGACGCGCCCGCGATCTATGTGGGCCTGAACGACATCACGGCGCGCAAACGTATCGAGCAGGAACTGCTCGAATCGCGCGAGCAATTGCGCGAATTGTCCGCTTACATGGAAGCGATTCGCGAGGAGGAGCGCAAGCGCATCGCGCTGGAGATTCACGACGAACTCGGGCAGTTGCTGACCGCCCTGAAGATGGACGTCTCGTTGCTGAAGATGCGTCTCGGCGCCGATCCTGACGCAATACGCAAGGCGGACGACATGCGCGAGCTCGTCGAGAAAACGATCTGGATGGTCCGCAATGTCGCTAACCATCTGCGGCCGGCGGCGTTAAACTTCGGCATCGTTTCGGCACTCGAGTGGTTGATCGAGGACTTCGGCCGGCGCAACCGCATTCCGTGCCAGTTGCACATCAACGGAGGTGAGCCGGTGCTGGCGGATGCTTATGCCACGGCCGTATTCCGCATCGTTCAGGCCTCGCTCACCAACATCGGGCGTCATGCGGATGCCACGCGGGCCGACGTGACGCTGACCAGCACCGCGGCGTCGCTCGACCTTCATGTGAGCGACGACGGCTGCGGTTTCGACCCGGAGAAGGCGCACACGGGTTATTCATACGGCCTGCTCGGCATGCAGGAACGCGCCCGCCTGATCGGCGGGGAGATAACGATCGACAGCGCACCCGGCATGGGCACGGCCATTTCCATCCACATTCCGCTCGCGGGCGGAACCCAAAATGATCAACATTCTGATTGCTGACGACCACGCGATCGTGCGCGGCGGCTTGAAACAGATCATCGCGACGACCACCGACATCGTTGTCGCGGCCGAGGCGTCGCAAGGCTCGGAAGTGCTCGACCGCCTGCGCACGGGACAGTTCGATCTCATGCTGCTGGACATGACGATGCCGGGCATCAGCGGCGTCGATCTGATCCGGCGCGTGCGCGCCGAGGAGCCCCGCCTGCCGGTTCTGGTGCTGAGCATCCACAACGAGGCGCAGGTGGTCTCGCGCGCGCTGCGGGCCGGCGCGACGGGCTACGTGACGAAGGACAGCGACCCGGACGTTCTGCTCGCCGCGATCCGCAAGCTGGCCGCCGGAGGGCGCTTCATCGATCCGAAGCTGGTGGACGCGATGGTGTTCGAGACGCATTCGGGCGATGCGCCGCCGCACGAGATCCTGTCCGACCGTGAATTCCAGGTGTTGCGGATGCTCTCGGCCGGCCAAAGCATCAACGACATTGCTGAATCGTGTTCGCTCAGCGCCAAGACGATCAGCACCCATAAGATGCGTCTCATGCAGAAACTCGGCCTCACTAATAACGCCGAATTGATCCGCTATGCGATCAGGCATGGTCTGGTGGCGGAGTAACGAGCCCTTTAGGGGAATCCTGAGCCCGGAACCAGCATTTCCTGAATCCACAATCCGCCGCCGCCGACTGATAAATGCCCGGCACTGGCCCACGATCGTTCAATGGGGACCGGATGGTCGAAGGAGCGGACGTGGTTGCGACGAAAAGCTTGCTACGCGGGCTGCGCGAAAAACTGCAGGCGATGGCGGGCACGCTGCCGGTCCGCGTGCTCTCCCTGCATGGTTCGCAGGACGGCCTGACGTGCCGGGCCTGCATCGAAATCAGCCGGCCCGATGGCCCGTTGGTGCTGTTCTTCTTCAGGCATGACGACGGTAGCTGGCACGCTTTCCCGCCGGAATTCAACCTGTGCAGGATGAGCTTCGAACCGTTCGTTGCGTGACATGAACATTCCGCTCAAGGGAGATCATGGATGACCGCGGACAACTGTGAAGAACTGTCGAACTACGAAACGGAATTGCGTGCATGGATGAATGAGTGGTACGACCACGCGTTCGCGAGCGGCTTCATCCGGCCGCCTTTCGTGCTCAATCATGCAACCGCGGTGAGGCTCGAGGGCTACTTCAACGTGGGACTGACGCCCGCCGAAGGCGCCAACGTGATATTCGGCGTGGTGCATTGACCTGCCGGCGGCGGCGTGGCGCCGTTGTATCAGCGGGATATTACGGTTTGTCAGGATGTATGGCGCGTGGCACGATGGGGAACCGGACAGGCGTGTGCTTGTGCGGACATGCGCCGATCCCGGCGCGGTATGCCTTCCGTGTCGAGACGCTACCCATCCATGTATCGCAGGCGCTTTTTGCTGGCTGCGTTCGGCGCGACATGCGTCTCGCTCGGCGCGCGTGCCGCGCCGGCGGGCCACTTCGATATCGTCTATCCGCGCATTCGTCCCGGCGGCGACGTGCACGCTGCTTTTGCGCTCTCCGTCCTCGACCTGGCGTTGAACACGGCGAACGTCTCGTATTCGGTGCGTCAGGCCGAAATCGTCATGGAGCGCGGCCGCGCGCTTGCCGAACTGGCGAACAGCAATAATGCGATCAATCTGCACTGGACGAGCATGGAAGCGCGCGCCGAGCGCGGCCTGAATGTTGTTCGGATTCCGATCCATCGCGGGTTGATCGGCTACCGGGTATTCGTCATAAGGAAGGACCGGCAACGGGATTTCGACAGGGTCGAGCGCTTTTCGGATCTGCAGGCGTTCACGGGCGGGCAAGGGCTCGGCTGGATCGATACCGATATCCTGAAGGCGGCGGGTCTGACGATTCAGAGTTCGACCTACGAGACGATGTTCGAGATGACCCAGAACGGCCGCGTCGATTACTTTCCGCGCGGCGTCGTGGAAGCGTACGCCGAGCTGGATGGACGCGGGCACCGCGAGCCTGATCTCGTGGTCGAAAACCGGCTGATGCTGAAGTATCGGTCCGATTTCATTTTCTACGTCGCAACGGGCCAGGAAGCTTTGGCGGGTACGATCGAGCGGGGACTTGTCTCCGCGTATCGCGACGGCTCCTACATGCGGCTGTTCAACTCGCATCCGTACATTCAGGAGGCGCTGGCGCGCGCCAGGCCCGCGTCGCGCAAGACCTTCGAGCTGGACAATCCCTATCTCTCCGACGCGGACCGCCGCATACCAGACAGGTACTGGATGAGCTGACGGCGTTCGTTCTTCACCAGGCTCACCAGGCTTACCAGACGTTACGCCGGTGCGGCGCGCCGTTCGACTACCCGTTGTTCGCCGCTCACGTTGCCGGCGTCGATGGGATAAGCAGATCCTCGACGCAATCCGACAACTCGCACAGTTGCTGGAAAGACGCGCGGTCCAGATCGTGAAGAGGGTGGCGCCTCAGTTCGCGCAAAGCGTTGCCGAGGCGGCGGAACGCTTCGGGATCGCTGTTGATCAACGGCCAGCCTCGCAGCAGATACGTGAGCGGCATGAGTCTTCTGCATTCGCACCACAGATCGAACAGACGCGTACAGATCGTGTTGATGTGCTCGACCGCATTTTCTCGTTCAGACAGATAGGGGACCATGGCGGCACGCGAACGCAGGACGATTGATGTGTGTTCATCGTATGTGGACAGTTATCGCGGTGCTGTCAGGACATGAAGAAAAAAACTCAGGTCGATGCTGATCTTCGGGTCAGGAAATCCCTAAATGCGGCTTGGGCCCAGACGCGGCCGCTTCGCCGCCGGCCATCGCCATTGAAGCCGCCACGGAGAATCTTCCTGGGCTATGCTTGCCGAATAAGTTGCCTCGCGCCCCATGGGCCTTTCCGCTGACAAATAGTCGATTGGCGCGCCGGCCTGGTGAATGTCCCGAGATGCCCAATGGAGAGGGCGTTGCGCCGCATGCCTCGCCTCGAGCGCATGGGGGCGGTCGTGGATGATCGCGCAATCTGTGACTTGATATGCACGGAACTCGATGAAAAAGATCAGCCGGGAGCCGCCAGAGGGGCAAGATGCCGCGATGCGGCAGGGCGATGGGCGCGTTGAGCGGACCACGGCCGAGCCGAATGCGCTCGCGTATCTGAAGAACCGCGCGCTCAACCTGGTCCGCGAGGCGGCCTATCTGATCGATCAGAATGCGCGCTTCATCTACGCCAATGACGAGGCTTGCCGCACGCTGGGTTACGATCACGCGCAGTTGCTGCAAATGCGCGTGATGGACGTCGATCCCGAGTGGAACCTCGAGCGATGGCGTGCGGCCTGGGCGGAGTTGCGCGAGAAGGGCTCGCTCCTGGTCGAGTCGACACAGCGGCGCCAGGACGGCACGATCTTGCCGGTCGAAATCAACGCAAGCTACTTCGAGTTCGAAGGCGAGCCGTATAACCTGGCGCTCGTGCGCGATATTACCGAGCGCAAACGGACCGAGGTGCTGCTGATCGGGCAACTACAACTGGAAGCGCAATTCCGCCGGCTCGCGGAAAGCACGCCCGACATCATCTGCCGCTACGACCTCCAGTGCCGGCTCGTTTACGCGAACTCCGGACTGGCCGCGATACTCCGCAGGCCCTTGCAGGAACTGCTCGGCAGCACGCCGACCGAACACAATTCCGATCCGCAGTTCGCCGCCTATCAGGGCGCTCTCGCGGCGACGCTCGAAACGGGCGCCGAATGCACGCTCGAATTCACGTTGCAAGACGGCCCAAACGGCATGAGCTACCACCATGTCCGCATCCTCGCCGAGCGCGGGCTGCGCGACGAAATCACGAGCGTGCTTGCGCTCGGACGCGACATCACCGAGCGCAAGAAGGCGGAAGAGCATCTGCACGCGAGCGGGCAGGCATTCCGGGCGCTGGTCGAGCATTCGCCCGACTACATCGCCCGCTACGACCGCGAATGCCGGCGCGTCTACGCGAATCCGGCGTTGCGCGCGCTCCTGCCGCAAACCACCGACGAAACCACCGACGCGGGCACCGTCGACGAGCCGTCCATGGTCGGCGTTCCGCGGTATCGCGACCGGCTGCGGCGCGTCGTCGACACCGGCACCGAACGCGTAGACGAAGTGCGGTTCCGCAACGCCAGGGGCGAAGTGCGATGGGGTCACATGCGGATGGTGCCGGAGTTCGCCGCCGACGGCCGGGTCGCCACCGTTCTGGCTATCTGCCGCGACATCGACGAACTCAAGCGCAGCGAGCAACTGTTCCGCACGCTCACCGAGAGTTTTCCGGACTTCATCGCCCGCTTCGATCGTGAGGGCCGCCATACCTATGTGAATCCGCGGGTATCGAAAGCGTTCGGTATTCCTCAGGAAGAATTTATCGGCAAGCAGCTTCATGAATTGCAGATGGGCGGCAGCAGCGCGCAGAACGAACTGCTCGAAATGAGCATTCGCCGCGTGGTCGCGACGGGTGAACCGGTCGAGCACGAAGCGCTATGGGCGACCGATGAAGGCTGGCATGTCTTCGAGGTGCGGCATATTCCGGAGAAAGACGCGGAGGGCGACGTGGTCAGCGTGCTCGGCGTGGCGCGCGACGTGACGCGGCTTAGAACGACCGAGCTCGCATTGCGCGCCAGTGAGGTGGCGTTTCGCACGTTGGCCGAGAACGCGCCGGAGATGATCGTCCGCTACGACCGCAGTTGTCGCTATAGCTACGTCAACCCCAGATTCGAGCAGATCAACGGGATTCGCGCGTCGGATGCCGTCGGCAAAACGCCCGCGGAACTGTCGGCCACCGCGATGCCCGAGTTGCGGATGATCATCGCGACGCTCGAGCAGGTGATGGCGAGCGGGATCGGCGCGAAGGCGGACCTCACGTGGGAGAGCAACGGCAAGCCGGTCGGCTGGCACGTGAGCGCGGTTCCCGAGCACGATGCCGACGGCGGGGCACGGGGCGCGCTGACGATCTGGACCGACATCACCGAGCGCATGGAAGCCGAGTTCCGGTTGCGGGAATCGTATGCGCTGTTGCAGGAGTTGACGTCGCTGCGCGAAACGGCGCGTGAGGAGGAACGCAAGCGCATTGCCCGCGAGATGCACGACGAGTTGGGTCAGCAATTGACGGCGCTGCGGTTCGGGGTGTCGGCGATGCGCATCGAGTTCGCCCGAGAGGATTCGGCGCTCTCCGGACGGTTTCAGGACCTGCTGAGTCTCGCGGACGACACCATGCAGGTGGTGCGCAACGTGGTTGCCTCGCTGCGGCCGGCGGCGCTCGATGCGGGCATCGTCGCGGCGCTGGAGTGGTTGGCGGCCGAATTCTCGCGCGATGGCCGGGTCGCCTGCCGCCTGCGAATTCCGGACGACAATCTGGTCCTCGACGAAGAGCGTGCTATCGCGCTGTTTCGCATCGTGCAGGAAGCGCTGACGAATGTTGCGCGCCATGCCGGTGCGACCGAGGTAACGATTTCGCTGGAGCACGTCGAGCAGCATTGGAACCTCGAAATACGCGACGACGGGCGCGGGTTCGATTCGACGACGCCGCGGGCCAAATCGTTCGGGCTGGTGGGCATGAGGGAGCGCGCGCTGATGCTGGGCGGCGAGATATCGGTGCATAGCGCGCCGGGCAGCGGCACGTCGATCGCGGTGCGCATACCGGCGGATGACGCGTCGCGGATGCGGTGCGTGGAGTGAAAGTGAACGGTGAACGGTGAACGGGAACCGGCCGGGAACATCGAAGCACAGCCGCAGGCACTCCCCCTGCGAAGCCGGCGTTTATTCGCTCGCGTCGACGCGGACGGGTGCCGATACGTCGAAGCAGATTGCCGTCTTGCGCGCGCCTCCATCGCCTTGCAGCCCGCTTTCAGCAAACCCAGCGCATGCGCGGCGTTTCACGCCGGAACTACGAATCTCCTGTATGGACGCCGTCCGACCCATCCCCTAGCCTGAGACTCCTGAAGGCGCCTTTCGGGCAGCTGGCTGCTGCGTGGGCGCCCGGCACGGCGCGGCCGTGCCGCTCGACCCGGAGAACGACGATGCTCATGGCTATGGATGGAGGTGGCGGCGTACCGCCCAAACCGCCACCGCCGCCGACGGCTCACGACGTGTCCACCGCGCAGCAGGCGGTGCAGAAAGCGTTGGGCGACAAGTCGCCGGGCGATGCATCGGCGTTGAAGGACGCTGTCAAGAAGGCCGAGGAAGCCGACGCGCAACTGACCCGCGAAGCGCTCGCGCGCGCCGTGATCCTGATGCAGGCTCAATACAACGCGGCGCATCAGCATGCGCCAAAGGCGCAGGAGCCCAAGGTCGATGCGATCACCGAGGCGGCCAGCCAGGTCGGTCTCGCGCACGCATTCGACAACGCCACGCTCGAGGCCGCCGCCAAATCCCTGAGCGACAGTCCGCTCGTCGTCGATAACAGCGCCGGCAGCGCGCCGGCCAGCGCGGCGGACGCGCGCGTCGCGATCCAGAAGGGGCTCGACGGCGGCATGACGCTGCCTGAAGCGGTCAACGCGGCGCGCGTGCAACTGGGCGGCAACGAACAGAACGAAACGGCGCTCGACGAAGCGGCGCTCGCGATCAAGGGCGACCAGATCGTCGCCGATCCGAAGAGCAAAGGCGGCGACGATCCGCTGAAAACCGCCCAGCAGCAACTGGCCGATCTGAAGATTTTCACGAGCCCGGTGCAGCAGGCGGCAGTCAAGGCGCTGACGGTCGATGTCAAACCCACCGCCGGTCTGCCCGCCGCCGCGAAAGACGCGCAAAGCGCGTACGCGACCTTGCAGAAGGACACGGCGAGCCATGCATCGGCGCAACAGATCGCGCAGGACGAAGCGGCCTACCACGAGGCGCTTTCCAACGAACTGAACACGGCCGCCGGCGAGACAGGCGACGACTGGCGCGGTGATCTGTTGCAGATCGACCGGCGCTGGCAGGCCGAACAGGCCGTGACGGATGCGAATACGGCAAAAGGCGTAGCCGGCGCGTCGTCTGATGCCGACGTGCGCAACGCGTTGAAAGCCACCGAGATACTCGATGCAGCCGAGGCGGCGCGCGGTTCCGGGGACGCCGCCGGCAATCTGAAGGCGGCGCAGTCGCTGACACGGAGTTTGCAGGGCCTGAAGACCGACGATCCGCTATACGCCGAAGTGACTGGCGACGCGCGCGCCAAGGCGCTGCAAGCCGCGGCATTGCAAGACATCGAAAGCGCGCACGGCGGCAGCGCGACCGATACGCTCAAGGCCGAAGGCAACGCTTTATCCGGCTACCGGAACACGGTCTTATACAACGATCTGCTCAATTCGACGCTCAGCTCGACGGTCACGCAGCACAACATCCAACAGGCCGGCACGCCGGATAACCTCAGGGACATCGCGAACCTGCTGACAAGCGTCAAGCAGGCGTCGCCGGAACTGGCCGCCGCGCTGTACAAGCAGAACCTGCAGGGCAAGATCGACAGCCTGATCAAGAACGGCGCGCAGATCGACACGCCGACGATGAGTCAAACCATCGAGGACCGTGACAAGTTCTACGGCCCGCTCGGCAATATCGTCGACGCGCTCGGCGGCCCGAAAAGCGCCGACGCGCAGCCGGTCATGCAGGCGTTGAAAACGCAACTGAACGCGCAGTTGAACGAGATCGAGCGTTTGAAGAACGCGGGCGCCAACTACGCGCAAACGTCGTTCGACACGGTGAGTTTCGCGCGGGTGGACGGCTCGTCGCTGGCGGCGTATCAGGCGCTCATCGACGAAGATCCCAACAGCGCGCTCGCGAAAAAGCTCGAAGCGCCGCTGGAGCTGAAGCCGAGTCCCGCGCCGGTGAAAGACGCGCCGCAGGACGCGCAACAATTGGCGAAAGCGCAGCAGGCGTTGAGCACCCAACTCGGTAACGGCCCGGTCGATCAGCAAAGCCTCGACAAGGCGCTGACCGAAGGGCGCAAGAGCAATCCGGAGATCACTGACGCCACATGGGCGCAAGCCGCGCTGCTGCAAAAAGCGCAGGCCGACGGCCGCAAGTGGGCCACCGACAACGCGGGCAAGCTGAAGGCCGGCACCAAGGTCGATACCATCGACCCGGTCGCGCAGGCCTCGGACGAACTGTCGAAAATGCAGTTGTTCGACGCCCGCACGCTGAGCGGCGCGACCGATGCCGTGCAGGGCGGCAACGTGGCGGCCGCGCCCGACGCGCCGTTGAAAAAAGGCGATCCCACTCCCGGTCCGATTTCAGCCTCCGACTACCTGTCGCAACTGCTCAACGAAGGTATGAGCATGAAAGCGGCGATCGTCGCGACGCGCGCCTATCTCGGCGGTCGCGCGAGCGACGACTACACGATCGCGCAGGCTGCGCTCACTGCTCAGGCGCAGACGCCGGCGAATCTGAAGGCCTTTTACCAGGATCCCACCAACAAGGACAACGATCCGATTCGCGCCGCATCGAGGGATCTGGCGAAGCTCGGCGTGCTGCCGGCCGACGTGCTCGACACGGTTACCCAAGGGATGGCGCAGGACCCGAAGCCGGACGAGAAGGCGTTGAAAAGCGCCGCCGGAAAGGCCAACGACGATTATCAGAAGTATCGGAAGGCGCAGGCCGACCTCGCCAGGGATAAGGACAATCCCACCTTGAAAGAGGCTGCCGCGAAAGCGCTGCAGACCTATCACGACGACCTCGGCGTCGCGCTGAATGCGGCCGCCGGCCGCAAGCCGGACGACAGCTTTTGGCAAACCGATCCGAACTACGTCGACACGATGTGGAAGGCGCAGTTCGCCCTCGAACGCGAAATGCTGGCGCCGCAAATCGAGGCGGCGCAATACACCGGCGATGACTCGACGCAAAGCAAGGCGCTCGACGCCGCGTTCAACCAGTTGCAGACCGCGCTCGGCGCGCAGCAGGTGATCCAGCAGGCGCGTTATGCGCGGCAGGAGAACGGCGGCGCGGATAAGGGCGACGTGGCGGCCGCGCAGGCGTTGAGCCGGCAGCTCGCCGGCATGAAAAAAGGCGATCCGCTCTACGACGAAGTGATGGGCGACGCGACAATCACCAGCCTGCAAAGCGATGCGCTGAAATCGATCGTCGATGCGGGGGCGATGCTTCCGTGCACGCCGGGCAACAGCGGCAGCGACGATGCGAAGACGCGCTTCGCCGCCGAAGGCAAGCAACTGGCCGCGTATGCCGGCACCGTGTTTTATCCGCAATTGCTCGACGGCGCGGTGCAGGATCCGCAGACCCAGGCGCTCTTTTCGCAGATCAATTCGCTAGTGCGCGGCAAGGACAAGCCGGAAGACAAGCTGAACGCGGTCGCGGACTTCATGCATGCGTCGACGAGCGCCGACTTCGCGGCGGCGCTCTACCAGGCGAAGTTCGCGGGCGATGTCGATCATGACGACGTGCTGCAATGGACCGCCAAGGCCGACGATCTCGACGCGGTGTCGCGCATCTATGCGGCCGGCGGCGGCGCCGCCAATCCGCGGATGACGCAGCTGCGCCAGGGCATTGAAGCACTGATGAAAAAGCCGCTCGACAAAGGGGGCTTCGGCAACATCGATACCTCGTCGGACTACAACCAGACCGTGTTCGCCGCGGGCGAAGTCGCGGTCGTGCAAGGTCAGGGCTTTGGACTCGGCGACGTCAAGGATAAAAAAGACGGCTCGATGCAGCTCGCGCAGGACATGCTCGACGACGATCCGAACAGCGATGTCGGCAAGGAAATCGCGCGCGAGACGGGCTTCAAGGACGCCGGCAAACCGGTTACGCCGATCGATCTCAACGATCCGAAGGTGAAATTGCAGCCGGGCGCGCCGTGGCCGGCCGATTCGAAAACTACCACCGTCCTCACCTCGGGCGGCCACGTCGCGGGTCTCGATGCGCAGGACGGCATGCAGGTGCTGACGAGCTACGACGCGGTGCTGAACGCGGTCGGCGCGGCGCAAAGCGACAACGGCCCGACTCGCACGCCGGGCTCGCTGGAGGATCAGCAGGCGCTCGCGCTCGGCCAGTTCGCCGAGTACGACCCCAACGAGGTGGTGTACGACCACGACGGCCACCAGACCACGCTCGGCCAGATCGCCGACAAGCTGATGAAGGGTGAGGGCGTCAATCAGCCGAGCGGACTGGCACCTGTCGCGCTCACGTCCATGTCGATGCAGTGGTGGAACAAGCGCGAGCCAGGGAAGGACGAAGCGGCGGCGCTTCAGGCTGCGGTGATGGAGGGCATCGACGCAAAGGGCAATGAAATCGAAGTCGGGCCGGCGGATACGACCGTGCGTCATGGCTATTCGGACTGGCAATCGCACACCGGTCTCGACAAGGGCTTGCTGGTGGCGCAGCCGCACTGGGTGCTCGGCGGCAGCGGCAATTTGCTGACCGACAGCGCTTACATGACCACCTACAAGCCGGATGATCACTGGTACGACTGGGATCACCTGAAGGTCGATCTGGAGATCGGCGTCACGGTCGCCGCCGGCCTGCTGACAACCCTCGTGCAGCCGGAAACGGCGGCACTGTGGCTGATCGTGCTATCGGATCTCGCCGACGCCTACTTCGCGGTGAGCGCGACGATCGGCGCGGCGCAGACGCTGCACACCATGGGGAGCACCAAAGACGGCTGGAGCAACGGCGCGAACTGGCTGGCTCTCGGCGCCAACGTGTTCGGCGGCGTCGCGGGCGTCGGCGGGCTGACGGGCCGCACCGCGAAGGTGATCGCGCGCGTCGGCATGTCCGACAGGGCATTCGCCGATGCCACGGGTTTCGTCAAACTGGCGCATAACGCCACGCGGGAAGAAGCCGCGGCAGCCAGCGCCGCCAACAACGGCGCGCGTGCGCTGCGCGAGTTCGAAACCCCGCCGGCCGCGCTCAGACGTTGGGTCGCCGGTTCGCCGGCGGCGCGCGCGCGTTCGCTGAACTTCTTCAGGAGCGTTTCGCGTGCGACCGAAGCGCCGGTCGGCCTGTCGACCGACGCCGCCGCGCTCGCCCGCTGGAGCGCGCGGCTCACGCCGCTCGAACGGCTGCATCTGGCGCGGGCGGTGCAACTGCTCGGGCGGGTTGCTTCGCTGCGCGCGGCCAACCGCGCGGCGCTCGCGTTTCGCGGCATCGGCGTGACCGCGCTGACCACCAACCTCGGCTCGCTGGTGTTGCAGGGGCACCAGTTGGCGACGTCCAACGGTGCGGCGACTGGCGAAGACTGGGCGCAATTCGCGTCGTCGGCGGGCTTGATGGGCGTGGGTTTTGTCGCCGCGCGCGGCCATTCGGGCGCGCAGCGCGACGCCGATCAGCACGCCCGCAACCAGGCCGCCGCGCGCAATGCCGATGCCGAGGCGCAAGCCAACGCCGGCGCCAGGACACCGCAACTCTCGCCGCACACGATTCAGGTCGACGACGGCGTGCTGCACACGCCTCGCCTATCTCCGACGAGCGGAGAAGAGCCGGTGCCAGGCGGACGGCCGGCCGAACCCGCAGACGCGTCCGGCTCTCCGGTGCTCGAACCCACCGGCATCTTCACGGCCGAGGAATGGGCCGCGCGGCAGCGGAATGCTCAGCCGGACGGCGATGCCGCGCCAGGCGGCGGAACCTGGGGCAGCGAGGAAGCGGGCGGACGGCAAAGCCCGCTGGACGACGGCTATTTCGACGGCGGCGAGCGTACGGTCATCCACCTCACCAACGTCGACTACACGCAACGCACGGTCGCGCCGAACGGCGCCGGCATTCTGACGACTCGTCCGCAAGGCAAGGCGCCGGTATGGCAAGACGGCTACCACGACGTGACCGGCATTGCCGCCGGCGATCATCCGGAGTTTCTGCGTCCGGTCGACACCTCGCTCGTGCCGCCTGGCGATCCGTTGCATGCGCGCGGCGCAAGCGGCGTGATGGCGCCGCCCGATCATCACGTGGTGCTGGGCCATGGCATGTCGGCCAACGAGATGCAAGGGCCGGACGGTCTGCCGGTCAAGGTGGAGGACGTCGCGGCAGGCCTCGCGCCGCTACTCGCGGAAGGCCAGGACGTGACGCTCTATTCGTGCTATTCGGGCTCGACGAACGCGGACCCGACCCGCGCGTCGGCGAGCGCGCATGGGCGCTCCACCAGTACATTCGCGCAGCGTCTGGCCGAACAGCTCGCGCAGCGCAACCAGCGGCCGGTCACCGTGTGGGCGCCGCCGGACATCCTGCTGATCAACGCCGACGGTACCGCCACGGTGCGGGGCAGCAGCGCGTTGACCGGCCAGGTGGACTCGTCGAAGGTATTGATGAAGGCGTTCCGGGCCGAGCCCGCGAAGCTGTCGGCCAGCGCGCGGACGCCTGCCGATCCGGCGGGGGAAGCGTCGGCTCGTACGGCTGACTTTGAACCGCAAGCTGCGCGCACGGCAGAGCAAGCGGCGCAGCAAACGACACAGCAAACCGCGCAGCGTCCCACGCCGCAAGTAACCGACCTGCCGCTGAACAATCCCGCCTTCGACTTCTCGCCGATTCCGGACGGCACGTATCGCTCGGTCGCGCTCGACTCCGGCTTCGTCGATGCGTTGACGCAGCGTCCCGGCGTGCTTGGCGACGTCGCGCGCGTGACGCAGCCCGGCGGTTCGGTCACGCTGAGACAGCCGAGCGGTCTGCTCGACGAACCCAATCCGCGCGCCGCGATCGACCAGACCGTCGCCGAGTTCGAGGCCGCGGGCCTGACCAACGTGAAGGCCGAATTCGTGACGATCGACGGTTCCAGTGTCGATTTGCGCAATCCCGGCTTACGCCTGGATACGCTCGATCCGGAGGCCGGCGTTCTGCATTTCAGCGGCGAGAAGCCGGCTGCGCCCGCCACGCGCGATGAACCGCCGCGCGCTTTGACTGCGGGTGATGCGCGGGGCGACACCCAAGCTCCGCCGGCGCCGGAGTCCGCAGTTGTTTCCGATGCTGCTCCCGCCGATTCGTCGGCCTTACCCGCGACCCTGCGAGACCCTCCCGTCAGTTGGAGCGATGTCGAACCGCGTTCGGTGCCCCACGTGTGGGGCGGCGCTACGGACGCGCCGATGACCCGCGCCCGCGCGCCGGCCGACGTCTACCTGTGGGGTGTGCCGACCCGCGATGGCGCGATCGTCAATCCGCGCAGCGGCTCGGCAGCAAGCGCGCTGGATATGACCGTCGCGCTGGAAGATCTTGCGCAGTTCAGCTATACGCCCGGCAGGCCGGTCGCGCTCGACGGCGCGCACAGCGGCAGCGACGCGGCATTGCTGCAGCAGTTCTCCGACCTGATTCAGGCGCCGGTTTATGGACGGCTCGGCGAGAGCGACGCGCAAGGCTGGCGGCGCGTCGATCCGAATCCGGCGAGGCGTGTCGCGCGCTTTCAGATCGAACCGGATGTCAGCGGAAAATTTTCGCCGGGCGGCGCGCAGCCGATCAAGCTGAATGCGCTGGAATTGCGGCCGGTGCCCGGCTCCCGGGTCGTCAACCTGCTCGGACACGCGACCGCGCGGCAGTATCTGAAAGTGTCCGGTTTCAGCATCGCCGAATCGCACGGCTCGACACCCGAAAGTTTCGCCGAAGGCAACACCACCGCGGTGGGCCCCGGCAGCCGGACAATCTCGCCCAAGAGGTTCGTGCGCGAATTGATGAACGATCCCGCGTACAAACCCGGCGACGGTGTGCTGCTGACGGGCTGCTATCTCGGCTCAGGCGGCTTTCCGTGGGCGCGCGAACTGGCGTACGAGCTGCAGGCGCCGGTGATCGCGTCGATGACCGAGAACAGCACGCGCGGCACAGGCGTGCTGTACCTGCATCCGGCCGACGAGCATATTGCTGTGCCGGCCAACGACCCGCAGGTGGCCACGCGACTGTACCTGCATCTGCCCGAGGCGCCCGAGCAGGACTTCGCGCCGGAGATCCATGTCTATCAGCGCGAGCAGGCCGTGAGTCCAACCAACGCGCCGGTCCATCTCGGCGAAGCCGAACTCACACGCGTCTTCGATCATCCGCAAAGCGAAGCACCGTCGAACTACGTGTACGTCGACGCCGCCAGCCTGCCCGTCGAAACCGGACCGGCTTCGACGTTGCAGCGCTTCCTCTCGCGCGTCAAAGCGAATCGCGATTCGGTCCGGCGTGGTACGCCCGTGCAAGTCGCGCTCATGTCGGACCTCGGCTACGCGCGCGAGACGGCAGTGCGTTTCACGACGGCCGACGGCGAGCAGATCAAGCCCGCGGGCGTCGACATGTACGCCGTCGCGCAGCGCGATCCGGCCACCGGCCAAACCACCTGCAAGCTCGTCAACATCGACGAATCCGGCTTGCCCGAAGGCTTCGCCGCCGTGCACAGCAACGGCTTGCGCGCCGTCGGCATGGTGCGCGGGCGTCCGGTCTGGCCGGTTGCCGGCGCCGCCGGGCAAGGCGGCGCACGCCGCAGCGCGGGCACAACCGGCGCGAAGCAGACCGCGGCGGCAAAGCGGGCCGCGCGCGCCAACCTTGAAGGCCGCGTCGGCAACCCTTCGTCGATGACCAAAGCGGTCGAGCAACACGGCCTTGTCGACGAGCGGACCAAGCAGGGCGGCTTGTGGCCCGGCAGCGTGATGCGCGACACCACGGGAAAATTCGGCTCCGTCAACGGCTTGTGGCTCATCAAGCAGATGTGGAAGGCGAGCGTCGCGGGCGACACCGGCGAGGCACGCGCCCGCAATGCGGTCGCCACGAGTCAATTGATGCGCACGATGTACGGCGAAGGCAGCGCGACCGACATGCGGCTCGTCACCTTCAAGGAGCCCGGAACCGGCACCTTGCACTACGGCATCATGACGCCGTTCGCCGAGATCGACGTGTCCTCCACGCACGCGAAAGCCGTGCTCGGCGATCCCGAGCGCTCGATGACGAACGGCGTGTTCGCGACGGCGGCGGGCCATATCGCGCTGAAGAACGTGTCGGTGGCGGGCAACCGCAGCAGCGAGATGCCGGCCAGCCGCGAAACCTTCGGCAACATCGGTCTGACACGCGGCGACGGTGAACCGGCGGCGTTTTTCATCGACCTCGACTCGGCCATGGGTTTCGACAACATGGGCGAACAGACGCCGTTCACCCGTTTGACCGACGTGGCGGCCGCGCTCGACGAACTGAAGAACGGCGACGAGACCGCGCCGGCCTACGGCTCGATGAGCGACCGGGAGTACCGGCGCAGCGTCGACCTGCTCAAGGATCAGTTGGACAACCACGGGCTCGAGGAAAAGATTTTCGCGGTGATGAAGGAACACGGCGAAGGCAATCTCACGCAACGCAAGCGCGCCGCGCGAGTGGTGATCGCCAACATCAAGGCGCAGGTCGCGGCGCGCGAAAAAGCCGCGCCGTACACGCGCGAGGCATTCGCTCCCGCCACCTTGCCGGCCGCGTACCAGGAGGCGCCGGCTCAGATCGTGGTGACCGGGCGCCTCGGCTGGAAAAAAGCGACGGGCTTGCCCGAGGGCGAGGCGGGCTTGTTCCGCCGCCGCATCACTCAGACGGTGCTGGCGGCCCAGCGCTTGCGCCGGGGCGCGACGGCACAGGGGCGCGAGGCGTCCGTGACCGCGGCGTTCTTTCCGAAGCCCGAGTCGCTGAAGCCGCGTGAGCCGATCTCGCTGCCGGCGAGCAAGGAAGGCCCCGGTCTGACCGACGACTTCAACGGTTTGCATTTCGCCAGACAGGAGGGATCGCTTGGAAAGGGCTTGAAGGCGCCACTCGATCCGGCGAACGAGATTGCCCTGGCGGAAGCGAAGCAATGGGGCACGGAGGGCGACGTGCCGAAAAAAGAACGCCTCTATGCCTACGCGCCGGACGGCGCGGGTCCGCCGCTCGGCTATTTCAAGGCGGGCAAGGAAGGCAAGGTGACGTGGGTCCAGACGTCGGAGCGCGCCGCCGATCTGAGCCTCTCGACCGACTACAAGGGACTGCGGTTCGTGAAGCGGACCGGCTCCGTCCGCGAGGCCTTGCAAACGCCGCTCGATCACGCCAATGAATTCCGTTTGCCGAACGCAAGGCAGATGGTGGCCGACGGCGAAGTGTCGAAGAAGGAACGGCTGTACGCGTATGCGCCGGACGGCGCGGGTCCGCCGCTTGGCTACTTCAAGGTGAAGAACGGCAAGGTGACGTGGTTCCAGGCCTCCGACCGCTCGGCTGTGCAGAACCTGCAGACCGCGGCGGGCACCGTGGGGCTGTTCGGTCTGGCCGGCACGAGCGCATTCGTCTACGACAGGATCAGCGGTCT
>DASPZL010000617.1:0-4949 GCA_035636295.1 Paraburkholderia sp.
ACTCGTAGCCGTGGCTCGGCTGCGCGTCGATCATCGACAGCAGCAGCAGTTGCAGATCGTCGGAACTGAATTTGCGGCCGCGCGGGAAACCGTCGCCATCGCCGCCGAAGCCGCCGGGACCACCGCCGAAACGCCCACCGCGACCGCCGCCGCGATGTTCGTGATGACGGCCGATCGCGTGCCACAGCGCGTGCAGCGAAAAGCGGTCGTAGCCGTGACGGCCGCGGCGTTCTGCTTCGCTGGAAGCGGAGCGCTCGCCGTGCTCGGCGCGTTCACTACGGCCGCCGTGGCGGCGTTCGTCATTGTGGAACTCATGCCAGTCGCCGCGTCCGCCATGACGGCGTTCGAAGCCTTCACCGGGCGCGTCGCCGCCGCGCTCGCCGCGATAGTCGTAGTGGCGGGCGAACGCATGCCAGAGCGCATGGAGCGAAGGGCGTCCATGCCCGGTGTGGGAAAGGTCGTCGGCGCTGGGCCAACGGGAAAAACGGTGATGATGACGCATCCTGGGTACTCCGTTTTGTGTCTTAAGATGTGTCGTAAGATATATATCTAAAGATAGTTTGTCAAACTACTTTTTGCGATGCAAGCCGTGGGAAGTGGGGTAACACATGCCGTAATAGCATTAAACAAATGACATTCATGCTCTCGTGAAATCAACGCGGAACACCGAGAATGCATCCAACCCGGCATTGGCCGTATTCAAGGAGAAGTGAGCATGTTTGCAATTACCGGTGTGACAGGGCAGGTGGGTGGCGCGGCGGCGCGCGCTTTATTGGACGCGGGGTATCCGGTGCGCGCCGTTTTGCGTGACAAAAGCAAGGCGGCGCAGTGGACGGAGTGCGGCGCCGAGGTGGCGATCGCCTCATTCGAGGACGCAGACGCGCTCGCCGATGCATTCAGCGGTACGGCGGGCGTTTTCGTCATGGTGGCGCCGAACTTTGCGCCGCAGCCGGGCTATCCGAATGCGCACGCGGCCGCGGCGGTGCTGACAGAAGCGCTGACGAAGGCCGGGCCGGAACGTATCGCGGCGCTGTCGTCGGTTGGCGGGCAGCGCGAGTCGGGCCTTGGCCTCATCACGCAAGTCCATATTCTCGAAGAAGCGTTCGCGAACCTGCCGATTCCGACAACGATCTTGCGGCCGGCGTGGTTCATGGAAAACTCGCTATGGGACATCGCGCCGGCGCGCGAAACAGGTGTGATGCCGAGCTTTCTGCAACCGCTCGATCGCCCGTATCCGATGGTCGCCACCGCGGATATCGGCCGCGTGATCGCCGACACGCTCACGCAGTCGTGGCAAGGCCGTCGCGTGATCGAGATCGAAGGCCCGCGGCGCTACACGCAGCATGAGATCGCCGCGCTGCTCGGCGGCGTGCTCGGGCGCCCGGTCAGGCCTCAGGCGGTGCCGCGCGATCAGTGGGAAGCGCTGTTCCAGGCGCAGGGCACGGCGTGGCCCGCGCCGCGCATCGAAATGATCGACGGCTTCAATTCAGGGTGGATCGACTTCGAGGACGGTGTGAACGAGCGAGTGATCGGCACCACCGCTTATCAAACCGTGCTGGCGGAACTGGTGAGGCGCGCGGGGTGAGCGGAGGATGGGGCGCCGTTCGGCGGCGCGGCGGGAAGGCGATCGCCTTGCGGCGTCTCTACGTTTTTGGGCATTGCGGACAGCAACATGTCCGCGTCCCGCCGCCCGCAAGTCAAAATCAAAAAATCGACCGCCCCGTATAAGTCGTCAACCACTCCAGCGCCAAAACCCCCGCCAGTGAATTGCCATTGCTATCCAACCCCGGCGACCACACGCACACCGCCATCTCGCCGGGCAGCACGGCGACGATCCCGCCGCCCACGCCGCTTTTCGCCGGCAGGCCCACGCGGTAGACGAAATCGCCCGCCGCGTCATACGTGCCGCAGGTCAGCATCAGCGCGGACAGGCGCTTGGCGGAACTGGTGTCGAGAATCCGTTCGCCGCTGGCGGGCACCACGCCATGATTGGTCAGAAACAGCGCCGCCTTCGCCAGTTCGACGCAACTCATCGAGATCGCGCACTGACGGCAATAGGCATCGATGACCACTTCCGGCGGCATCTCCATGTTGCCGAAGCTCGCCATGAAGTGCGCCATCGCCCGGTTGCGGTGAGCGTGCTGCAACTCCGACTGCGCGACGCGCGAGTCGTAGTCGATGCCGGTTTCGCCCGTCAGCCGCCGCATGAATTCGACCAGCGCCGTCTCGGCTTGCACGAAGCGGCGGCACAGCACGTCGGTGACGACCAGCGCGCCCGCGTTGATAAACGGATTGCGCGGCTTGCCCTGTTCGGCTTCGAGCTGGACCAGCGAATTGAAGGCGTTGCCGGACGGCTCGCGCCCCACGCGCTGCCACAGCGCGTCGCCGAGCAGCCGGAACGCCATGGTGCAGGCGAACAGCTTCGAAATACTCTGGATCGAAAAGCGCGTGTCGGCCTGGCCGGTGCGAAAGACTTCGCCCGACGCGGTGACGATCGCCATGCCGAAACTGTCGGCGGGGACTTTGGCGAGTTCGGGAATATAGTCGGCGACCTTGCCGGTGCCCAGATAAGGCTGCAGATCGCGATGGATCTGTTCGAGGATGGATGCGTAGTTCATTGGGCTCGGACCGTTGAAGCCGCGATTCTACTGGCAAGCCGCGGCGTAGGGTTCGCATGGCATTGCACGGCCGGGTTCAGGCAGCGACTCCCTCCGGCTATGCTAATCTTGCTGCCTTTCCTGCAACAACCCGGCAAAACGGACACCATGATGGAAGCTTTTGATCCGGACGGCGTCGAGCATCCGGCATTCGTGGTCGACGAAAATCACGACACGCTGGACGAGCCGTGGCGCGCCTATCGCCGCGCGCGGCTGATCCACGTGAGCGCCGGCGTGCTGACCGTGCGCACCGAAAACGGGCGATGGGTCGTGCCGCCGGGTCACGCCGTGTGGATGGCGGCGAACGTGCTGCACTGCCTGTCCGCCGCCGGGCCTGTTCGGCTCTATTCGCTGTACGCCGACGTGGAGGCCGCGCCGCTTCCCGCGCAAAGCGGCGCGGTCGTGCCCGACCGGCTGGTGGAGGCCTTGCTGATCGCCGCGGCCGATCTCCCGCATGAGCAACCGTTCGACGAACCGGCCGCGCGTCTTGTGCAAGTGTTGCTGGACCGCCTGCCGCGTTTGCGCGCCGCTCCGCTAAGGTTGAACTGGCCAGGCGATCCACGCACCCGGCGGATTGCCGATGCGTTGAGCGCCAACCCGGCCGAGCCCGCGATACTCGAGGACCTGGCCGCGGCGGCCGGCGTGACGGCTCGCACGGCGGCGCGTCTGTTCGTCAAGGAGACGGGGCAGACCTTCGGCCAATGGCGCCAGCAACTGCGGCTGCTGGCCGCGCTGGAGCACCTCGGCGCGGGCGCGAGCGTCACGCAGGTGGCGCTCGAAGTCGGCTACAACGACGTGTCGTCGTTTATCGCGGTGTTCCGCGACGCGTTCGGCGACACGCCCGCGCGCTATTTCCGCTGACGCGGCGTGATTACGTCGTTATCGCAGGGCGCGAGCGATTACGCCGCGGCAAATGAGCCCGAGCGAAAACCTCACCGTCAATGCGCGCCCGCCGCATCCGGCCCGCCACCGCCCTTGGCCGGCCGCGTAATCCAGATCAGCGGAATGATCAGAATGAAGATGATCGCCGACACATAAAAGATGTCGTTCAGCCCCATCATCGCGGCCTGCGTATTGACGGTGAAATCGAACAGCGCATGCGCCGATTGCGTATTCAGATGCAGCAGCGACTGGGTCGAATCGATCTGCTGGTTGAACAGCGGATTATCGATGGTGGCGCGCTCCGTGAGTCGCGCGTGATGCAGCACCGTGCGGTTGTTCCACTCGTTGCCGGCGATCGACGTGCCCACCGCGCCGCAAAACACGCGCGCGAAATTCGACAGGCCGGCCGCCGCTGGAATCTTGTGCGGCGGCTGGCCGGCCAGAATGATCGAGGTCAGCGGCACGAAGAACAGCGCCATCGGAATGCCTTGCAGCAGCGTGGGGATCACGAGGTGCCATGTGTCGATTTCGATCACGTACTTCGAGCGCATGTAAAACACGATCGCGAATCCGATAAACGCCAGCGTGGCGATCACGCGCGCGTCCGAGCGCGGCAGCACGCGGCCCATCACCGGCGCGAGCAGCACCGCGAAGATGCCGAGCGGCGCGGTGACGAGACCGGCATCCACCGACCGGTAGTTCAGATACTCCTGCATCCATTGCGGCAGCAGCACCAGGTTGCCGAAGAACACGCCGTAAGCCACCGAGATCGCAATCGTGCCGCCGAGGAAATTGCGCTGCTGAAAGAGCCGCAAATCGATGATCGGATTCTCCTCGGTCAGCTCCCACACGAGGAAGAACGCGAAACTGATCAGCGCGGTAATGCCGAGAATCACGATCACCGGCGACGAGAACCAGTCGAGATCCTTGCCCTTGTCGAGCATGATCTGCAGCGACGCGACCCAGGTGATCAGCAGGCCGAGCCCGACCACGTCGATGGGCGGCTTGCGAGTGGGCGACTCGCGCGTGCGATAGATCATCCACGTGACGCCCGCCGCGAACAGGCCGACCGGGATGTTGATGTAGAAGATCCACGACCAGCTGTAACTATCCGTGATCCAGCCGCCGAGCGCCGGGCCCGCGATCGGACCGACGGTCGCGGTCATCGCCCAGAGCGCGAGCGCGGTCGACGATTTCTCCTTGGGATACGAGCCGAGCAGAATCGCTTGCGACAGCGGAATCAGCGGACCGGCCACCGCGCCCTGGAAAACCCGCGCGACCAGCAGGATCGGCAGCGTCGGCGCGATGCCGCACAGCCACGAAGCCAGCACGAACATCAGGATCGCGCCGACGAAGAGCTTCACCTGGCCGATGCGCTGCGTGAGCCAGCCGGTCAGCGGAATGGACACG
>DASPZL010000618.1:0-5724 GCA_035636295.1 Paraburkholderia sp.
CCGGTTGCGAAACCGATGTACGGGATGAACACCGCGAGCCCCGTGAAAATGCCTACCGGCAACGCGATTTCGAAGCCGGCGATGGTCAGCGCGACCGCGTAGTACACGGCGAGCACGCCCATCACGAGCAACTGGCCGCGCAGGTATTGCGACAGCATCTGGTCCATGTCGCGCGCGAGCTGCAGCGTCTTGTCGAGCCAGCGGCGCGGCACCACGATCCGCATGCGCGCGAGCATGCGGTTCCAGTCGTACAGCAGATAGAACAGCACGAGCGGCACCATCACGATGTTGCCGACCACCGTCATCATCACGTTGCCGCTGGTGCGCACCGAGGTCCACACGTAGAGCGCGACGGTCTGCGCGCTGCCTTCCAGCTGCCCCATCACGAGATCGCGGATGCTGGCGAAATCGAGCGAATCGGCGAGGCCCAGCAGCGCGAGTTTCGGTTGTAGCCACGCGTTGATATGCGTGAACAGCACCGGAACCTGCTGCTTCAGTTGCGGCCCTTCTTTCTGGATGACGGCCAGCACCAGCAGCACGAGCATCGTCATCAACAGCGTGAAGAGCAGCATCATCAGCAATGCGGCGAGGCCGCGCGGCACGCGCCGGCGCACCATCCACGCGACGCCCGGCTGCAGAATGTACGCGAGAATCGCGCCGAGCAGAAACGGCGTGAGGACCGGGCTCAGGAGCCAGAGCAGAATGCCAATGCCCAGCGCGATCGCCAGCCAGATGAAGGCGCGGCGCTGAACGGGTGTCAGAATCGAGGAGTTCTGTTGCAAGTTTGTTTCCCAGGTGTCGTCGGGACCGGATGATTCAAATTCCAGCCAACCGGCCGGCATCGGGTAAAATCGCATTTTACCGACCTTCTCGCTCTTCCCCATGAATCAACCGAAATCCGCCCCTGACGCCCAAGGTTTGTCGTATCGCGACGCCGGCGTGGACATCGATGCAGGCGACGCCCTTGTCGACGCGATCAAGCCCTTTGCCAAAAAGACGATGCGCGACGGCGTGCTGGGCGGCATCGGCGGGTTTGGCGCGCTGTTCGAAGTGCCGAAGCGCTACAAGGAACCGGTGCTGGTTTCGGGCACCGACGGTGTCGGCACCAAACTGCGACTCGCGTTTCAACTGAATAAACACGACACCGTCGGCCAGGATCTGGTGGCGATGAGCGTGAACGACATTCTTGTGCAAGGCGCCGAGCCGCTGTTCTTCCTCGACTATTTCGCGTGCGGCAAGCTGGACGTCGGCACGGCGGCTACGGTCGTGAAGGGTATCGCATATGGTTGCGAACTGGCGGGTTGCGCGCTGATCGGCGGCGAGACGGCGGAAATGCCGGGCATGTATCCGGACGGCGAGTACGATCTGGCCGGCTTCGCGGTCGGCGCGGTGGAAAAGAGCAAGATTATCGACGGCAGCACGATCGCCCCCGGCGACGTGGTGCTGGGGCTGGCTTCGAGCGGGATTCATTCGAACGGCTTTTCGCTGGTGCGCAAGATCATCGAGCGCGCGCAACCTGATCTGAACGCGGATTTCGACGGCCGAACGCTCGCCGACGCGCTGATGGCGCCCACGCATATTTACGTGAAGCCGTTGCTGGCCGTGATGCAGCAGATCGCCGTGAAGGGCATGGCGCACATCACCGGCGGCGGGCTGGTCGAGAATATTCCGCGCGTTTTGCGTGAAGGTCTTACCGCTGAACTGGATCATCGCGGCTGGCCGTTGCCGCCGCTGTTCTCGTGGCTGCAAAAGCACGGCGGCGTGGCGGATGCCGAGATGCATCGCGTGTTCAACTGCGGGATCGGGATGGCGGTGGTGGTGTCCGCGGCTGATGCCGATGCGGCGATCGGGCTGTTGTCCGCGGCAGGCGAGCAGGTCTGGAAGATCGGCGTGATTCGCGAAAGCGCGGCGGGTGAAGCTCAAACGGTCGTGGTTTAACGCAAGGCTGGTTTGCCTGCGCGGCGTAGAAACTTCAAGCGCCGCGCGGGTCCGGGACCGCATCAAATCAACGCTTCAATCGCATCAAGCACCCGCGCGGTAGCGTGCGGGTCGCAGCAGTCAACTACTATCCGCTCAGTCACGCTCCGCAGCCACGTGAGCTGCCGCTTGCACAGTTGCCGCGTGGCAAACACTCCCTTATCCCGCATGGTCGAATAATCGACCGCTCCGTCGAGATATTCCCATACCTGCCGATAGCCCACGCAGCGCATGGAGGGCATTTCCGGCGATAAATCCCCGCGCTCGCGCAGTTTCACCACTTCATCGACGAAGCCGCCCGCCAGCATCGCGTCAAAGCGCTTTTCGATGCGCGCATGCAGCACGCTTCGATCGGAAGGCTCGAGCGCGATCGGCACGAATCGCCATGCCGAAGCGGCGGCGTCCACGCGAGCGGGCGCAGCCAGTAACGCGGACATCGGCTGGCCGGTCAACATGAACACCTCGAGCGCCCGCTGAATCCGCTGCGAATCGTTCGGCGCGAGACGCGCGGCCGTAACGGGGTCGACTGCGGCAAGCCGCGCGTGCATCGCAGGCCAGCCGTCGCGCGCGGCCTCGGCGTCGAGCGTGGCGCGAACCTCGGCATTGGCGCCGGGCAGGTCGTTCAGTCCTTGCGTGAGCGCCTTGTAGTACAGCATGGTCCCGCCGACCAGCAACGGCAGCCGCCCGCGCGCGCTGATCTCGCCGATCAGGCGCAACGCATCCGCGCGAAATTCGGCGGCTGAATAAGCGTCGGCCGGATCGACGATGTCGATCAGATGATGCGGCGCCGCCGCGCGCTCGTCCGCCGTCGGCTTCGCGGTGCCGATGTCCATCTCGCGATAGACCAGCGCCGAATCCACGCTGATGATTTCCACCGGCCGCCGCGCGGCCAGCGCGAGGGCGGCGGCGGTTTTACCGGATGCGGTCGGCCCCAGCAGGCACGCGACCGGCGTGGGCGTGCGTGAAGTCATGGACAAACCGGCGCGCGGCGAATGAGCGTCATCAAGCGCACCGTTACTGCCCACGCATGAACAGCCGATCGAGATCGGAGAGCGTCAACTGATACCACGTCGGACGCCCGTGGTTGCACTGATCGGCGCGCTCGGTCGCCTCCATCTGACGCAGCAGCGCGTTCATTTCATCGAGTGTCAGACGCCGGTTCGCCCGCACCGCGTGATGGCACGCGAGCGTGCCGAGCAGTTCGTGCTGACGCTCGGTCAATACGCGCGAGCCGCCGAACGCATGCAGGTCGGAGAGGACCGCGCGCGCCAGCGCCTGCAGATCGGCGTCCTTCAGCAGCGCGGGCACGGCGCGGATCGCGAGCGTGGTGGGCGACAGCACCGCGAGGTCGAAGCCGAGCGCGTCGAGCGTGTCACGCTCTTCCTCGACGGTGCCGATTTCGATCGGATCGGCCTGCATCGTCTGCGGGATCAGCAGCGGCTGCACGGCGATCGTGCGATCGGCCAGCGCGTTCTTGAACTGCTCGTACAGAATGCGCTCGTGCGCGGCGTGCATGTCGACGATCACAAGACCGTGCGTGTTCTGCGCGAGCACGTAGATGCCGTGAATCTGGCCGAGCGCGAAGCCGAGCGGCTGTTCGTCGGCGGGGTTGAAAGCGGGCGAGGTATACGGCGCGGACGTGTTGTACGGCGCCGTTGTTTCCGTGGCCGAGTCGCGTGCTTCGAAGAGCGTAGCGCCTTCCACTGCGCCTGCATTTGTGTCTCTGCGGCCGAAGAGCGCGTCGTAAAACGCCAGCGGTTGCGCAACGGGCAGCGTGCCTTGCGTCATGCGCGCCTGGCGCATCCATGTGTTGCCTGGCTGTGACGACGACCCAAATCCGCCACCGAAGCCGCCTGCGCCCGCACCCAGGTTGCCGGCGCCGTTGCCCGCAGCGGCAACCGCGCCGCCTGGCGGCGTAGCGCCAAACGAAGCCGGCCCGCCCGCCGACGCTTCCAGATGCGCCGCATGCCCGCCCGCCGTCGTTTCCGGCGACGCGCCCGCATGCCGCGCCAGCGCGCGCTGTACGGCGTGGAACACGAACTGGTGAATCGAGCGCGAATCGCGAAACCGCACTTCGATCTTCGACGGATGCACGTTCACATCGACCGCTTCAGGCGGTAGATCGAGAAACAGCACATAGGACGGGTAACGGTCGCCGTGCAGCACGTCTTCATAAGCGGCGCGCACGGCGTGCGTGAGCAGCTTGTCACGCACGAAGCGGCCGTTGACGAAGAAGTACTGCTGGTCGGCGCGCCCGCGGCTCGCGGTCGGCAGCCCGGCGCAGCCGTAGACGGCGAGCGGCCCGGCGGATTCGTCGAGCGGCAGATGCGCCGTCGCAAAGGTCTCGCCGAGAATCTTCGCGACGCGCACGGGCGGCTCGCTGGCGTTCCAGTGTTCGACCGCCTTGCCGTTATGCAGCACCGAAATCGCCAGGTCCGGCCGTGCCAACGCCGCGCGGCGGATCTGTTCGAGGCAATGGCCGAGCTCGGTTTGCTCGCTCTTCAGGAATTTGCGGCGCGCGGGCGTGTTGAAGTACAACTCGCGCACTTCGATCGTGGTGCCCTGAGTGCCGGCGGCGGGACTCAGCACGCCGGTTTGCGCATCGACGCGCACGGCATGGGGGGCGTCGGCGGTGCGGCTCGTGATATACATCTGCGCGACCGATGCAATCGAGGCCAGCGCCTCGCCGCGAAACCCCAGCGTGGCGACCGCTTCCAGTTCGGCGAGCGAGCGGATCTTGCTGGTCGCATGGCGCATCAGCGCGAGCGCGAGTTCGTTTTCGGGGATACCGCAGCCGTCGTCGGTGATCGAAATACGTTTGACACCGCCTTCGTCGAGCATGATGCGCAAAGTCTGCGCGCCCGCGTCGAGCGCATTTTCCAGCAACTCCTTGACCACCGAGGCGGGCCGCTCGACCACTTCGCCGGCCGCGATCTGACTGATCAACTGGTCGGGCAGCGGCTGGATCGCGCGCAACGGGCGTGGGACGGGCGCGGCGGCGGAAACTGTGGCCGCGGCAGGGGAGCCGGCAGGCGTTTCGGAGAATTCGGACATGGCGAAATTATAACGATTCGGCACGGCAAGCCCCGAGGCGTCCGAAGGACTGGACTTTTTTAATCGCGGCCGGGCACTTTCGGTATCATGACGCGGTCAGTTCCGGCGGCGAGCGAGCGCTTGTTGCCACCGCTCGCAGGCTCGCACAGCCATTCCCGCCATGCTCACATTCGCTCAATAAAGGACGCCTTTGGACACGTTGCTACATTTCGCCAATCTTGTCTTGCACATCGACAAGTTTCTGGGAGACTTCATCCACGTGTACGGCGCCTGGGTCTACGCGGTGCTGTTTCTGATCGTGTTCTGCGAAACCGGGCTGGTCATCCTGCCGTTTCTGCCAGGCGACTCGTTGCTGTTCATCGGCGGCGCTTTTTGCGCGACCGGCGAAATGAACGTCGGCCTGCTGATCGTGCTGCTGCTCGTCGCGGCGGTCGGCGGCAATACGGTCAACTATATGATCGGGCGGGCCATCGGACCACGGGTGTTCAATTCGCACATTCCTTTTCTCGAGCGCTTTCTCGATCGCAGCGCATTGCAGAAGACGCATAACTTCTATGAGAAGCATGGCGGCAAGACCATCGTGCTGGCGCGCTTCATTCCGGTGGTGCGGACTTTCGCGCCGTTCGTTGCGGGCGCATCGGAAATGACGGTGAGCCGGTTTCAGCTTTTCAACGTTCTCGGTGCGCTGTTGTG
>DASPZL010000619.1:0-7950 GCA_035636295.1 Paraburkholderia sp.
TACGCGATTGGCGATGGTATCGATGCCTGTTATGCGTCGCGTGGATGTCGCTCGTGCTGTCGGGCTGCGCGCTGATCCACGAAAACGGCACGCCGTACGCGCAGATCCAGCCGGAACAGATCCGTCTCGCCGACGATATCCATCTGGCGCGCGACGGCTGGCCGTCCGCGCGCTGGTGGACCGGCTACGGCGATCCGCAGCTCGATGCGCTGATCGAGCGTGCCCTCGCGGATGCGCCGACGATCGTGATCGTCCGCAGCCGGGTGGCGCAGGCCAAATCGAATGTCGAACTGGTGAAGGCCGGTTCGAATCTTCAGGTGGTTGCGCTTGGCACGCTCGATCGCGAGCACGTATCGGCGCACGGTTTTCTCGGTCCGTTCGCGTCGAAGAACCCGGCGCTCGGACTGGACGGCCCCTGGTACACGGAAGGCATCGTCGGGCTCGGCGCGAGTCTCGACATCGATATCTGGGGCAAGCAACGCGCGCAGGTGGCGGCCTCGCTGGGCGTGCATAACGCGCGTCTCGCGGAGACATCGGCAGTTGAACTCGAAATCTCAACCGACGTTGCGCAGCTTTATTACGGCATCCAGACCACGTATCAGCTCATCGATCTGCTGGAGCAGTCGCAACAGGTGGCGGCGTTCACGGTGGAAACGCACACGGCACGCGCGGCGCGAGGCCTGGAGTCGCGGACCCGGGTCGAAGAAGCGCGCGCGCAGCAATTGGCCGCGCAACGGCAGATCGTCGCGGCACAAGGGCAGCTCAAGCAGTTCCGCGAGTCGTTGCGGGCGCTCATCGGTGCCGGGCCGGCCGATCTGCAGGAGATCGAGCCCGTGCCGTTGCCGCAGCCGCGGGCCGGCTTACCGGCCACCCTGTCATACGAATTACTGGCGCGGCGCCCAGACCTGCAGGCAGCGCGCTGGTATGTCGAGTCTTCGTTCGACCAGATCGATGCCGCGAAGGCGGCGTTCTATCCCAGCTTCGACATCAAGGCCTTCTTCGGCTTCGATGCGCTGCATCTGGCCGATCTGTTCACGCACGCGAGCCAGCAGATCAATCTGATTCCCGGTCTGACCTTGCCGATCTTTGACGGCGGACGCCTCAATGCGAATCTGGGCGGCGCGCGCGCGGCCAGCAACATGCTGATCGAGCAGTACAACCAGGCGGTGCTCAATGCCGTGCGCGATGTTGCGTCGACCGGCAGCCGGCTGCAGGACCTGGATGCCGAAACGCAACTGCAGGTGCAGAAGGTGCAGGCCGTGGCGTTCGCGCGAGACAGCGCTGAAGCGTACTACCAGCGCGGACTGGCGAGCCGCCTCACGGCGATGGAGGCGCGCCAGCCATTGATTGCCGAGCAGGTTGCACTCGTCAACCTCGACGGGCAGCGGCTCAGTCAGGAAATTGCGCTGACAAAAGCGCTGGGCGGCGGCTATCGCGCCAATTCGCCCGTCGAACTCAAGCCGCGCTGAACGATCGCACGCCGATACCAGCCGCGCTGAAGCCGGCCGCCAGACGGCTATCGCCGCATCATCCGGGTTTACCGCCCCTCCTTGCTCTCACCCATACCGTTCCCCCTTTCAGGGGATGGTCCGGCACTCCTGTCGCGCCGATCATGGCTTCATTCGGGATGCCACTGAACGCGCCACGCGACGACCCAACCCGTGTCAGCCCGTGATTCATTTTCGGACTCGTTCGGACTTAAGGAGATGTAGATGCAGGACGACGTGCAAGACCCGACGCCCAGCGCTTATGCGTATCCGCTGCTGATCAAGCAACTGCTGCATACGCCGTTCGTTCAGGCACCGGACCAGGAGATCGTCTACCGCGGTCAGGTTCGCATGACCTATACCACTCTGCGCGAACGCATTGCGCGGCTCGCCAATGGCCTGAGCGGGCTCGGCGCGCGGCACGGCAGCACGGTCGCCGTGATGGACTGGGATAGCCACCGTTATCTCGAGTGCTATTTCGCGGTCCCGATGATGGGCGCCGTGCTGCAGACGGTCAACGTGCGGCTCTCGCAGGCGGAGATCGCTTATACGATCAACCACGCCGGTGCGGTAATACTGCTGGTTCACACCGATTTTCTGCCGGTGATCGAGGCGATCAAGGACCAGCTTGAAACGGTGCGCACCTTCGTCTGGATCGACGAGCCGGGCAGTGACGCAGGCACGCACACCATTCCTTTCGCGACCGAATACGAGGCGATGCTTGCCGCCAGCGAGACCCGCTACGCATTCCCGGATTTCGATGAGAACACGCGGGCCACGACGTTCTACACGACGGGCACCACCGGCTTGCCCAAGGGCGTCTATTTTTCGCACCGGCAACTCGTGCTGCACACCCTCACCGTAATGGCGGCGCTGTCCAGTCCGATGTCGGGCCAGCGCTTTCACCGCGGCGACGTCTACATGCCGCTCACGCCGATGTTCCATGTGCACGCGTGGGGCATGCCCTACATCGCCACGGTGCTGGGGGTGAAGCAGGTTTATCCGGGCCGCTACGTGCCGGAACGGCTGGTGCAACTGATACGCGACGAAGGCGTCACGTTCTCGCATTGCGTGAGCACGATCTTGCACATGCTGCTTGGTTGCGCCGAGGCGAAGTCGGCCGATTTCAGCAAGTGGAAGATCGTGATTGGCGGCGGCGCCTTGCCGCACGGTCTCGCACGAGTCGCGCTCGAACGGGGCATCGACATCTTCGCCGGCTACGGCATGTCCGAGACGTGCCCCGTATTGAGCCTCGCGCAACTTCCGCCCGGTAGCGAGGCGGTTGACCTCGATGAGCAGGTGCGCTTGCGCTGCAAGACCGGCAGGCCGGTCCCGTTGGTCGATCTGCGCATCGTCACCGAGAGCATGGAGGACGTTGCGCACGACGGCAAAGCCTACGGCGAAATCGTCGTGCGCGCGCCATGGCTGACGCAGGGCTACCTGAACAATCCCGAGGCGTCGACGCAGTTATGGGCGGGCGGCTATCTGCACACGCAGGACATCGCCAATATCGACCCGACCGGCAATCTGCAGATCACCGATCGAATCAAGGACGTGATCAAGTCGGGCGGGGAGTGGATATCGTCGCTCGAAATCGAAAGCCTGATTTCGTTGTATCCGGGCGTCTCCGAAGTCGCGGTGATCGGCATCAAGGACGACAAGTGGGGCGAGCGGCCCGTGGCGCTGGTAGTGCTGCAGGGCGGCGTAGCGGCGACGGAAGAGGACATCAAACAGCATGTGATGAGGTTCAGCGCGACAGGGCGGATTTCGAAGTATGCGGTGCCACAGGTCGTCAAGTTCGTCGATGCGTTGCAGAAGACAAGCGTCGGCAAGATGAACAAAAAATGGTTGCGCGAACAGTTCGCCTGACCGGTCACGAGGAATAACTCGAGGAGCAGCACGATGAGCATCAAGGAATACAGCCTTGCCGCGATTGACGACTTCGTCGGCCGCGAACTGGGCGTGTCGGATTGGATTGTCGTCGACCAGGCGCGCATCGACGCGTTCGCGCAATGCACGGGCGACAGACAGTGGATTCACGTGGACGTGGAGCGCGCGAAGCGCGAGAGCCCGTTCGGCGGCACGATCGCGCACGGCTATCTGACGCTGTCTTTACTCGCGGCACTCGCGATCGAGATCGGCCTGATTCCCGAGGACGCATCGGCCGGCCTGAACTATGGGCTCGACAAGGTGCGCTTCATGACACCGGTCAAGGCCGGCGCACGGGTACGCAATCGCGTGACGCTGGTGTCGGTGGAGAAAAAGGGCGGCGGCCGCGTCATCGTCAAGACGATGAACGAGCTGCAGATCGAGGGCGAGGCCAAACCGGCCCTGATCGCCGAGACGCTGGCGATGCTGGTGGCGTGAGCCGGGTCGCTTGACGAACATGATGCAGTCGTTTGAGGAGCAGCAAAATGGCGGTAAACTCTGAAAGCACGTCGGGCGGCACGCCGTCCGACGATCTCGCTGCGTCTGCGGCGGAGGGCATGCTCGGTCCCAACCCGTTTGTCGGGCTGCGCCCGTGCGACATCCTGGCCACCGCGCAGCAGATCGGTGCCCAGGCGTTGCGGCAACCCGCGCTGGTCGCCGAACAGGAAGCGGCGCTGGCCCGCGAGCTGATCGCCGTTCTGTCCGGCAGCGCGGAGTGCACGCCGCCGCAGGGCGACAAGCGCTTCGGCGATCCGGCGTGGCAGGACAACACGTGGTATCGCATGACGCTGCAAGGCTACGTGGCATGGCGCGATGCGTTGAACGGGTTCGTCGCCCGCTCGGCGCTGGACCCCAAAAGCAAGGAGCGCGCGCAGTTCGTGATGTCGCTTTTCACGGATGCACTGGCGCCGACGAATACGCTGCTCGGCAATCCGGCGGCGCTCAAGAAGATCGTCGAGTCGGGCGGCGCGAGCCTGCTTGGCGGGTTCAGGAACTTCATGATGGACCTGTTGAAGAACCAGGGCATGCCCGAGCAGGTCGACCGCACGGCGTTCGAGGTCGGTAAGAATCTCGCCACGTCGCCGGGCGCGGTGGTGTTTCGCAACGAGGTGATCGAGCTGATCCAGTATGCGCCGGCCACGGAGCAGGTGTACGGCCGCCCGCAACTGATCGTGCCGCCCCAGATCAACAAGTTCTATGTGTTCGATCTGTCGGAAGGCAAGAGCATCGTCAACTACCTGGTGAAGAACGAGTTCCAGGTGTTCGTCGTGAGCTGGCGCAACCCCACCGCCGCGCAGCGTGACTGGGACATGGATACCTACGTTACCGCGCTCATCGAAGCGATCGCGGCGGTACGGGACATCACCGGCAGCGACGACGTGAACCTGCACGGCGCCTGCTCCGGCGCGATGACGATCTCGGCGCTGCTCGGGCACCTCGCGAGCCGCGGTGAAAAGAGCGTCAACGCCGCCACGCTGATGGTCGCCGTGCTGGACAACACCGAACAGTCGCAACTCGGCCTCTTCGCGACGCCGGAAGCGATCGCGGCGGCCAAGCAGAACAGCACCGCGCGCGGCGTGCTCGCCGGCGAGGAGATGGGCCGCGTGTTTGCGTGGCTGCGCCCTAACGATCTGGTGTGGAGCTACTGGGTCAACAACTACCTGCTGGGCAAGACGCCGCCCGCTTTCGACATCCTCTACTGGAACAACGACACGACCCGGCTGCCGGCGAAGCTGCACGGACAACTGCTCGATATTTTCACGGGCAACCTGTTCTGCAAACCGCGTGCGCTGACGGTGCTGGATACGCCGATCGATCTGGCCGAGGTGACCTGCGACAAGTACGTGGTGGCCGGCATCACGGATCACATCACGCCCTGGAAGGGCGTCTACAACTCGGCAAGGACCTTGGGCGGCAATACGCGCTTCGTGCTGAGTTCGAGCGGCCATATTCAAAGCCTGATCAACCCGCCGGGCAACCCGAAGGCGAAGTTCTTCGTGAATCCGGATCCGGCTCTACCGGCCAGTGCCGACGCGTGGCTCGCTGCCGCGCAGCCCGAAAAGGACTCGTGGTGGAACAACTGGCGAGACTGGCTGGCCGCTCGTTCAGGCGAGCGCCGGGCCGCGCCGGTGTCGCCTGGCAATGAACGGTATGCGTCGCTCGCACAGGCGCCCGGCACCTACGTAATGGAAGCATGACGTCCCCTTTGGCCGTGTTATCGCGTCACCGCATCATGGCCCGCATTTTTTCAACGCAGTTTTTTGGAGTCTTGACCATGGAATCAACCAATCCCAACAGTCTTTTTGCTGAATACACGAAGATGATCGGGCAGTTCAAGCTGCCGGGCATTGACGTTGCCGCGCTTCTGGAGTCGCGCCGCAAGGACATCGACGCGTTGGCGCAGGCCAACACGACCGCGCTCGCCGGCATGCAATCGCTCGCGAACCGGCAGACGGAGATTCTGCGCACGACGATGACCGAGTTGCAGTCGCTCGTCACGCGGCTAACCGCGTCAGGCGGCAAGCCCGCCGCGAATACGGGCGAAGTGGTTCAACAGGCGTTGCATAAGGCGCTGGCGGACATGCAGGAACTCGCGGATACGGCATACCGGGCCCAGTCCGACAGTTTCGCGGTGGTGACGAAGCGTGTCGCCGAGCATGTCGAAGAGTTGACGGCGCTGCTGCAACCCAGGAAGTAACGCGGCACGGTAATGCGAAACACCAATGCTACCGATACAGCGGGTGTCCGACGTGTCGTGTCATGAGGTCCTCCGGATAAGAGAAATGACTATCTTCCCCGAGTCTGTCACCACCATGCAGATCCGGACCGTCGATCTGGACGGCCAGGTTCTGCGCGTTGCGACCAGGCATGGCAGCGATGCTTCGCCGCCGTTGCTCATCTTCAACGGCATTGGCGCGAATCTCGAACTCGTGGAGCCGTTCGTGACAGCGCTGGAGGATGTGAGCGTCATCATCTTCGACATTCCCGGCGTTGGCGGCTCGCCCGCGCCGGTCGTGCCGTATCGTTTCTCGACGCTATCCGTGCTGACCGACAAGCTATTGTCGCGGCTGGGTCATGACGGACCCGTCGATGTGCTCGGGGTGTCGTGGGGCGGCGCGCTCGCGCAGCAATTCGCGCACCTGTATCCGCAGCGTTGCCGGCGGCTGATTCTTGCGGCAACGTCGCCAGGCGTCGTGATGGTGCCGGCGCGACTCTCGGTGTTGTCGAAGCTGATCGGACCGCGCCGCTATACCGATCCGGCCTACATGCAACAGGTAGGGGCGGAAATATACGGGGGCGCCTACCGGCGCGATCCTGCGCTGCTGAAGGAGCATAGCCGCCACATTCAGGCGCCGCGCGGCCGTGGCTACCTCTATCAACTACTGGCCGCCACGGGCTGGAGCAGCCTGCCCTGGCTCGGTGGCTTGCGCCAGAGAACGCTCGTCATGCACGGCAACGACGATCCTATCGTGCCTTTGACCAACGCGAAGATTCTCGCGGCCCGCATTCGCGACTCGACGCTCTATGTGATCGACGACGGGCACCTGTTTCTGATCACGCGAGCGAAAGACGTCGCTCCTGTCGTGCGCAGGTTCCTTGGCCAGGAGGCGGTTTGATGTTCCTGACTGACGGCAACGAGAGGCTGCGGCGGGCGGCAGTCGATGCACCGGAGGACCGCAACGCCATTCGCCTGAAGCGCATGAGGCGAACGGCGACGTGCCTGCTCGCGCTCATGATTGCGCTGCTGGCCGCGTGCGCCGCCTGGCAGGCCGAATATCCGTGGCTTGTATGGCTGCGGGCGTTTGCGGAGGCCGGCACAGTCGGCGCGATAGCGGACTGGTATGCGGTGGTCGCATTGTTCCGGCATCCGCTTGGCCTGCCGATCCCGCATACGGCGATCATTCCACGTAACCAGCAACGCATCGCCGATAGTCTCGGCAATTTTGTCGAGGAAAATTTCCTGACGCCGGAGCTCATCATCGGCCGGCTAAGCGGCCATAACGCTGCGCACGCGCTAGCCAGGTGGCTGGCCGAGCCGGCAAACAGCCGCGCCATAGCCGGTGTGGTTGCGGACTCGCTGCCGGGATTGCTGAACGGCATCGACGACGCGGACGTCGGGCGATTCTTCGACCGCGTGGTGATTCCGCGGCTGCGCACGCTCGACGTGTCTCGCGCCGCCGGCGGCGTCCTGAAAGTCCTGACCGAGGGTGACCGGCATCAGCCACTGCTGGATCGCGGACTGGGGGCACTGGAGAAGTGGCTCACGGCCAACGTGGATCTGATCAAGGCCAAATTCAGCGCGGCGTCGAGGTACACGCCCGCGCGGCTCGACGCCTATATCGTCAACAGATTTGTCGAAGGCGTCATTGCGCTGCTTCATGAAGTCGCGGCGAGCCCGGATCATGAGCTGCGCCGCCAGTTCGACGCGGCCATGCAGGATCTGATTGTTCGATTGCAGACCTCGGCCGTTCATCGCCGCTTCGGCAAATCGCTGATGCGCGATTGCATCCGGCATTTGAAGGACGGCGAATAC
>DASPZL010000620.1:0-8109 GCA_035636295.1 Paraburkholderia sp.
GTTGACGCCATAATGCGCGTCGTAGACGTTCGCGAGAATGTCGAACGCGACGGCGGCAAGATTCTCGACAGTCGGGATGCGGTCGAGCACGACCGTCTTGTGACCGGCCATCGTTTCCAGGAAGCCACGCACCTGCGTGTCGCCTTCGTAGACGAGGAACGCATGGTCCCACTTGTCGACCAGATGCTCGACGGCGAGCGACTTCACGTCGGCGAAATCCATCACCATGCCGCGGTCGGGCGCGCCTTCGGTGTCGACCAGATCGCCTTGCAGCGTGATTTCGAGCACATAGCGATGGCCGTGCAGATTACGGCATTGGCTGCGGTGATCGGGGATGCGGTGACCCGCGTCGAATTCGAGTTTTCGTGTAATCGTCAGCACGGCAAATCAGGGAATGTTCAGATACTTGTGGGTCTGCATCGACAGGCGCCATTGCGGATGGCGTTTGCACCAGTCGATCGCGAGCTTGGTGTTGATGTCGCGCGACGGGCCGTCCATGGGCTGGACGAGGAAATACTCGAAGTCGAGCTTCGCATACTCGGACAGGCGCTGGTTGTCCTGCGGAATCACGACCTTCAGTTCGTTGCCCTTGGTAACGACGAGCGGCGCGTCGGCCTTCGGGCTCACGCAAATCCAGTCGATCGTCTCGAGCACCGGCAGCGAGCCGTTGGTTTCGATGGCGATTTCAAAGCCGGCCGCATGCAGCGCGTCGACGAAAGGCGGGTCGATCTGCAGCATCGGTTCGCCGCCCGTGCACACCACGAAACGCTCGCCCTCGCCTTGCGGCCACAGCGACGCGATCATGCTCACCAGTTCTTCGGCGCCGCGGTACTTGCCGCCGTTCTCGCCGTCGGTGCCGACGAAATCGGTATCGCAGAAGCGGCACACGGCTTCCGCACGATCTTCCTCGCGGCCCGACCACAGATTGCAGCCGGCGAACCGGCAGAACACGGCCGGACGCCCGGCATTCGCGCCCTCGCCCTGCAACGTGTAGAAGATTTCCTTGACCGCGTAAGTCATGCTGCTTTCTGCCTTGTGTTCCTGAAGATGCTGTCTGTTTCTATGCTGCCGGTGCTACGGCGCGTATGTTACTCAGCGTTCCGCATTCATGTTCGCCGCGCAGCGCGCACCGGGGTCAAAGCCAGACCCGGCCTCACACCGGCTCGGTGACCTTTTCGCCGGCCAGGTACGCTTCGTAGCCGCGCCTGCGCAAGCGGCACGCCGGGCATTCGCCGCAGCCGAAGCCCCATGCATGCAATTCCGCGCGCTCGCCGACGTAGCACGTATGCGTTTCGACACGCACCAGCTCGACCAGTTCGTCGCCGCCCAGCTCGTGCGCGAGACGCCACGTGTCCGCCTTATCGAGCCACATGAGCGGCGTTTCGAGCAGGAAACGCGAGTCCATGCCGAGGTTCAACGCAACCTGCAATGCCTTCATCGTGTCGTCGCGGCAATCGGGATAGCCCGAAAAATCCGTCTCGCACATTCCGCCGACCAGCACCTGCAAACCACGCCGATACGCGATGGCGGCGGCAATCGTCATGAACATCAGATTGCGGCCCGGCACGAACGTATTCGGCAGGCCGTTAGCCGTGGCCTCGATCTCGATTTCGCGCGTCATGGCGGTATCGCTGATCGAGCCGAGCACCGACAAGTCGATCATATGATCGTCGCCGAGGCGCTCGGCCCATGCTGGAAATGCGCGCGCGACGGCGTGACGAAATCCTTCGCGGCATTCAAGTTCGACGCGATGCCGCTGACCGTAATCGAAGCCGAGCGTCTCGACCGTTTCATAACGTTCGAGCGCCCAGGCGAGGCACGTGGCGGAATCCTGGCCGCCGGAAAACAGCACCAGAGCGCTACGTTTAGCGTCTTTGCGGATCACCGTGAAACTCCGTGAATGATGAGTGCCACGTCGCGCTGCGCGAGGTGCGCCATGCAAGCAACGCGGCGCGACGCGTGCCGGCACTGCTGCCGGCCCAAAGCAGTATAGGCCGCGCCTTCCGCATGCAGAGTCGCTGGCGCTTATACCGTTAATCGTCGGGCGAAGGGCTCGGTGCAGGTTGCCGCCTTGCCGCGCCGGCCGCTCTCGTGCCGGTTTGCAGCGCACAAGGCCCGCACGGCCCGCTTCGGAAACGCCAAAGGACTTGGCTGGCGCGGCGGCGCTCAGGCGACCCACTCGCATGCAAGTCCTTGAACTGGCGCGATTTTATCACGCGACGCCGAACACCGCCGAGCACGTCCTGGCGCCTCGCGCGTACAGGCCGAAACAATGAATGCCCGTCGGAAAAGGAAAAGCCCCAGGAATCTTGCGATTTCCTGGGGCTGAATCCTGGTGGCCTGGGACGGAATCGAACCATCGACACGCGGATTTTCAATCCGCTGCTCTACCAACTGAGCTACCGGGCCAACGAAGAACGAAATGATATCAAAGGGTCAGCAGCCCGGCAAGCCCCCTTCTCGAAAAAATCTGCCGGGGCGGCGTCTGCGCGCGGGCTGCGAGGCTTACTCCCCTTTGTTCTTGCCGAGATCGACGCCGAGCTGCTTGAGCTTGCGGTACAGGTGCGTGCGCTCCAGACCGGTCTTCTCGGCGACGCGCGTCATGCTGCCGTTCTCACGCGCGAGATGATATTCGAAGTACGCGCGCTCGAAGGCGTCGCGCGCGTCGCGCAACGGGATATCGAATGAGATCGAGGCCGTTTGCGCGGCCAACGCGCCGCTGCCCATGCCGTCCGTGGACAGCATCGGAAGCGCGGCGGCCGAAGCCACGGCCGAGGCGCTGACCGGCAACACCGGCTTGGCCGCCGCGCCGCCGGGCGCACTCGCCGCAGTGCCACGCGCGAGGCCCTGCTCGACCGCCTTCAGCAGCTTCTGCAACGCAATCGGCTTCTCGAGAAAATTGAGCGCGCCGATCTTCGTCGCTTCCACCGCCGTATCGATGGTTGCATGGCCGGACATCATGATTACCGGCATGGTCAATTGCCCCTGCGCGGCCCACTCCTTGAGCAACGTCACGCCGTCGGTGTCGGGCATCCAGATGTCGAGCAGCACCAGGTCCGGCGCCTGGCGCAAGCGGAACTCGCGCGCTTCCTGCGCATTTTCCGCCGCCTCCACGACATGCCCCTCGTCGCTCAGGATCTCCGAGAGCAATTCCCGGATGCCCATTTCATCATCTACCACCAGGATGGTTGCCATTTACGCTGCCCTTGTCTGCACTGTTGCTTTTGTCGTTCCCTGCGACGCACCACCGTGCGCCGGCCGCGACCCTGTACCAGGCGCCGCGGCATCGTCTGCCAGTTGAAGGAAGAGAATCGAAATCTGCGCGCCTTCGACCACATCGTCCGCTTTCATGCGGTTGCGAACGTCGATGCGCGCGCCATGTTCGTCGACGATCTTCTTGACCATCGCCAGACCCAGACCCGTACCTTTGGCCTTGGTCGTGACATAAGGCTCGAAGGCACGGGTGAGGATACGCGTGGGGAAGCCCGGCCCGTTATCCGACACCGTCAGACGCACCGCGACGCGTACTTTGCCTTCCGCGTCGGGGTCTCCGTATTCTACTGTCCTCGTTTCGAGCAGCACACGCGGCTGTTCGACGTCAGCTACCGCATCCTGCGCGTTCTGCAGCAGGTTGTGAATCACCTGACGCAATTGCGTCGCGTCGCCGCGAATCGCCGGCAACTCCGCGAGCTCCACCTGGATCGCGCTTTTGCCTTCTTCGATACCGTACAGCGTCAGCACCTCGCTGACCAGTTCGTTCAGTTGCAGATGCGCGAGCACAGCCGGGGGCGTGCGCGCATAGTCGCGGAAATTGTCGACCATCTGCTTCATCGCCGCGACCTGGTTGACGATCGTGGTCGCGCCGCGCTTCAAGACATCGGCGTCCGTCGGCGACAGCTTGTCGGCGAGCTTCATTTGCAGACGCTCGGCGGAAAGCTGGATCGGCGTGAGCGGATTCTTGATCTCGTGGGCGAGGCGCCGCGCGACTTCGCCCCACGCGATCGAACGCTGCGCGGAAATCACGTCGGAAATATCGTCGAACACGACGACGTAGCCGGACGTTTGCATGTCCTCCACATCGCGATCGGTGGCGGAAACGAGACGCGCGCCGCGCACGAGCAACGTGAGCGGCTCCGTCTCGCCCGGCACCTGCACCGAGAATTGCTGCTGCCAGTGGCCGCGGTCGTCGTGACCGTCGCCGCTCGCCGCTTCGCGATCGGCAAAGGCTTTGCGCACCATGCCGCCGAATTCGCTCAACACGCCGATCTGATCGAGCGCCGACCCCAACACCGTCTGAAACGGCTGACGGAAAATCCGCTCGGCGCCGCGGTTCGCGGTGGTAAGACGGAACTGCCGGTCGAACACGAACACGCCCGCGGTCAGATTCGCGAGAATGCTTTCCAGATACGCCTTCGAATGTTCGAGCGCGATGCGGTTGTTTTCGACCGCCGCGCGCGCCTCGGACAACTGCCGCGTCATCGCGTTGAACGACTGCGTGAGGAAGCCCAATTCGTCGCGCGACTTGATTTCGCGCTTCGGCGTGTAGTCGCCCTCGGTAATTTCCTTGGTGCCCTGCGCGAGCAGGAACAACGGCCGCGCGAGCTGATTGCCGAGCGCGAGCGCCAGCATCATCGCGATGAAAGTGGCGAGGAACAGCGCGAGCGTGAGCGTGCCGATGTACATCTTGCGCAAGCCGGTGCGCCCCAACGCCTTCTCCTGATACTCGCGATACGCGCGCTGCACCGCATCGGCGTTGCGCGCGAGCGAGGGCGACACCGGCTGCGTGAGTTGCAGGAAGCGTTCGGTGGGTTGCAGCAGCGCCGCGTTCGAATCGGGAATGCGCTGCACGATCCGCAGCCGCAGCGCGCCCTTGCTGCCATGCGCGCGCGGATCGCCGTCGACTTCGCCTTCGATCGCCGCGTAACCGCGGCCGCGCGCCTGATCGATCATCAGCGGCGTGGGCAGGTCGTTCGGCACGAGCGTCGCGTAATTGCTGGAGGCCTGCGCGACTACGTGCATATCCGGCGTCGCGCCCGACATGCTGCGCGTGGGTTCGACGATCGTCGCGTCCTGCACGCCGAACTGGTCACGCAAGCGCAGGAGCGTGAGCGTGGTGCCGGCGGCGTCCGCGCTCGCCAGCTGTTCGGACATCAAACGGCCCTTGGTCTGCAGATCGGACAGCGACGCGTCGAGCATGCCGCGGCCGAGATTCAGGCCCGAGGTCAGCGCGGTTTCAACGTTCACGTCGAACCACGACTCGATACTGCGCGAGACGAACTGATACGAGACGACGTAAATGATGCCGCCCGGTACCACGCCGACCAGTGCCATGAAGAACGCGAGTTTCGCCAGCAGCCGCGTGCCGAACTTACCCTTTCGCAGCCGCGCGATGATGATGATGACGAGCGTCGCCACCACCAGCAGAAAGATCATCGCGACCACGAGGTTCGCGGCATACAACCACTGGTAATAGCGGTCGAAGAATTCGGTATTCGCGCTCGCCGCGGCCAGCAGCACGAGCAGCAGCACGGCCGTCACCGCGACCGTCGACACCAGCACGCGCACGACGATGCTGCTGACACTGGTGGCTCGGCGCACTCTATTTAGCACGTTCGGTCACCGTGAAGGTAAAGCGCTTCCATTCGGATGCGAGGTTCCAGTCGCGGTTGTTCACCGCGTCGATCTGGAACGGCTTGGGCATCAGCGCGATGTCGAGTTGCATGCGCACCGACGCGTTGTAAGTCTCGCCGGCGTTCACCTGGTTGCGCTCGATCACATGCCACGACGTGATGTGCTTGATTACCGCGAGCGCGTCCTTGAGCGTGGTGAAGCCGAGTTGCAAACCGCCGGACGACACGCTCGACACGCGGTATTCGCGCGTCAGCGGCTGAAACGACAGGCGGATGCTCTGCGACACGCTCACCGGTTGCTCGTCGAACCAGTACCAGCGCGGCCGGCTCAGTTCGAAGTCGGTCGTGAAGTAAAGCGGAATGCCTTTATTGACGGCGTCTTCGAGATTGCTGTTCAGGTCGAAGTCGAAACGCGCGTCGAGGCTCCAGCCGGTGTTGTCGGCTTGCAGCGACGCACGCTGCACCGCGATCGGGTCAGCGTGCGCCACGCCCGGTGCGGCAAGCCATACGGCCAGCGCAATCCAGAGCACGGCGGCGAGCCGAAGCGGAAGGAAGCGTTTGATGGTCACCGTTTCTGAAAGCGCGCGTAGAAAAATCCGTCGTGGTCTGAGTTCGCGCCGGCGCTCGCTTCAGCGAGTTGTCCGGCATCGGAACCGGCCGATGTATCGGCGGGCGCGCGAGCGACTGTGGGTAAAAGTTGCCCCGGCGCGTCCAATCGTACCGCATCCTGATACTTGTTTCCAAACCACTGCGCCTGCAACTCGCCTTCTTCCGGAAAGATCGAACACGTAACGTAGAGCAACTCGCCGCCCGGCTTCACGAGCGGCCAGAGCGCGCCGAGAATGCGGCGCTGTTCGGCGACCAGTGCGGGAATGTCGGACGCGCGGCGCAGCCAGCGAATATCCGGATGACGCCGCACGATGCCCGACGCCGAACACGGCACGTCGGCCAGGATGCGGTCGAACGGCTGGTCGATGTCGTCGTGCCATTTCGCCGGCGCGCCCGCGTCGCCGATACGCACTTCCGCCTCGAGCTTGAGCCGCTGCAAGTTTTCGCCGATGCGCCGCGCGCGCGACGCATCGCTTTCAAGTGCCACGAGTTGCAGGTTGGCGAGTTCCAGCAGATGGCCGGTCTTGCCGCCGGGCGCCGCGCACGCATCGAGCACGCGCATGCCGTCGCGTACGCCGAGCAGTTGCGCGGCGAGTTGCGCGCCGGCGTCCTGCACCGAGACTACGCCGTCGTTGAAGCCGGGAATGCGGTCCACCGGCATCGGCGTGACGAGCTTGACGGCGTGGTCGCCGGCTTTGCTCGCGGGAATGTGATGGTCTTGCAGCACTTGCAGGTAGGCATCGACCGTCGAGTGGCGGGCGTTCACGCGCAACGTGAGCGGGCCTTGGGTGTTGCCGGCGGCGAGCACTGTTTGCCAGGCGTCCGGCCACGCGCGTTTCACCGCCTCGATCCACCACGCGGGATAGTTCCAGCGCGCGACTTCGTCGGCTTGCGCGGCGCTCAGCAGCGCCCCGCGCTCGCGCAGGAAATTACGCAGCACGGCGTTGACGAGGCCCTTGGCGAACGCGAATTCGCGACGCGCGCCGATTACGCTCACCGCCTGATCGACCACGGTGAACGGCGCATAGGCGGCGCTCGCTTCGTCGTCGACGAGCAGGGCCAGTGCGCAGGCGAGCACGTGGCCGACGTGCGGCGGCGGCGCTTTCTTCACCAGCTTCGCGATCAGCCATTCGGCGGTCGCGAGACGCCGCATCGTGCGGTACGCGATGTCCTGCACCGCGCCGCGCGCGGCGGCGGCGTTGCCCTCAGGCGCGTTCACGAATACGGATTGCAGCGCGGCGGGCAAAGCGGCGCCGAGACGCACGGCACCGACGGCCTGACCCGCACAGTCGAGCGCAAAAGCGAGCGATTCGGGCGCGAGATGCAGCATCGACAAGCGGGATTCGCGCGGACGCGCCGGTGGGGAAGCAGAACGCGAAGGAGGCTTTGGAGTCATGAAGGAGGCAAAAGCGGGTAGCGCGGTGCGCGCGACGCAAACAGCAGACATTGTAGCGTGGCGCGGCAAGGGAGCTTGCGCGCCGGACGGCTTCAGCGAGCCGACGGGCGCGGGAGGGAGACGGTCGGACCTGCGGTTTGGTGCACAGGGGCTCCGGATTGTCCGGGTCCGGCGATGCTGCGGCTCGCACGCCCGTCCCGTTTTGGGCAGATGAGGCCGTGGCTCGCGCGGCAGTCCCGTTTTGGGGCAACTAATGCTGAGACTCGCGCGCACTTTGGTCGCGTCCGCCGCTGCAGTTACCGCAGCCGCTCTCGCGCGATCTTACTGCCTGAAGAAAAAAGGCGGGCCCGTAGGCTCGCCCTTCATCGCACCACGTTGGCGCCGCGCGGCGTTCGTTATTCGAAGCGCCCCGTGCGCGCCATTTCCATCAAGCGCGCGATGCGTTCCTCGGTGGCCGGGTGCGTCGAGAACAGA
>DASPZL010000621.1:0-5123 GCA_035636295.1 Paraburkholderia sp.
CTCGTGTGGGGCGTGATTGGCACGCGGCCCGCCCAGTTCTCGAGCTGGTGGCCCACACGCAGACCGCTCGTCGACTATCTGCGTTCGCTTGCCGCGGGAAATCCCATACACCATACGTCGCACAATCCGCTTGGCGCTTTAATGGCGACCGCACTGTGGTTATTCATTTTCGCGCTCGCGCTGAGCGGGTTTGTCATACGTCTCGATGCATTCTGGGGAGAGGAATGGCCCGAAACGGTCCACCATTGGTTATCGATGGGATTGCAGGGCTGTATCTGCATTCACATCGTCGCGGCCATAGCGATGAGCGTGTGGACCCGCGAGAATCTCATCGCTGCAATGATCACGGGACGTAAGCGGCGCCGGAGTTAGCGGGGACCCGCTCTCAGCCAGCGCATAAGCCACGCAGCGTCGCGCGAGTACTTCGGTCGGATCGACGAGCCGCACCATCAGTCCGCCCGAGCCCGCCAGCGTCGAGCCGCGCAGCAGCAGCGGCAATTCGGTACACCCCAGCACGATCACCTGCACGCCTTGCGCGACCAGATCGTCGACCGCCGCGTCGACGTCGTCGCAACATTCGCCCGAGAGATGGCCCGCCTTCGCGCCGTTCGGTCCATAAATCGCGTTCATCAGCCGCGCCTGGGCGGCCGCGGCCGGCGCGATCTGCGCGAAGCCGCGCGTGCCGAGCGCTTGCTCGTAGACGCGACTCGCGAGCGTGCCCGAGGTGGCCAGCACGCCGACTTCGCGCAAGCCGGGAAAAGACTCGCGCAGATAATCCGCGGTACAGGTCAGCATATTGACGATCGGAATGCCGAGAGAAGGCTGGATCCGTTCGACGAACGCATGCGCCGTATTGCACGGAATCGCGATGAGATTAGCGCCGCCCTCTTCGAGCGTTTTGCACGCGGCATAGAGCGCGAGCGTCGGATCGTCGCCGGTGCCGAGCAGCGCCTCGGTGCGGTCAGGAATCTGCGGATTGTGCTCGACCACGACCTTGACGTGATCCTGATCGCATGCGGCGGGCGTGTTGCGGACCAGCTTCCCCATGAAATCGACGGTGGCCGCCGGCCCGACGCCGCCCAGCACGCCCACCTTGAAACGCCGCTTTGGCCGCGCATATTGCGCCGTCGCGATGTAGCGCGCGTACACCAGGTTCGCATCGACGAGCGGTACATCCAGCGTGCCGAGTGCGCGCGCGACCAGGGCGATTTCGGCGAGCCCCGGCAGAATGATCTCCGCGCCTTGCTCGATAAGGTCAGCGCAAGCCGCGCGCAGTAACTCCACTGGCCGGCCATGAAGATGTCCGCTTTTGATGCCGTCGTCGCCATACACGGCGCTCGTCACACAATCGACGCCCGCTTCGTTACGCGGATGCAGCACGTCGTAGCGCCCGGCGTCGAAATAGCGTTCGAAAAGACCGTTGCTGCGGATGGCGTCGGAAGTCAGCACGCCGATGCGGCGCAGCGACGGATAAGCTTGCCGCACGTGCGCCGAAAGCGCGGTCATGACGTTGGCGATGGGCACGGCCACGTTCGCCAAAAGTTCGTCGATAAAGGTGTGGCTGAGAAAGCACGGCAGGACGATCGCATCGACGCCGCGCTTTTCGAACGCGCGCATCGTGTCGAATACGTGAATCTTGAACTGCGCGTTCGCCGTGCTCTGCGAAGCCGGCCCTTGCCACGAACACTGCTCGAGGACGAGATCGAATGGCCTCGCCGCGCCATGCCGGCGGCAGACGGCGGCCATTCTGCTCAGGACGTCGGCGCTGGCGAGCTGCGCCGCGCCCGTGACTACGCCCAGCGAACGATAGCGATTCATGATGACTTCCCCCGTCATTGTTCCCATCCTTCCCCTCCGCCTTAATGGCAGGCGGCTTTTTCGCGCTTGAGGATGACATTATGTCGGGGGAGTATGACGTGGGGTTAACCACGAAAAACAATTCTTCGCGTTTCAACCGCATGACCAAGGCCCGGCGGCAAACCTCGGAAATCACCTCAATCGTCACCTTCGCGGCGGCCCTCGTAAGCCGTCAACATCTTGTGCGCAACCATGTCCACGGCCGGTTTCACCAGACCGTTCTTGTCGGTCCAAACCTTGGGCGTTAAAGTCCCGCTCAGCGCGACGCTGTCCGCATCGCCCAACGCGAGCAGCGCCGTTTGCACGTCGTCGTCGAATGCGATCACGTTGACGAAAATCGTGTCGCCGTCATGGGTGGCCGCCCGCACCTTGCAAGTCACAAACCGCCTGCCGTTCTGCCCCGTGCGAATCTGCGCCTCGCCGTACAACCGCCCGCCCACCAGTCCTTCGATCATCGCCCTGCTCCTCTTATCGCGTACCGTGCAAAAAGCAATATCGCCCAGCACGATGCGTATGATCCCACGAGAGGCGGCACGCCCCGCATAAAACAACGCATCGCTCGCACGTTACGCACCAATCGCAATATCCACACCGCGCACGAGGCGCTTCGCGAGGCGCGGTTGCCGCAACTGTTCGAGCCACCATTGCAACGCGCGCCCCTCATGATCACCGCGCCACGCGACGTACAACACATTCGGCTCGCGCGGGTCGGCGCTCGCTTTCTCCACCAGCTCGCCGTTCTTCAGCAACGAAGCGACCCGCTGACGCGGCAGCCAACCCACGCCCAGCCCATCCCTCTGTGCAAGAATCTTCGCGCGCATGCTCGGCACGGCGAGCGACGCCTGCCCGCCGATCACGCCGTATGCGCGCCCCGCCGTTGTGCGCGACGAATCGGCCACCACGACCGCGCGATGCTCCAATATGCGTTCGCGCCCGAGCGGTCCCTCGACGCTCGCGAGCGGATGACGCGGCGCGACCGCGAACACCCACTCCATCACGCCGAGCTCGAACCAGCGCAGACCGGGAATCGCCGGCGGTTCATTGGTGGCGCCCACGATCAGATCCGCACGGCCGTCGCGCAAGGCTTCCCACGTGCCGCTCAAGACTTCGTGCGTGAAGCGCAGCTTGACGCCGGAGTCGAGCGAATCGAAGGCGCGCACCACGGGCATCAGCAGTTCGAATTCGAGAATCTCGTCCGTGACCACCCATAGGCGGTCTTCCCAGCCGCTCGCGATCTGCCGCACGCGCTGCGTCATGCGCGACATGTCGAGCATCAATCGCGCGGCTTCGTCGGCGAGCAGTTGGCCCGCCGGAGTGAGCTGCAGGCGGTAGCGGCGGCGGTCGAACAGCAGCGCGTCAAAGCGCGTTTCCAACTGGCGCGCGGCGTGCGAGACCGTCGAGGGCGCCTTGCCGAGGCGCGCCGCCGCGCGCGACAGACTGCCGGTTTCGCGAATCGCGTCGAGCAACGCCAGTTCGTCTTCTGACAACATGTTCCGTTCCTTCGAACGAGATCGACGGGAAAATGGTACGGCAAAGCGCCACGGCGTCGAATTTCCGTGGGCGAATCTGCCGCTGAACGAAGCGTGTGGTTCGACCATGCTGCGCGATCCGGAAAGGCAATCTGATCAACATCTTCGAACCACGGCGCGCCGGACTAAACGCGTACGCTCACGGCGAGGCCCGCGTCGTCGCACCGGCCGCTTCGAAGATGTCGCGCAGCCATTGCGCAAAAACCCGCACGCGCGACGACAACTGGCGATTCTGCGGATACAGCACCGAAACCGGCATCGGCGGCGGCGGGAAATCCGCGAGGATGACCCTCAGCCGCCCGGCGGCCAACTCGCCAGCCACCCGATACCGCGGCACCTGCACGATGCCGAGCCCGGCCACCGCGGAGCCGGTATAGAGATCGGCGCCGGTCACCGACACCGCCGACGGCAAGACCATCGCCGCCTCCCGGCCGTCAATGCTGAATTCGAGCGGCACCGGCTTGCCGGTCGCGCTCGATACGTAATTGACCGCCCGATGCGTGGACAGCGCCGACGGATCGGCCGGCTCGCCGTACGTCTCCAGATAAGCGGGACTCGCCACCGTCACTTGCGGCAGTTGCGCGACGCGCCGCCCGACCATCGACGAATCCTGCAGATTGCCCGCCCGCAGCACGCAATCGATCCCCTCCCGCACGAGGTCGACGAGGCGGTCGTCCTCGCCGATCGTCAGTTCGATGTCGGGAAACTGCGCGAGAAACGCCGGCAGCGCCGGCACGACGAAGTGCCGCGCCAGCGTGCCTTGCAAGTTCACTCGCAAAAGCCCTTTCGGCGCGACGTTCGTGAATGACCCCTCGGCCTCTTCCATATCGGCGATCAGCCGCACGCAGCGGCGGTAATACGCCTCGCCGTCGTGCGTGAGCCGGACCGTGCGCGTGGTGCGCTCGAGGAGCCGCGCGCCGAGCCGCTGCTCCATGCGCTTCATCAGGTTGGTGACGGTGGCGCGCGGAATCTGCAGATCGTCCGAAGCGCGCGTGAAGCTTTGCCGCTCGGCGATCCGCACGAATACCCGCATTTCCTCGAAACGATCCATGTGTGACGGCCTTGCGGCGGACTATCCGCCTATTGTTAAAGTAAATGAAATTATTATGCGCAGTCTAACTCGATTATCTCAGCGAAGAAAGCGTCCATGATTCATTTCACCAACTCACCACACTCAAGGAAACGAATCATGAACACGATCAAGAACGCTCAAATCGCCATCGTGACCGGCGCATCACGCGGTATCGGCGCGGCGGTCGCGCAACGTCTCGCGAAGGACGGCTTCGCGGTCGCCGTCAACTACGCGTCGAGCTCGAAGGAAGCCGATGCGCTCGTTGCCGAACTCACGGCAACGGGAGCCAAGGCCATCGCGGTCAAGGCCGACGTGTCGAACGCGGACGACGTGCGCCGCATGTTCGAGACCACCGAACAGCAGCTCGGCAAAGTCGATGTGCTGGTCAACAACGCGGGTGTGCTCAAGACCGTGCCGCTCGCCGACACCAGCGACGCGCTGTACGACCAGACCTTCGACATCAACGTGCGCGGCACCTTCAACACGTTGCGCGAAGCCGCCGCGCGGATGAACGACGGCGGACGCGTCGTCAACTTTTCCAGCACCACGCTCGCGCTGAACATGCCCGGCTATGCGATCTACAACGGCACGAAGGCAGCAGTCGAAGCGTTCACCCACGTGTTCGCCAAGGAACTGCGCGGCCGCAATATCACCGTCAACGCAGT
>DASPZL010000622.1:0-5931 GCA_035636295.1 Paraburkholderia sp.
AGTTGCGCGGCCGCGAGACCGAGCGCGCCGTAGGCGGGCGTCAGACCGAAGGCCGCGAACGCTTCCGGCACCGGTCGCTCGCCCGAGATGGCCGCCGCGAGCAATTCGCCGGACACGGTGGTCGGCGCCATGCCGTGTCCGCCGAAGCCGACCGCGTACCAGATGCCGTCCACGCTACGGCCGATTTGCGGCATCTTGTGCCTCGCGTAGCTCATCAGGCCGCCCCACGCATAGTCGATACGCACGTCGTGCAACTGCGGATAGACCTTCAGCAGATCGCGCCGCAACAACCGCGCGATGACCTCGGGTGCGCGGTCGCGCACCGAGATGCGGCCGCCCCACAGAATGCGCGTGTCGGGCAGCGGGCGGTAATAGTCGAAGGCGAAGCGCGTGTCGTAGACGGCGGCGCGGGTGTCGATCGCGTCTTTCAGGCGCGGGCCGAGCGGTTCGGTCGCCATCACGTAAGTGGCGATCGGCAGCACCGCGCGCTCGACCTTCGCGTAGACGTTGCGCGCATAGCCGCCGCCCGCCATCACGACGTGGCGCGCTTCGAGCGCGCCGTGCGGCGTATGCACGACGAACCCGGCGCCGTCGCGCTGCAGGCTCACCACGGGCGAATGCTCGTGAATCCGCACGCCGGCGTGGGCCGCCGCGCCCGCGACCCCGAGCACGTACTTCAGCGGATGAAAGTGGAACGCGTTGCGCTCGAACAGGCCGCCGTGATAACGGTTCGTCTTCAGTTGCGAAGCGAGTTGCGCGGCCGGCACCGGTTCCCATTCGACGCCGAACGAATCGCGCATCAAGCGACGCTGCGAATCGAGCCGCGCCGGTTCGTCGAACCAGTTGGCGAGGATCACGCCGGCATCGGTCACGTCGCAATCGATGCGGTAGCGTTGGATGCGCTCGCGCATCAGATCGACGGCGTCCGTGGTCAGCGTATAGAGTTCGCGGGCGCGGGCCGGTCCAAGCGTTTTCAGCAGGTCGGCGCAATCGAGGCTGTAGCCGCCGAATACGAACCCGCCGTTGCGCCCGGAGGCGCCGAAGCCCACCTGCTGCGCTTCGAGCACGGCGACCTCGGCGACGCCGCGCTCGGCGAGCCCCAACGCGGTGGATAAACCCGCGAGCCCGCCGCCGACGATGCAGACATTTACGCCGCGCCGGCCGGCTAGCGGCGAGTAAGCAGGCGCGAGCCCGGACGAGCGGGTGACAGTGGCTTCGTAATAGTTTTGCATCCGGCTAGGTTAGCGGCAATCTCGCGCCCGCGTCCAGCCCGTCTGCTTGCGCCTGCCTTAACGGCCCCAGCGCAGCACGAGCGGATCGAGCCGCCGCGCGACTTTCAGCAATCCTTCACGCGTGGCCGGATGCATCGGCGGCAACGGATGGCGCACCGCGTCGGAGCGAATCACGCCGCCTTCCTTCATCAACGCCTTGCACGACGCGAGGCCGCCCTGGCGGTTTTCGTAGTTGATCAGCGGCAGCCACTGCTGATAATGCGCGGCGGCCGCTTCTGTATCGCCTGCCGCGTACGCATCGACGATCAGACGGATACCGTCGGCATAACCGCCGCCGGTCATCGAGCCGGTTGCGCCCGCATCGAGATCGGCCATCAGCGTGATGGCCTCCTCGCCATCCCACGGACCCACCACCGCATCGCCGCCCAGCTCGATCAGTTCGCGCAGTTTGTTCGCCGCTTGCGGCACTTCGATCTTGAAGTACGACACGTTCTCCAACTCACGCGCCATGCGCGCGAGAAACGGCGCGGACAACGCCGTGCCGCTGACCGGTGCATCCTGGATCATGATCGGAATCCCGATCGCATCGGACACCGTGCGATAGAACTCGTAAATGCCGCGCTCGCCGATGCGGATCGTCGCGCCGTGATACGGCGGCATGATCATCACCATCGCGGCGCCCGCAGCTTGCGCGCTGCGGCTGCGCTCCGCGCACTGATGCGAGCTGAAGTGCGTGGTCGTGACGATCACCGGCACGCGCCCCGCGACATGCTCGAGCACGAGGTGCATCAGCGTGTTGCGCTCGTCGTCGGAGAGGGCGAACTGTTCGGAGAAGTTCGCCAGAATGCACAGGCCGTTGGAACCCGCGTCGATCATGAAATCGATGCAGCGTTTCTGGCCTTCGAGGTCGAGGCGGCCGTTCTCGTCGAAGATGGTCGGCGCGACGGGGAACACGCCGCGCATCGCAGCAGGATTGGGTAGTTGGGTCATGGTGATGTGCGTTGTTTGGCGGTGGTAAGCGAAAGTGGTTTGAATGTCTCCGCTGCCGACTATACGGCGGCATGCGCGGCGGGTATAGTGAATTGTTTCCATCTTGTGATCGCTTTTACGACTCACCCTCCGCCGCTTCAGCCGAGTCATGAAAGACACCTTCAACACACTGCTGTCGAAACTGCGCATGAAGCAATTGCAATTGCTGATCGCGCTCGACGACCAGAAGTCGCTGCACAAAGCCGCCGGCGCGATGTCGATGACGCAATCGGCCGCCAGCAAGGCCTTGCAGGAACTGGAATCGATGCTGGAGGCGCCGCTCTTCGAGCGCTCGAAGAGCGGCATGATCCCGAATCAGCTGGGTCATTGCGTGATCCGCTATGCGCGCCTCGTGGCGACGGATCTCACCGCGCTATGCCAGGACGTCGCGGAGATTCGTTCGGGGCGCGGCGGGCGCCTCGCGATCGGCGCGATCATGGGCGCGATTCCGGCGTGCGTGGTGCCGGCGCTGAATCGGCTGCATGCGGGGCAGCCGAATCTGTCGGTCGAAGTGGTGGAAGACACGAGCGCGCGCATGCTGCAGCAACTCGACGACGGACGGCTCGACCTGGTGATCGGCCGCGCGGCGGTCGCCGCGGATCCGTCGAAGTATCACTATCGTCCGCTTGGCGACGAGCCGTTGTCGGTGGTGGTGGGTTACGGCCATCCACCGTTGCCGAAGCGAGAAGTGAAACTGCGCGATCTGGCCGGCCACCGTTGGGTGATGTATCCGTCGCATATGCCGTTGCACGCGTTGCTCGAACGGGAGATGGATCTGGCCGGACTCGAAATGCCGGACAACCCGATTTCGACCGCGTCCACTTTCGTGACCGTCGCGCTCCTGCAAAGCAGCGCTGACCTGGTTTCGCTGCTGCCAACCGCGATTGCCGAATTATTCGTTCGGCAAAAAATGCTGCGTCTTGTGCCGGTCAAACTGAAGTCGCCGTCGCAAACCTTCGGCGTCGTGACGCGCAAAGGCGGCGTGCTGTCGCCGCCGGCGGAACAGTTCATCGAGTTGTTGCGTGCGCAGCAAAAAATCACCTAACCCGCATTTTCCGGCGCGCGAAAAGATCTTCAATATCGCACGGCAATTAGCGCCGCGCCATGTCTTGCGAACAGGTGTTGTAGCCGCGACACCCTCGGGTAAATCCGAACCGATTGCAGCTTCACGTTCCGCGCTACACTGGTTCGAAGGTGCGCCAGACTAATAAGCATGGCGCCGGCTCGGGGAGAGCAACCATGAATCGGCCACTGGTTCGGCTTCCACTTCGTACGACAGGTGCGGCGCCTGTTCGCAAGTGGCTCAAATGGGGGCTGGCGGCAGCGTTTCTGCTTGCGCTAGCCGTGGCGGCACGCTTCTGCCAGCTCGAAATCGAAACGTCGCGCCTGCAGGCGCGCTACCTCTCCGAACTGACACGCGACGTGGGTTTCTCAGTCGCCGAAGGCCCCAGCCATTCCATCCGCTTCCCTCAGACAAGTAAAGGCCCTTACGACAGCCGCCTCGGCTACGCGTTGCTGCCGTCGATCCAGCAACGGCTGCTTGAACGCGGATTCGAAATCACCGCGCAGGCGCGTAGTTCGGAGCGGATGCTGTCGCTGGCGGATAACGGTCTCTTTTTGCCGTACGCCGAAAAAGATCAGGCGGGTTTGCAACTCTTCGACGGCACCGGCGCGCCGCTTTTTGGTGCACGGTTTCCGGGCCGCGTGTATGACAACTTCGAGGCGATCCCGCCGCTCGTGGTCAATTCGCTGCTTTTTATCGAGGATCGCTATCTGCTCGATCCGGACCAGCCCAACCGCAATCCGGCGATCGACTGGGGACGCTTTAGCCGCGCGGTAGTCGACCAGGGTGCGCGCGTGTTCAACCATCATCAATCTGCGCCCGGCGGCAGCACGCTTGCCACGCAGATCGAAAAATTCCGTCACTCCGAAGGCGGGCGCACCGCGACGCCGCCGGAGAAATTGCGGCAAATCGCGTCGGCTTCGGTGCGCGCCTATCTGGACGGTCCGCAGACCATGCCCGCGCGTCAGCAGATCGTCGTCCATTACCTGAACTCGGTGCCGCTTGCCGCGCAGCCGGGTATCGGCGAAATCAACGGCATCGGCGACGGTCTCGCTGCCTGGTACGGACGCGATTTCAGCGACGTGAACCGCATCCTGAGCGCGCCGTCGACTCCCGGGAATCTGCCCGAGCAGGGCGTGGCATTTCGTCAGGTGCTCTCGCTGATGATCGCGCAACGTGCGCCGTCGCGTTTCCTGCACAGCGGCTATGCCGAACTCGAACGTCTGACGGACAGCTATCTGCGGCTGCTGGCGAGCGGCGGCGTCATCTCGATTCCGTTGCGTGATGCCGCGTTGTCCGCGCATGTCGAACTGCGTCGCGCGCCCAACAAAACGCAGAGCGTGGGCTCCTTCGTATCGCGCAAGGCCGTGACGTCGATGCGCTCGAATCTGTTGGCCGCGCTCGGCATTCCGAGTTTCTATGAACTCGACCGCCTCGATCTGCAGGCGAAAGGCACGCTCAATAACGCCGTGCAACAGGCCGTGAGCGAACGGCTCGCCGCCGCCGCAACACGCGATGGCGCGAAAGCCGCCGGTCTCGTCGGCTTTCACATGCTGCGCCCGTCGGACGACCCGTCGAAAATCGCCTATAGCTTCACGCTGTTCGAACGGCGCGACGGCGCCAACCTCGTGCGTGTGCAAACGGACAGCGTCAACCAGCCGTTCGATATCAACTCCGGCGCGCGGCTGAATCTCGGCTCCACTGCAAAACTCCGCACCATGGTGACGTATCTGCAGATCGTCTCCGAGTTGCATGCGCGTTATGCGCCGCTCAGCGCCGCCGAGCTGAAAGCCGTCAAACCTGATCCGAACGACAGGTTGACCCGCTGGGCGCTCGACTATTTCGCGCATACCTCGGACCGCTCGCTGCAAGCCATGCTCGACGCGGCCATGGAACGCAAATACTCGGCGAATGCGGGCGAAACGTTCTACACGGGCGGCGGCGCGCAAACCTTCAACAATTTCGAAGCCGACGACAACGGCCGCATTCTGACTCTCCATAGCGCGTTCCAGCATTCGGTGAACCTGGTGTTCGTGCGGCTGATGCGCGATATCGTCAATCACGAGATGGTGCGGACCACGGGGCCGTCGTCGCAATGGCTAGGCGATCCGGCGACCCGCAAGATGTATCTGACGCGTTTCGCCGATCAGGAAAGCCGCGTGTACATGAATCGTTTCTACACGAAGTATCACGGCAAGACGCGCGAACAGGCGCTCGCGTTGCTGCTGCTCGGCGTGCGCAAATCGCCGCCCAAGGTGGCGACCGTGCTGCGCAGCGTCGCGCCGGACGAGTCGAACGCGTGGTTCAACGCGAAGATGCGCGCCGTGCTGAAGAACACGCCGGCCGCCACGATACTCGACGACGAAGACCTCGCGAAGCTGTACGGCAAATACGCGATCGACCGCTTCAATCTGAACGACCGAGGCTACATTTCGAGTGTTCATCCGCTGGAACTGTGGACCGTCAATTATTTGCGCGAACATCCCGACGCAACGCTCGGCCAGATTCAGAACGCGAGCGGCGACGTGCGTCTGTCGACGTATTCTTGGCTCTTCAAGACGCGCTATCACGCCACCCAGGACCGCCGCATCAAGCGGATGGTCGAGC
>DASPZL010000623.1:0-10122 GCA_035636295.1 Paraburkholderia sp.
CGATGCACCATGCGCAACCGGGTTCGAGGCCGACGAACTATCCTCAAGCGCACTAGCCGACGAGTTTCCGCCATTCAGCAACCTGATACTTTCAGCCGGTCGCCCCGCCGGCAACGAATCAAGATACGCATGAATCCGCGCAATCTCGTCATCCGGCAAAATCTTCTTGCTGAACACCGGCATCTGCTCTTTGGGGTCCCGCACGTAGGCTTCCATTGCCGGAAGCGGTATTGGATGCGGCGCCAGTGCGGGCCCGGTCGAGATGCTGCCTTGCCCGAAAATACCGTGGCATTCGAAACATCCTTTCTGCATGAAGAGCGCACGCCCCGCTTCGATATCGGCATTCGAACCGGCATGCGACAACATCGGCCACGCATACGCGATAGTCACTGTAGCGGCTAGAAAATGAAGTTTCATCGACAGTTTCGTCATCTCGGCTGAGTCAGCACATCCAGCAATGCGGGCTTGCCGTTCTTCACCTGCGCCATTGCGCGCGCAAGCGCCGGGCCGAGGTCGGACGGGTCCGATATCGGACCTTCCGCCCACATGCCCATGCTCTTTGCCATCGCCGCATAGTCGATTGGCGGATCGTGCAGCACCGTACCGATCGTCCCTCTTTCGGGATGTCGGTCCCTGCGGCTCGCCATACGCTGGATATGCATCGTCTCCTGATGCCACGCGCGGTTGTTATGCATCACCATGAGCAACGGCACGCTATGGTGTGCCGCGGTCCACAGCACGCCCGGCAGAACCATCAGATCGCCGTCCGTCTGGATGCTCACCGCGATGCGCCCGGCGTCGCGATGCGCGAGAGCCGCGCCGACCGCGGCAGGTGCGGCATAGCCGACGCCATAGCCGCCACCCGCACCGATGAACTGATACGTCTTCGTAAAATCCCACAGCCGCTGCGGCCACTGGCTGATTGCGCCCGATGGAGAAACCAGCGCCCAGTCCTCGTGACGGATGGTGTTCCACACTTCCTGAGACAAGCGCGCCGTGCTGATCGGACTGCCATCCCATGCAAGCGCCGCGGCTTCGCGCGCATCATGGCGCATCTTATCGAATGCCTGACGCATCGGCTGCGCGCGCGCCTCGGCGGCTTCGCGTTGCGCCGGCGTCATTGCCGTTTCGACGGCATGCAGCAGTGCGGGCAGCGACGCCTCGGCATCGCCGGCAATAGGCAGCGTGGGCGCGTAGTAACGCTCCGCGTCCTGCATGTTGGACTTGCCGTACAGATAGGCAGCGGAAATGCTGACGACCTTCACGTCGCCTTTCGAGCGCCGCTTCGACGGACGGCTGATAGTGTCGGGCACGCTTGCCGTGAGCGCCCAGACATCGGCGACTTCCAGCGCGAGGATGACGTCCGCTTCCCTGAGATGCCGCGCCTGTAACGACGAATGGTTGAGGTAATGGTTGGTCGGAAAGTTCATGCGGCCGAGCAGATCGATGACCGGCGCATTGAGCGACTCCGCGAGCTTGACCAGCGTCCCCATGGCCGCTTGCGTGCGCACGGCGCGATCAGCGACGATGACCGGCGCCTTCGCGACGCATATCAGCGAGGCGGCTGCGGCGAGCGCATCGGGGCTTCCCACGGGCGGCGAGACTTCGCGCAGCGGCGGCACGCCGATATCGCGCGGATCGGCAATCGGCTGCTCCTGCAACTCGGCATCCGCGATGATCAGCACGGGTTCCATCGGCGGCGTTACCGACATCGTATAAGCCCGCATGAACGACTCGGCGTAATGCTGAAGCGACATCGGGTAGTCGTCCCACTTCGTATAGTCGCGCACCAGCGCGCCGAGATCCTGCGCGGAGTGATACCACTCCACGCCAGGGCGACGCTTCACGGCATCGGCGATGTTGCCGGCCAGCACCATCATCGGCACGCGGTCGCACCATGCGTTGTAGATCGCCATCGAAGCGTGCTGCAGGCCTACCGTGCTATGGACGAGACAGGCCATCGGCTTGCCCGTGACCTTGGCGTAACCATGTGCAATCGCAGCCGACGCCTCTTCGTGCGTGCATACGATCAACTGCGGATGCGTATCTCCCGCGTAATTGACGATCGATTCGTGAATGCCTCGGAACGTCGAGCCCGGCATCGCCGCGACATAGTCGATGCCGGCAACCCGCAGCAAATCCACCATGAAATCCGATCCGGGATTGCCGATGTGCGCCGCATCGGTGGCGGGCGCTTCGAGCAGCGAAGGCGTCTGCGTTTCGGCTGCGGCCAGCGGCGAAGTTGGGCGGCCGATTGACGGTCCCTTCTCTGCAACAGCAGGTTGCGCGGCGCCTGCGTTCGATTTCACGAGCACAGCCGCCGTGCCGGTGACAAGCGCCTCTTTCAGAAACCTACGTCGGCCGGTCATGCGCCTGCCTCCTGTTTTTATCGATGAAGCCGGATCATGCGTGTTTTGAGTGAGCGGTTGAAGACGCGTCGAGCGATGAAGCTTGCGACCCGTTGTTCACCTTAGGCGCCCATTTCCGCCGCATCATGACCACCGTGCTCGTTGCGCCGAGCAAGAGGAACCCGAAGATCGCCATCATCGGAAACTCATAGCTGTGGCCGATATGCAGCAACCAGCCGGAGAGACTCGCCGATACGCCGCCCGCGAGACTCGTCGCAACCTGCTGCAATCCCGTGTTCAATCCGACCGCCTGCTTGGGGATCAAGGTGAGCTTGCACAGCGCGAGATTGTTCGCGGTGACGAGGCCGAGCAGCGAAAGCGAGAGCACGTTCCAGAACAACGCCATACCGGGTGAAGGCGTATAAGCGCCGAGCAGAACGGTCGTGCCTCCGATGAAGCCGGCAACGATGAAGCATTTGCGCACGAAAACGGCGTCCTTGCCGCGCGCGATCAGCCGGTCCGCGGCCCATCCGGCGAATGCCGCGACGATCGCGATGCCGGCGAAGCTGACGAAGATATAGATCCCCGACTTCCCGAGCGAGAGCCCGCGTTGCTCGACGAGATAAGCGGGCATCCACGTCATGCAATAGAACGCGAAATAGCTATAGCAAAAGTTATTAACCAGCCCGCCCCACACAACCGGGCTCGCCAGCAGGTTCCTGAGCGGCACCGATGACGCGCGAAGCTTCGCCGCGACAAGTTGCTCACGCGACGGAAAATCGTTTCTGACCATTAACAGCCAGGGCAACAGCCAGATCAATCCAACGAGGCCGGTCGCAATGAACATCGCCTGCCACGAATGCGCGACGATGATCCATGCCGCGATAGGCGCACCGAGCGCCGGCCCCATCTTGCCGCCGACCGAATAGATGCCGAGCGCGGTGCCCTTGCGCGTTTCCTCGAAGTTGTTCGCAAGGTAGCGATAGGTGGCCGGCACCACCACCGCTTCCGCCACGCCGATCAGCAACCGCATGACGATCAACGCCGAAAGCGTCGTGATCATGCCCGTCGCGGCCGCCGCCAGGCACCACATCACGAAGCAGATCGAGTAAGGCCACTTCACCCCATAGCGATCGACGAGCCATCCCATCGGCATCTGGAAGAGACCGTACGACCAGAACACGGCGGAGTTGAGCCAGCCACGCTCGACGTTCGTCAGAGCGAATTCGTGAACGAAGCTCTTGTCCGCGAGCGCGCTAGACAAGCTCGTGCGGTCGACGAAAGAGATCATCAGGCCGAGCGCGAGCAGTATCAGAACGCCCCAAGGATTCTCAGGTCGTGATCGTTTCAATTGATTCGTCTCCATGGATTGCTCTCTTTTTTGTGGTCAGGATCTTCTTCGGATCGAGATGACCGAAGTCGATGTTGTAGCCCGCGCAATGATGCTGGAATCGCCCCGATACCGGCGCCGGCAACAGCACATAAGGCTTGCCATAGGCCTTGGCCTGCAAAAACGTTACGATCGCCAGTTCGCCCGCATCGAAGGCGTTTTCGCGCACCATCGCCTTGAAGCCATTATGCGCGGGCGTGGGTCCGCAATAGTCGAGCCTGACGATATCCGACTTCACGCGCCCGTCTCTCAGCGCTTTGGTTACCGCGTATCCGGCCAGATTGACGCGCAGCGTCGGCGCCCCGGTTTGCGTCGTTGTCATTGATGTCTGTCCTTATGCCTGAATGGATTTACAGCCTGACCTCGATGAGACACGGGCCGGGTTCGTTCACTGAATCGGTCATGGCCTTGTGGAAAGCCTCGGCCGTATCGACCGGCACGGCCGGCACGCCCATGCTCTTCGCCATCGCCAGCCAGTCGATGCGCGGACGATCGATATCGATCATCGCGAGCGCGCGCTCGCCCGGCGCGCCCGCGCCCATGTTGGCGTACTCGGCCTTCAGGATCGCGTAGCTGTTGTTGGCGAAGATGATCGTCGTGATGTTCAGGTTCTCGCGTGCCTGCGTCCACAGCGACTGGATCGTGTACATGGCGCTGCCGTCACCGACCATGCAGAACACGCGCCGGTCAGGGCAGGCCAGCGCGGCGCCCGTAGCCACCGGTGTTCCATAGCCGATCGAGCCGCCCATGTTGTTGATGAGGTCATGAGGCGCGGCGCCGACGGTCAGCCCCATCGTCTCGCGGCCCGTGGTCAGCGATTCATCGACGAGGATGCAGTTTTCGGGCAGCGCGGCGGCCAGCGCCTGCGCGATGCTGGCGGGACCCAACGCGCCGGTCGGCGGCGTGGTATCCGCGCGTTGCTGCGGCACGGCGGCCGTATTCGTCGCGCCGAGCGCTTCGACCAGCATGGCGAGGCCGGCGGCACCGTCCTCGCCAATTTCGACCAGCGAATGAACGCTGGTGCCGGGTGACTTGAGCAGGCTCGGCTTGTCGGGATAACTGAAGAACGCGATCGGCTCGGTCGTCTCCACCGTGATGATGTGTTTGAAGCCTCTCAGATAATCGACTGCTGCGTTGACCGCATAGGGAATGCGTTCGAGCGTGACCCGCCCTGCCCCGCGTTCGATCCGCGCGCTGAAGAATTGCGTCGCGATGCGGCAGCCTGTCGCCGCCTTGAGCTTGCCCGCGAGTTCGAGCGCGCGGCCACGTGTGGAGCGACCGGCCAGGACGATGAGCGTCGGCTCGCCCGAACGCAATACCTTTGCAAGGTGATCGATGCGCGCGGCGTCTGGCATTTTCGCCTCTGCAACCGTGCGCGGCGGCACGACTTGCACACCCGCATCTTGCCAGGACGCGTCACCGGGCAGGATGAGCGTCGCAATCTGCCCCGGATGTTCGCTTGCCTTGCCCACTGCAGCTGCAACGTCCCAGGCCACCGCGCCCGCGGATTCCACGCGGCGAACCCAATGACTCAGCGGCCTTGCGAGGCCTTCGATATCGGACGTCAACGGCGGATCGTATTTCAAATGCGCAGCCGAATGCTCGCCCACGATGTTGACCATCCCTGACGATGCGCGCTTCGCATTGTGAATATTGGCCAGCCCGTTCGCGAGCCCCGGCCCGAGATGCAGCAGCGTGGATGCGGGCGCGTCCTTCATCCGGTAGTACCCGTCCGCGGCGCCCGTGCATACGCCTTCGAAAAGGCACAGGACGCTCTTCATGCGCGGGTTTTCCAGTGCCTTCAGAAAGTGCATCTCCGAGGTGCCGGGATTCGCGAAGCAAATCTCGACACCCTGATCTGCGAGCGTCTGGACGAGACTTTCGGCGCCGTTCATTCAACACCCCACGAACGTTCAAACTCCATGATTGCCCTGCTCCCTGTTGCTCGGCGCGCGATAGACCGCATCGCTTCGTCGCGTTGTGGTGTGACCGCCGGACGCCGGCGTTTCAGCGCTTCGGTATGCCCGCCTGTTCGATGACGCTCTTCCATTTCGCGGTATCTTCGTCGACGAGCCGCGTCATTTCATCCGGCGTGCTCGCGCGCGCGTCTGCGCCCAGCATCCGCATCTTGCGTCTGACTTCCGAATCGGCCAGCACGGCCGCTGCCTGCGCCGCGAGCCGCTGCACGACCGCATCGCCGGTGCGCGCCGGCACGCTAAGGCCGCTCCACGAAGTCGCATCGAAGCCCGCGAGACCGCTTTCGGTGAGCGTCGGAACCTGCGGCAAGCCATCGAAGCGTTTCACCGACGTCACCGCGAGCGGGCGCACCGCGCCAGACCCGATCTGCGCCAGCACCGAGGGAATCAGTTCGATCGCCGCCTGCACCTGGTTGCCGCGCAACGCCGACATCACCTCGCTAGTCGATCCGAACGGCACGACCTGCATGTCAACGCCCGCCTTCGCCTTGAAGAGATCAGCAACGAGGTTCTGCGTGCTGCCGGTGGACACCGTCGCGATGTTCATCTGCCCCGGATGCGCCTTCGTGTACGCGATGAGATCGGCCACCGTCTTGAAGGGCGACTTCCCATCCACGAGCAGCGTGAGGCTGAAGGACGCCACCGTCGAGACCTGGCGAAAATCGCTCAACCGGTACGGCAGGCTGCGAAACAGCACCGACGAAATGTCCGCGCCGTTGCCGCCGAGAAACACCGTGTAGCCGTCAGGGCGCGCATGCGCCACCATCGTCGCCGAGTTTACGAAGCCCGCTCCCGGCCGGTTGAGCACGATCACCGGCTGCTTGTACAACTGCGTCATCTTCTGCGCGAAGACGCGCGTGGTGAGATCCCCCGCGCCGCCCGGCGCGTACGGAACGACGATCGTCACGCTGCGCGACGGATAGCCGTCGGCGCGAGCCATGCCCGCGACCGTGAGACACAAGGCCGCGAGCAGCGCGCCGCAGCGCCGCAAGCGCTTACGCGCCGAGTCCACGCGTGACATCGCTGAACAGTTCGTCGACGCTCAATCGGCGGTCGATCAGCTTCTGCCGGTAGCAATAGTCGATCGCCACTTCGATGTTGCGCCGGTTCGCCTCCAGACCGAATGCCGGTTGCGGCTTGCCGCCCTTCAGCGCCGCGCTGCGCCGGCCCTCCTCAAGCAACCCGAACACCTCGCGCACGGCTTCGGGATGGCGGTCATGAAAGTCCTGACGCGCGACGATCATGTGATTGATCTGGATCGCCTGATTGCGTTCGTGCCACGCCCGTGCCTCGGCGGCGGGATCGGCGAACAGCGGCTTGATGCGCGGATCGCTGCTCGCGCCGTCGCCGACGATGGCCGCATCGATCTCGCCGTCGATCAGCATCCGGATCAGCTGCTTGTCCTTCGCGGCCCGATGCACGTTCGGCGGATCGACGAATTCGGCGACGTGCGGCTCCTCGAACGTGATCCATTCGACGCTGCCGGGATCAAGGCCGAAATCGGTTTCCAAAATGCCCCGCACCCATGTCGCCGTGGTCACCGAATACGAGCGGATGCCGATGCGCTTGCCGTTCAGATCACGCGGCGACAACGGCCCGCGCTCCGCGTTATAGACAATGTACGGATGCTGGAAGCGGCCGATCATCACCGCCGGCAGCAGCACGAGCGGCTTGCCGCGCGCCTTCGCCATCAGGAACGTGACGATCGCCAGTTCGGCCATGTCGAATTCGAGGTCGCGAACGACGCGCTTGAAGGCGTTGTTCGGACGCGGCACGTCGGCGAAATCGAGCTTGACGATATCGGATTGCAGCGTGCCGTCGATCAGCGCCTGAGTGCCCGGATAAGTGCCGAGCAGCATATGCAACGGGATCGTGTGCGAAGCGTTCACAGCCGGACTCCTTTAAGCGAGACTCGGATAGAGTTGCGAAGCGGTGCGATTGAAAATCCACGCCTTGTCTTCCTCGGGCAGCCACTCGACGGCCTGAAGGTTGTCCGTGACGATCTGCTTCAGCGAACCGGGCGATGCCGGAAAGTTCGAGCCCCACGCAATGCGCTTCGCGCCGAACTCCCTCAACACGCGCGGGAAGAACGATTCGGGCGTCGCCTTGCCGGCGCGCGCGTGGCGAATGATCACACTGCTCAGCTTCAGATAGACGTTGTCGTACCTGGCCAGCTCGAAAAGCGGCTCGGCCGATGCATAGGGAGGGCCGTCTTCGAGATTCGGGCTCAACAGGTGATCGATTACGATGCGCACCGTCGGAAAGCGCTCGACCAGCACCTTCAGTTGCGCAATGCCCTGCACCCGCGCCTGCACGCACACCGGCAGGTTCAGTTCGGCGGCGGTCTCCCAGGCTGCGAACGAACGCGGATCGGCGAGCCAGTCGCCTTGACCCTGCATCGTGCTGCCCGCCGTGAAGAGACGCAGTCCCGTCATGCCGCGGCCCACCCAGTAGCGGATTTTTTCGCCGGCATCGCCGGCCAGCATGTCGACCGAGCCCACGCCGGTGAAACGGTCCGGATGCGCCGCGACGGCGTCCGCGCAATAGGCGTTGTCGAAACCGTAGCAGGTCGACGAATGCACGATCGCCGCCTTGGCGACGCCGGCTTCGTCCATCGCCGCGAGCAGTTGTTCGTAGGAGGCCGGCCGCTCCTGTGACCAGACCGATTGCTTGCCGCCCAGCGGATTGCGCGGATATTTTTTCTCGTCTGTCGAAATGACGTGCGGGTGGATGTCGATAATTCTCGTCGGCATACTGCGTTCTCCTGATAGGGTGAAGGACGACCGCCTCCGCCGGCTCGGGCTGACGGACCACGAGGCCCGGCACATCGCAAGTCGGTGAAACGGCTATCGGAAAATGGAACCGCGCCGCCCGAGGGCAGCGAAGGCTAACGGCGCGGCGCGCTCAGGTCGCCGATGCTGTAGATGTCGATGAGAACCTGCAGATGTTCGGGGACGTCGCGCACGACCTCCATTACTGCGTCGAGCGCGGCGCGGCAGGCGGCCGCGGTCCGGCGCCAGGCGTTCGTCATCCGGATACGCATAGGTTGTGTCTCCTGATCATTCGAATCTTCGGCGCGTAGGCGCGCTCGATCGTTGTGAAGCCGTCTCGTCGTCATACTCGCGCTCATCGTGAGACGCGGAGTATCGAATCGAACCGGTGCACACATGATCCTGCCGTGTGCAGTTGCCGTCCATTGAAATAAAGCGCTGCCGACTTAACCTTCCGGTTAACGCACCGTTAATTAGCCGGTTTTTTCGGCGACCAGCATCGAATCGGCGTCCCGACCGGCGGTCACCGTCGGGCACACCTTTTCAAGGCAGCGCAGCAACAGCGTCGCGCTCGGCGCAAGCGGCTTGTCCGCTCGCCAGACCACGCCGAGCGGACGCGTGGTAAGGCTGAGATCGATCGGCAGCACGTGAATCGGGCTCACCTCCGCGTAGGGATAAAGCATGTCGACGGTGTGCAGCGCGATGGCGTCGTTGATCTGAATGTAAGCGCGGATCAGGTGCGTCGACAGCGTCTCGATGTAATCGGACGGCATCGGCAAGCCGTGTCGCGCGAAAGTATTTTCGATGGGATCGCGTAGCAACGATCCCGATGGCGGCAGGATCCACGGAAACCCCTTGAGGTCCGACCATTGCACCTTCTTCTTGCCTGCGAGCGGATGATGCGTCCCTGTCACGAGTTTGATCGGCGTGGTGAGCAGCGCCTTCTCCTGGAGGCCGACAGTATCCGACTTGTTCGGCAGCCGGCCCACGATCATGTCGAGATCGCCGCGCCGCAGCTCCTGCAACAGCGCGCTCATGCGGCCTTCGACAACCGATACGTTGGTGTGAGGCGCGTCCTGCTTCAGCAGCGCGAGCGCCTTCGGCATGATGGTGGAGATGAGCGTTGGCAAGGTGCCCACGTGCACCTTGCCGGCGCTGCCCGTCTGTAGCGCCTTGATTTCCTCGGCGGTCTGGCTGAGATTGCTCAACACGGCCCGCGCGTGACGCACCACGCATTCTCCGTACGCGGTGGGTCGCAGCCCGTTGACGGTGCGCTCGAACAGTTTGACGCCAAGCGCGTTCTCGATTTCACCGAGCGCCTTCGAGACCGCGGGCACCGTGATGTACGAATTCGACGCCACCTGACGCAGATTGCGGAAATCGTAGACGGCGACCAGCAACCGCAGATGACGCGCCTTGAGATTGACGCCGAGATACCAGTCCAGCTGACTCATAGTGCCTCCGGATCGCGTGCGCGGCGCGCATCGGGCGATGCGGCGAGCACGCGTTAATTGTCGTGGTGACGGCCTCCCGAATTCGCCGCGGCTTGCACCGGATAGCGCGCGCGTTCGGTCGCCTGCGATTCTTCCATCGAGGGCGGGGCGGGCAACGTGTCATCGCTCCGCTGTCCTCTGCTG
>DASPZL010000624.1:0-7524 GCA_035636295.1 Paraburkholderia sp.
CTCGACGCTTGGCCAGCACGTCTTTTCCAGCCTTGCTACACTCGCTTGTCGCACGTTACCTCAGCCCACGCCGTTAAAAAAAGCGCCGCCATGAAGCCATCTTTGTTGATTCTGATTCATTTTGACGACGCGAGCCGCGCCAGTATCGAGGCCGCTTTCGACGTCGTCTACGCTCCCGATTCGGCCCAGCGATCCGCAGCGATCGGGGCGCACGGCGATACGATCCGCGCCGTGCTGACCAACGGCACAACCGGGCTGACAGCCGCTGAAATCGACCGGATGCCGCAGCTCGAATTGATCAGCGCGCTCGGCGCCGGCTATGAAAACCTCGCCGTCGACCACGCCCGCTCGCGCCGCATCGTGCTCGTCAACGGCGCGGGCACCAACGACCATTGCGTGGCCGATCACGCGTTCGCGCTGCTGCTCGCGATCGTGCGCGAGGTGCCGCAGCTCGATCGCGCCACGCGCGACGGCATCTGGCGCGACGCGTTGCCGATGCAGCCGAACGTGTCGGGCAAGCGGCTCGGTATCGTCGGCTTGGGCAACATCGGCGAGAAGGTCGCACGGCGCGGCGCCGGGTTCGATATGGAAATTGGTTACCACAACCGTAAGCCGCGTGACGGCTCGGCGCTGCGCTACTTCGACAGCGTGGCGGCGCTCGCGCAGTGGAGCGATTTTCTGGTGGTGGCGACGCCGGGTGGCGCGGGCACGCATCATCTGATCGGCAAGACGGTGCTCGAGGCGCTCGGCCCGAAGGGTTTCGTGGTCAACGTGTCGCGCGGCAGCGTGGTGGACACCGCCGCGTTGGCGCAGGCGCTTGCCACGCAGGCGATTGCCGGCGCGGCGCTCGATGTCTACGAGAGCGAACCGCATCCGCCCGAGGCTTTGCTGACGTTGCGTAATGTGGTGCTGACGCCGCATGTGGGCGGCCGCTCGCCGGAGGCGATCACGGCTTCCATCGACAATTTTCTGACCAACGCCAGGCGGCATTTTGCGGGTGAGGCGGTGTTGACACCGATCTGAAGGCACGCTCCGTGGTTCGGATAGGAAGCGGCTTGCACGATGATCGATGCGGCAGCGGCCGGAGACACCGGGCCGCTGCTGTCTTTCAGTTAGTCAGTAACGCAGTAACGCGCGCGCCGCAATACGCTTATCCGCACGCGCCGACTTCGCCGCACGCGGTACAGAAATCGCAGCCGTCCTTGCGAATCACGGCGTTCGCACCGCACGACCCGCATTTGCGCCCCAGCATGGTGTGCAGGCCTTGCGCGCCGCCGGCCTGGGTCAACGCGCTCAATGCGGCCGCGTCAGCTTCGCCGGGATGCGCACGGATGCCGAAATCCGCCGATAACGCCGTCTCGGCTTTCATCTGCCCGCGCGGCAAACGCGCCAGCATCCGCGAGGGCACCTGATTGCCCTCGGCGTCGAGAAAGCCGCGCCGGTGCAGAATCTGCTGGATCGCAAACGCGAGCGCAGCCACTTCCGAATCGTGCCAGCGCGGTGTGCGATGGCCGTCGAGCCGTTGCACTTCACCGAGCCGCACCTGGCCGCGATCCCACGAGACCTTGCGCATATCCTGCAAATTGCGCGCGACAAAACCGCCGCGTGCGGCGAGCGACAGCGAACGCATGGTCGCCGTGATCCATTGCTGCGATTCGTCGCGCTGGCCGGTCGGAATGAAGAACTCGATCGGGCGCTCGATCGTGACATCCTCGCCGCCCAGGCGCCCCGTTACCTCGATGAACGACACCGCGACGTACAGCGATTTCTTCCCCGCTTGCGTCAAATACTCGACTTTCTCGATGATCGCGGGCAATTCACCCTTGGGACGATGATCGATTGCGATACGCAGCGGATCGAGATCGGATTCGGCCAGCGAGTCGTCCGCTTGCGGCGGGCTGACGCTGAGCACCGCGCCGAGCGTTTCATTCGGGCGGTAAGTGGCAAGGCCTTTCAGGCCGCTTTTCCACGCGTCGAAGTAGAGGCTCTCGAACGCGTCGAACGGATAGTCCGCGGGCACGTTCACCGTCTTCGAGATCGACGTGTCCACGTAAGGCTGCACGGCGGCCATCATGTCGAGATGGTCGCGCGCCGACATTTCCAGCGCGCTGACGAAATAATCCGGCAGCTTTTTGACGTCGCCGCCCAGTTCGCGATAGAGGCGATACGCGTAGTCTTCGACGTCGAACGATTCGCGGCCGCCGTCGGCCATGACCTTCATGCGCGTGTAGGTCCAGGAGAACGCGGGTTCGATGCCGTTCGACGCGTTGTCCGCGAAGGCGAGGCTGACCGTGCCGGTCGGCGCGATCGACAGCAAATGGCTGTTGCGGATGCCGTCGCGGCGGATCGCCTGCTGGATGTCGTCGGGCAGCCGCGAGGCGAAGGTGCCCGGTGCCAGATAGTGCTTGGCGTCGAACAGCGGAAACGCGCCGCGCTCGCGCGCCAGTTCCACCGACGCGCGATAGGCCTCGTCGCGCATCAGTTGCGCAATGCGCACCGCGAAGTCGCGGCCCTCCTGCGAGTTGTAGCGCAAGCCGAGCATCACGAGCGTATCGCCCAAGCCCGTGAAACCCACGCCGATGCGCCGCTTGGCGCGCGACTCGTCGTATTGCTGCGGCAGCGGCCACAGCGTGACGTCGAGCACGTTGTCGAGAAAGCGCACTTGCGTGCGGGTGCGTTTGGCGAGTCCGTCCCAATCGAACGAAGGCTTGCGGCCCTTCGTCTGCGCGAACGGATCGATTACGAAACGCGTGAGGTTTAGCGGTCCGAGATTGCAGCAGCCGTACGCGGGCAGCGGTTGTTCGCCGCACGGGTTGGTGGCGCGGATTGTTTCGACGGCGCGCAGATTGTTGTCCTCGTTCATGCGCGAAATGAACACGATGCCTGGTTCCGCGACGTCGTAAGTGGAACGCATGATGCGATCCCAGATCTCGCGAGCGGGGCGTTCGCTGTAGACCCACAGGCCGTCCTCGCGTTGGCGCACGTCGCCGGCCGCGCGCAGCGCCGGCGACGGCTCGGCGCGATGAACGAGCGGCCAGGGCTGATCCTCCTCGACGGCGCGCATGAATTCGTCGGTGACGCCGACCGAGACATTGAAGTTGTTCCAGCGGCCTTTCGAATGCTTGGCCTCGATGAACTCGAGCAGATCGGGGTGATTGCAGTCGAGCACGGCCATCTGCGCGCCGCGCCGCGAGCCCGCGCTTTCGACGGTGCGGCACGACGCATCGAACACGTCCATATAGCTGCACGGGCCGGACGCCGACGAACTGGTGGTGTGAACGCGCGCGCCCTTGGGCCGGATCGCGGAGAAGTTGTAGCCGACGCCGCCGCCGCGGCGCATGGTTTCGGCGGCTTGCAGCAAGGCCACGTAGATGCCGGGCAGGCCCTGGTCGTCGACACCTTGAATCGCGTCGCCGACCGGTTGCACGAAGCAATTGATGAGCGTGGCGGCGATGCCGGTGCCTGCCGCGCTCATGATGCGGCCGGCGCCGAGCGCGCCGTGCCGCAGATTGTCGGTGAAGAGGGCTTCCACCGATTCGCGCAGCGCTTCCGGTTCGGCCTGCGCCACGCCGTGAGCAACGCGCTTGTAGACGTCGTCGGCCGATTGCTCATCGCCTTTCGCGTATTTTTCGAGCAGGACGTCGAGGGAGAACTGTTGCGGTGCGACCAGCGGAGCGGGGGATGCTGCCGGCGCGCGGGTTTCCGGCGTGTCTTCTGCCATGGTATGCCCTCAAACGGCGCCGTGACGGCCACGGCGCGGTGGTGGAAATGCGGGTCACTATACCGCCATGCATGGGGCGGACAGGTGACTTGACGCAATGAGGACCACCTTAACGCACGTGGCGAAGGGCTGCAATTGGGGGGAGTGTTTCACCCCCGGCGCGATGTGGGTTGAGCGATACGCTCGATTCTGCAGGGCGCCGGGGCAAAGTGGCGCAACGTCGGCAAGAAGACTAAAGCGTCAAACTTCGGCAAGCTCGCACAACACCTCGGCACAAATCATCGCGGAAGCATTCGAAGGCGCCGGCCGTTCGGCCGGCTTGAACACCGCGTCGCCGCGGCGAATCTTGCGCCGCGTCACCGCGCACGTGCCCGACGTATGCGCCGACCTGCGCCGCCACCGTTGCTCGCCGTAATGACATCGCCCCGGCTCGACCCAGCGGATCACCAGCGTCGTGTCGGAGCGCTCGAGAATCTCGATGCGTACGCCATTGGTACCGTCAAGGGGGATGGACTCTAAGGTCATCATCATCGGCTCCGTATTGTGGTGTGCCGAATGTAGTCCCGTGCGCGATGGATAGCCATTGTGCCGCCGTTGAAACACTGTTCTCCAAACAGCAACAATGAAACTTGACATTCAGGCTGTCTCGAAATGGCGGGGCTTTGCGAGGTATATCCAATACGGATTTTTCGATAGCGCGGATTTTTGCAACGCAGTGTTGTTCGCCATGAGACGAAAACGCCCGCCTGTAAAGGGCTCCGGCGCTTCCTTTAAGATGTGGTTTATTGATGAGCGACCGTGCGATGCCAGTGTAACGGGTTTGTATTTTTCCGGTCGGCTTGCGCACACCTTCCACAAGACCATCGAGCTCATATGATTCCACGTCCACCCGTTCGACCGGCCGCTTCGCCCGAACCGCCCGAACCACAGTCGCCGCCGGCTTGCCTGAAAAAGCAGAAGCCGGCCTCACTCGTGCTGTATATCGGACTCGTGCTGCTGGCGTTGTGGGTCGTGCGCGATTTCATTGCGGTGGTGGCGTGGGCCGGCGTGATCGCGATCGCGCTGTGGCCGCTGTTGCGCAAGGTCGAGGGCAACCGCTGGTTCACCGGCCGCACGACGCTGATCGCCGCCGCGTTGACGCTCGCGATCGCATTGCTGGTGGTGCTGCCGGTCGGCATCGGCATCGCCCAGGCGCTGCGCGAGGCGCACGACCTGAACGAGTGGTTCAAGGCCGCGCAGGAAAACGGCATCGCGATGCCGGATTTTATCCAGCGTTTGCCGTTCGGCGTCCAACAGATATCGGCGTGGTGGCAGGCCAATCTCGCTCAACCGCTGCGCGACTCCGCAGCGATGAAGGGACTGCACAGCACCACGGTGATGACGCTCGGCCGCCATTTCGGCGCACGCGCGGTGCACGCGATGATGGTGTTCGCGTTCATGCTGGTCACGCTGTTCGTGATTTTTCAGGCAGGGCCGCGTTTGTCCGGCTCGCTGATCAAGGGCGTGCGGCGTGCTTTCGGCGACGACGGCGCGCAGCTCGTGCAACGCATGGCGGCGGCGGTGCGCGGCACGGTGTCGGGATTGGTGGTGGTTGGGCTGGGCGAGGGCGCGTTGATGGGCGTCGCCTATTTCGTGACGGGCTTGCCGCATGTCGCGTTGCTCGCGCTCATCACCGCGATCGCCGCGATGCTGCCGTTCTGCGCGCCCATCACCTTCGGTCTCGCGGCCTTGTGGCTGTTTTCGCAAGGCTCGGTGGCTGGGGCCGTCGGGCTGATCGTGTTCGGGTCCGTCGTGGTGTTCGTCGCCGAGCATTTCGTGCGGCCGGTGCTGATCGGCAACTCGACGCGCTTGCCGTTCCTGCTGGTGCTGTTCGGCATTCTCGGCGGCGCTGAGACTTTCGGTTTGCTCGGGCTATTCATCGGGCCCGCGCTCATGACCGTGCTGATGGTGTTGTGGACTGATTTCGTGCAATAGTTGCACGTTGATTTCACGTGTTGGTTTTGGGCCGTAATTCAGGCGCGAAATGAACAAGGCGCCAAGCTCGCGCGGAATCAGGGCCGCTGATTCGACGGATGGTCGTCCGCGGGCGGCTTCATGCAGCCGAGCGTGTATTTCAGCGCGGCGGGCAGCAGCGCGCGCCAGACATCCCAGGTGTGGCCGCCGTCGATGATGCGCAGCGCCGCCGGATTGCCCGCCAGCCGAAGATGCGTATACAGCGACGACGCCTCGGCCTGGATCGCGAGGTCGTCGTCGCCGGCGGCGATGAACATCGGCACGCGATACGGCCCGCTCATGTACCGCTCCCATTGCGCCGGATAGTTAAGCGCACGCCAAACGCCTGGATCGAACTGGCGGTCGCCGAACACGCCGACGCGGCGCGCGGCCGAACCGCGCGGCGGCTCGTTCACATAGATCGCGGGGCTCAGCAGCAACGCGCCGCAAAAGCGCTCGGGTTGCGTCATCGCGTAACGCAACGCGCCGAAGCCGCCCATCGACACGCCGCCGATCATCCGTCCGCCGCGCTGCGCGGAGACCGCATAGTGCGTTTCGATCTCGGGCAGCAGATCGTCGAAGAACGCGCTCTCCATCTTCTCCTTGCGGTCGACGTACCAGTCCGTGCCGCCTTGCGGCATCACGATCGCCACCGGCGGCATGTCCTTGTGCTCGATCAGCGCATCCGCGGTGGTTTGCAGGCGGCCTTGCGTGATCCAGTCGTTGGCGTCGCCGTTGTTGCCGTGCAGGAGATAAAGCACCGGGATGCGGGCCGCGTCCGCGCGATAGCCGGTAGGCAGGTAGATCGTGTAAGCCCAGTCCCGGCCGAGTGCGCCGGAATGAAAGCTTCGGCTGACGACGGTGCCGGCAAGCGCCGGCACGCCCGCAGCGGCGCACAGCACGAGGAGTGCGGAATGTAGGAATACACGCATGTCAGAGTAGGAGGCCGCCGCGCGGATTGCGCGCGGCCGTCATACTATCAGTGTCACCCATAGTGTCACCCATCCCGGCACCGCTCAGGGCGCGGTTCCAAGGCGCATGCTGAAGAGGCGGGAAACGAAACGCTTGAGCGGCTCGGTCGCCAGCGCAACCGTGAACAGCGCCCCGAGCGCGCAAGTGTCCGCGATCAGCCCGAGCGGATAGTTCAGATAGCCGTCGGTCGCTGCATACAGCACCGAATCGACCACCAGCGAGATCACCGCGCCGGCGATGAAACACAGCAACCCCTTGCGTCCGATCAAGCCGACCCACGGCCACCATTGAGCAAGCTTCCTCGCCCAGCCCAACTGAATCAGATTCGCGACGAGCCACGCGATCGCGAGGAAATTGACCGCTCGCAGATAGGAGAGATTTTGCTTGAGACTGGCATCGAGCGGCTCGCGCTCGATAAAGAGCTTGTAGTAAGCGGCGGCAACCACGACGGCGAACGCCAGCACGCTGACGAGCCAGCTCAGACGGTGTTCGCTCATCCGCCGATAGACCGGCTGGCAGCGCGCCAGCACGCCGAGCACGAACAGCAGTTGCCAGGCGAACGGGTTGAAATCCCAGTGCATGTCCGGCGCGGCGGGCAGGTAGGCGCCGGCGGCGGGAGCGCCCGCCCACAGCGCGACGCTACCGGCCAGCAGCAGCCACGGCTTGCTGCGCGCGAGCGGCAGGATCATGGGCACCAGCAGCGCGAAGAACGCATACATCGGCAGCACGGAGGCCAGATAAGGCTGGCGCCGGAACAGCAGAATGTCGCGCAGCGCGGCGGCGGGTGCGTCCATCAGATCGTCGAGGTCGGTGGTGGCGAGATTCGGTCCGTCGATGCT
>DASPZL010000625.1:0-4557 GCA_035636295.1 Paraburkholderia sp.
GGGCGTGAAGCTCGCGTGCAGCGGATAGGTCGTGGTCATCGGGCAGGAAGGTTTTAAGTGTGGACATAATCTTCGCAGGCGGCCGGGTTGTCCGCAATGCCGCTGTGTCCGGAGGCCGTGGCGCAACGGGGCTCTCGGCCACCTCGGCGCGCCTGCCAGGAACACGTACGCCAAAGTTTATTCGCTACACGCATATTTGCCTTTTATTCGCCAGACAGATATTTGCAGAATATGCGTCACACGCATATTTGACAAATATGCGTGTGACGCATAAAGTGCGCTTATTCGTCTCGCGGATAATTCGCCATGCTCCATCTCATCGCCACCCCGAACCAGATGGCCCAGTTGCTCGCCGCCGGCCGGCACCAAGCCGGCCTCACGCAGGCCGAAGCCGCGGCGCGGGTGGGCATCAGCCAAAGCCGCATTTCGGCGCTCGAAACCGACGCCGCCGCCCTCACCCTCGCGCAATTGCTGGCGCTGTGCGGCGCCTACGGCCTGCAATTGCAGGTGCGCGACAAGAATCAGCCGGTGCCTGAGCCGGCGCCGTTGGTCGAGTGGTGAGCATGGGCCGGCAAACGCATTCACGAGCGCTTTCCGTGTGGGCCAACGGCGAACGCGTCGGCGTGTGGCGCCTTCCCACGCGCGGTCCCATGGAGTTCGCCTACGATCCCGCGTGGGTCGCCTCGCCCGCGGGCCGGCCGCTTTCGCTGTCGCTGCCGTTCACGCCCAGCAATCTGGCGCAGAAAGGATCGCGGGTGCTCAACTACTTCGACAACCTGCTGCCCGACAGCGAGGCGATCAGAAAACGCATTGCCCAACGCTACCAGACCGAGACGCTGGAAGCGTTCGACCTGCTGCAAGCGATCGGCCGCGATTGCGTGGGCGCCGTCCAGCTGCTCGCCGAAGACGACGCGCCGGCCGGCGTCGAACGGATCGAGGGCACGCCGCTGTCGGACAGCGAGATCGAGGCCATGCTGGCGCGCACGGTCAGCAATCCGGCGCCCGGCGCTCCCGACGAAGCCGACGACTTCCGCATCTCGCTCGCCGGCGCGCAGGAAAAAACCGCGCTGCTGTGGCACGACGGCAAGTGGCAGCGGCCGCATGGCGCGACGCCCACCACGCACATTTTCAAGCTGCCGCTCGGGCTGGTGGGCAACAGGCTCGCCGACCTCAGCACGTCGGTTGAAAACGAGTGGCTATGCCTGCGGATTCTGTGCGCTTATGGATTGCCGGTCGCGAACACCGAAATCATGACGTTCGGCAAGCAGCGGGTGCTGAGCGTCGAGCGCTTCGACCGGCAACTGCATTCGAGCGGGCAATGGCTGCTGCGGCTGCCGCAGGAGGACTTCTGCCAGGTGTACGGCGTGCCGTCGCATCGCAAGTACGAAAACGAAGGCGGCCCCGGCTTGCTCGACCTCGCGCGGATTCTCCAGCAATCGGTTACGGCGCAGCAGGATATCGAGACGCTGCTGGCAAGCCAGATCCTGTTCTGGATGCTGGCGGCGCCGGACGGCCACGCCAAGAACTTCAGCATTCGCCTGCTGGCGGGCGGCCAATACCGGCTGACGCCGCTTTACGACGTGATGTCGATCTGGCCGGTGGAAGGCAGCGGCCCGAACCAGTGGTCGTGGTTCAAGGCCCGGCTCGCCATGGCGATGTGGTCGCGCAGCAAACACGATGCGTTTCGCGACGTGCAGCGGCGCCACTTCAACACGATGGCGCTGAAGTGCTCGCATGGCGCGAACGCCGAACCGCTGATCCGGCGGCTGATCGAACAGACGCCGCAAGTGATCGAGCAAGTCTCGGCCGAATTGCCGGAGCGGTTTCCCGGCAAGGTAGCCGAGCGGATTTTCAAAGGACTGAAAACCTCGGCGGCCAGGTTGGAGCAAATGCCGGCAACGTAGGCTTCAGGTTGCAGGCGTGGCTTGGGCGAGCCTGGCTTAATGCGGAAACTTGCCTTAAGCCTTCCTTAAGTTCGCGTGCGATAGGCTTCGCGATTGCTCACGAAAAAGTGACCCGCCTTTTTACCCTGTACCGGGCACACGCTTGGACGGTCCGCGCGGCAAGCGCTTCCAGCGGCTCGATGTATTTCCCTACAGATACGACGCGGTTCATCGGTAAAATACGTTTGATGCTAAATGCATAAACAGATCGCCGAATTTGTCCGTTCGCACCTCGCACGGACAGGTTGAGCGGCCGTCATACAAAACACAGGTCGCGATACTTTTACGGTACATTTGCTGTCCCTCGCGTTGCCCTGTCAATGCACATTGAATGCATGGGCGCGTGGCGTATCGCATTCCCCACAGCCCTTTAAGACGGCGGATTCTCACGCAGTATGGCCAACGAAACACACTCACCTGACTCCATCGCAGTCGCCGAACGCGTGCGCGAGTTGATGAGCCGGCACGGAATCGGCAAACGCCAGCAAACCACAGAACTCTGCCGCATCCTCGATCTGAGTTTTTCGCAGGGGCACCGCAAGCTGCGCGGCAACAGCCCGTGGACCCTGTCGCAGATCAAGAAGGTCGCCGAAGTGTTCGGCGAACCCGCCGCCCAGTTATTCGGCGCGCAGTCGCTCGATCCGGGCATGGTCGGCGCGATCGCCCAGGAAGCCGTGTTCAGCATCGGCGCGACAGAACTGGCCTGCACCGCCTGGGTCGGCGCCGCGCTCGAACCGGGCAGCCGTCCGGAATTCGTCGCCTATTCCAAGCTCGGCCAATGGCGCGTTGCGCGTCACGACGGCGCGCTCTATCAAAGCGCGTACGAAGTCCACAAGATCGAAATCTATCCGCGCCGCGCCGAGACCGATAAGCCGACCATCGCCGTGGTCGACGACGATCAGGCCAGCGCCGACAACCTGCGCGACTATCTGGAGCGCAGCGGTTTCGCGGCGATGGCGATCTACGGGCTCACGGCATTCGCCGAACAACTGCAAATCCAGGTGTTCGACGGCGTGGTGATCGACTGGCTGTTCGGCTCGCAGACCTCGGCGGCGGCGATTCGCGCGGTGCGCGCGTCGGAGAATCCGGACGCGCCGATTTTCGTGCTGACCGGCGAATTGCTGACGGGCAAGGCCAGCGAATCGGAGATCAGCCAGGTGATTCGCAACTACGACGTCGCGTGCTACGAAAAGCCCGCGCGCATGGCGATTCTGGTCGCCGATCTCTCCAAGCGGCTCAACCGGCCATAACGCGCCGGCAAGCGGCTGAAGGTGTGTGCTCAGGTTGATGCCCACCTCCATTCCGCGCTTCCATGGGTCCACCGCTCCGCGCCTTCACACCCCGCTTCACACCCGCTTCACGCGCGCGCCACACACTCGCATTCACACTCGCATTCACACCCGCGTCACACCGTTTCACACCGTATGCCGCGACGCCAGCGCACGCTGCAACGCCTGGCGCAAATCCTCGTAATGCACCGGCTTTAACAACGCTTCGAAGAACGGCTGCGAATCGGCCTCTCCCTTTTCCACTCCCGCAACACCGGCCTCCGGCGCATACGCGCTGACCACGATCACCGGCACGCCTGCCGACGGACCGCCACGCACGGCGAAGTCCGCGAGAAACGCATAGCCGTCGCGCTCCGGCATATGCAGATCGAGCAACACCACGTCGCAGCGGCGCAGGTCGAGCCACGCGAGCGCATCGTCGGCGTTGGCGACGGCGTGTGCGTCGAAACCCATGTGCGCGACCATTTCGCTCAACGACTCGCGAATCAGCCGGTTGTCGTCGACGACCAGCACGCACGGCCGCTCGCCGCCCGGTTCCGCGCGCGCCGTCACGCCAGGCGGCGCCGCGGCCGCGACCGGCATGACCGGAATCGTCACCGTGAAGGTCGTGCCCTCGCCCACCGTGCTCGCGACGTCGACGGTGCCGCCGAACAGCCTGACCAGCCCCTGCACGATCGTCAAGCCCATCCCCGCGCCTTCGAAGCGGCGCGTGCGCGATGCGTCCAGTTGCGTGAACTCCTGGAAGATGAGCGGAATCTGCGCATGCGGCACGCCCGGCCCCGTATCGCTGACGATGAACGTCAGCGTCGCCGGCCGCTGCTTCAATTGCACGCGCACCGTGCCGGTTTCGGTATAACGGATCGCGTTGGTGACCAGGTTGTTGACGATCTGGCGGATGCGGTGCTGATCGGAATCGACCGGACCGCTCACGCCGCTTACTTCGCTTTCGAGTTTCAGCCCGCGCGCGGCGGCCGACATCGCGTGTTCGTCGACGATCGACGCCAGCAGCTCGCGCGGCTCGAAATGCTCGTGACGCAACTCGAGCTTGCCCGCGCCGAGGCGCGCGTAGTCGGTCAGGTCTTTCATCTGCGCCTCGAGATGCCGCGCCGCGGTTTCGAGCCGCTGGATCACCTTGCGGTCCGCCTCGGAGTGATAGTTAAAGCCCAGCAATTCGATCGACGACACGATGGCGTGCAACGGCGTGCGCAGTTCGTGGCTGATCATGCCGAGGAACGCATCCTTGGCGAGGCTCGCCTCGCGCGCCGCGCGGCTCGCCTGGTGCTCGGCTTCGAGCGCCGCATGCTGCTGACGCATCAGGCGCGTGC
>DASPZL010000626.1:0-4900 GCA_035636295.1 Paraburkholderia sp.
CGACCAAGGCCGCCGTCGAAGCCTTCACGCATGTGTTCGCCAAGGAACTGCGCGGCCGCAACATCACTGTCAACGCGGTGGCGCCGGGCCCGATCGCCACGTCGTTGTTCCTCGACGGCAAGACCGAAGAACAGATCCAGACCTTCGCCAAAATGCCGCCGCTGCAACGCCTCGGCCAGCCGGACGATATCGCCTCGGTGGTGTCGTTCCTCGCCGGTCCGGATGCGGGCTGGGTCAATGGTCAGATTTTGCGTGCGAACGGCGGCATGGCCTGAGGTTGCTCACGTTGCTTGAAGCCGCTTAAGGCCTTTCGTTCACAGCACTTCCAAACGTCGTATCACCTACATCGAATCGGAGAAGAAAAATGCAGAAGAACGTCATCCTTGTCACGGGCGCCGGTACGGGTATCGGCAAGCTCACCGCGCAATCGCTGGCCGAAGCCGGCCATATCGTCTACGCGACGATGCGCGACGTCGAAGGACGCAACAAGCCGCGCGCCGACGAATTGCGCGCGCTCGCCAAGGCGAAGGACATCCAGTTGCATCCGCTGGAACTCGACGTGTTGTCGCAGGAATCCGCCGATGCCGCTGCGGCGGCGATCACCCGCGAGCAAGGACGGCTCGACGTGGTGATGCACAACGCCGGGCATCTGGTGGTCGGCCCGAGCGAAGCGTTCACGCCCGAAGAAATGGTGAAGGTGTTCGACACCAATCTGTTCGGCGCGCAGCGCGTGAACCGGGCGGTTCTGCCGTATCTGCGTCAGCAGGAAGCCGGCTTGATGCTGTGGATCAGCAGCACGACGACCAAGGGCGGCTTTCCTCCGTTCCTCGGGCCCTACGGCGCCGCGAAGGCCGCGATGGATTCGCTGGCGGTCACGCTTGCTTACGAGATCGCGCGCTTCGGCATCGAAACCTCGATCGTGGTGCCGGGCGCATTCACTCGCGGCACCGAGCATTTCCCGAGCGCGGGCAAACCGGCCGACACCGAACGGGCCGCCGCCTACGCACGCTATGACGGCGTGATGGATCGGATCGGCGAGCGCCTCTCCGAACTCACGCCGGACGACGCCGATCCGCAAGCCGTGGCCGATGAAATCGTGCGGATTGTCGCGCTGCCCTCGGGCGAGCGGCCAATGCGCCCGGTGATCGACTTCGTCGGCGACGGCGCGCGCGAAGTGCTCGACGTGTCGGAGCGCGTGCGTATCGACTTCGCGAAGCGGATCGGCATGGGCGATCTGCTGGAAGCGAAGATCCAGCGTTAAGCATGGCGACGAGGGACGCGATGCGCTCGAGCGTCCCGCTGCTCTTTTACCGCATTCCGAAACCGGCATCTTCATGAAACCCATCATCCTGACCGCTTGCGCCGTGCTGCTGTCGTTTCTCATCGCCGCATGCGATGCCCAATCGCAAGCGCACGGCGTATCCGTCACCGCGCGGAGCACGAACATGAAACCGTCTGTCACGTACCTTCATTTGTTGAAACACACGCCGTTCTTCACCGGCCTCACGACCGCGCAACTGCGTTCGGTGATCGATCATTCGCGCGAATGGGAAGCGCAAGCGGGCACCGTGGTCGCGCAATGCGCCCAAGGCGCGAATGACGCCGCAAGCGATCAAGGTATGTGGATTCTGCTGGACGGCGGCTGGCAGGTCGAATACGGCCAGCACACGTATCCGGCAGGCCATGCGAGTGCGGGGAAATGGTTCAGCGCGGCAGTGACGAATCAACCTTGCGGCCTCGTCACCACCGAACACAGCTACGTGATGAAAATCGAACGCGCCGACTTCGACGCCATGCTCGCGCAAGGTTTCGCGTTCGGCCCGCATCTCGACGCAGGCCGCCGCTATTACAGCGAACTGTTCGCCGCTCCAGCCGAACTCACGAAATAAACGCGGAGCCGGAGCGCGTATCGAATCAGCGAGACAAGTAATGAAAGCGCGCCTACACCGCTTTCGGATTGCGCTCCGCGAATCCTTCCTGATGCCAATACGGATAAGCGGGACGCACGGCGCTGGCCGCGTCGAGCTTCGCCATCTGCTCGGGCGTCAGATTCCAGCCCACCGCACCGAGATTCTGCCGCAACTGTTCCTCGTTACGCGCGCCGATCAGCACCGTCGACACCGTAGGCCGTTGCAATAGCCAGTTCAGCGCGATCTGCGGCACCGTCTTGCCGGTTTCGGCGGCGACTTCGTCGACCGCATCGAGCACGCGGAACAGATACTCTTCCGGCACCGGCGGCCCCATATCCGCGGTTTTATGCAAGCGGCTCGTATCCGGCAACGGCTGACCGCGTTTGATCTTGCCGGTCAGACGCCCCCAGCCGAGCGGACTCCACACCACCGCGCCCACGCCCTGATCGATGCCGAGCGGCATCAGTTCCCACTCGTAATCGCGGCCGACCAGCGAGTAATATGCCTGATTCGCGACATAGCGCGGATAACCGTAGCGCTCCGCGATGTCCTGCGATTTCATCAGATGCCAGCCGGAGAAATTCGACACGCCGGTGTAGCGGATCTTGCCGGCGCGCACGAGATCGTCGAGCGTGGACATCACTTCGGCGATCGGCGTTTTCGCATCGAAACCGTGCAACTGGAACAGGTCGATGTAATCGGTTTGCAAGCGTTTGAGCGCCGAGTCCACTGCCTGAACCAGATGAAAGCGCGATGAGCCGACGCTGTTCGGGCCGTCGTCGAAACGAAAGGTCGCCTTGGTGGAGATGAGCGCTTTATCGCGCTTGCCCTTGAGCGCTTCACCGAGCACAGACTCCGAAGCGCCGTTCGAATAGATGTCGGCGGTGTCGAACATGGTGACGCCCGCGTCGAAACAGATGTCGAGCAGACGGCGCGCTTCGGCGACGTCTGTGGCGCCCCACGCCTCGAAAAATTCGCCCTTGCCGCCGAACGTGCCCGTACCGAAACTCAGCACCGGCACCTTGAAACCGGATGCACCCAGATGTCTGTATTCCATTGAAAAATCTCCTTGGCCTGGCCGTCGATAGACGGCCATTTAGTCTACGCGTGTCTGGGCAATCGCGTCGGTGGGCTGGCAAGGATTCTGGCGGTGATTCGCGTCGGTTGTAGCGGGAGCTGGTTGATCTGTTCGATTTACTCCAGCGTGACCGGCAGTTTTTTATTGTGGATCAGCCGCGCCGATGGTCGAAGCGCTTAACGTGGCCAACGCATGACGCGCGGCTTGCATCACGCTGTCCCAATCGCCCAACGCGGGCTGCCGGAACAACGTGGCGCGCGGATACCAGGGTGTGTCGGTGCGCTCGAGCATCCAACGCCAGCAGGTGTCGAAGCGGTTCAGAATCCACACAGGCTTATCGAGCGCGCCGGCCAGATGCGCGGTGGACGTGTCCACGGAAATCACCAGATCGAGGTTCGCTACCAACGCCGCCGTATCGGCGAAATCGTGAAGTTCTTCGGTGTAGTCGATCACGTGATGCTTCGATTCGCCGCGCGTCAATTGTTGCGCGGCCGGTCCTTTTTGCAGGCTGAAGAACCGCACGTTCGGCACGTCGAGAATCGGCGCAAGTCGCTCGAACGTGATCGAGCGGCGCGCATCGTTCTTGCGAAGTTCCGCGACGTGCGGCCGGTTTCCGCCCGCCCACACCAATCCCGCTTTCAGACGGCCATTCGCCTGTGCATGGATGCGCTCGCGCCATTGGCGAGCGGCTTCGGCGTCCGCGAAAAGATACGGCGTTTGCGAGGGAATGCTCGCGAGATCGGTCTTGAACGCAAGCGGCAGGCTTAGTAACGGACAATGGCAATCGAACGGCGGCAGCGCCTGGCCGGCTTCGATCAATTGGTCCACACCGTCGAGCGTGGACATGAGCCGCATCAATTCAGACGGCACTTCGAGCACGACTTTCGCGCCGAGCTTCGACACCAGTGCGGCATAGCGGCAAAACTGCAACGTATCGCCAAGACCTTGCTCCGCATGCAGCAAAATCGTCTTGCCGTCGATGGAAAAATCCCCCAGCCACACAGGCTGCGCGAATCGACGCTTGCTCGACTTGATGCGGCTGCGCTCCCATCGCCATTCGTACTTCTGCCATCCCGCTTCGAATCGACCCATTTGCAGCAGGCACAGCGATTCGTTCCAATGCGTTTCCACCGCCGCGGGATTCACGGCCAGGGCGCTCGCGTAACTCGACAGCGCTTCTGCATGCTGGTTGAGGTCGATCTGCGTGAGGCCGAGATTGTTCCAGGCATCGGCGAATGCCGGCGCCAATTCGAGCGCGCGCCGATAGCTGCGCTCCGCTTCTTGCGGCTGATTCAGATCGCTGAGCGCATTGCCACGATTGCTCCATGCATCGGGATAATTCGGCTGCAGCGCGAGCGCGTGATCGCAGCTTGCCAATGCGTCGGCGGGACGACCGAGGTCGCGCAGCACACAGGCGCGATTATTCCAGGCCGCAGCGAAGTCCGGCATCAGGGCGATTGCACGATCGAAACTGCCGAGCGCATCGGCCGGTCTATTCAGTCCGGCTTGCGCGTTGCCGCGATTGTTCAGTGCGTCCGGAAATTTGGGCTGCAATGCCAGCGCGCGATCGGCGCTCGCGAGCGCTTCGTCGAAACGCTGCAAGGCGTTCAGCGCATAAGCGAGATTCGAATGAATCGGCGCCTGTTTCGCGTTGACGGCCAGCGCCTTTCTGAGTAACTCGATGCCTTCTTGCAGACGGCCCGCTTGCAACGCGAGCGAGCCCAGCAATTGCAGCGCATCGAAATGACGTGGCTTGAGTTCGAGTATCTCGCGGTAGAGTTCTTCGGCTTCGGCGAATGCGCCGTTCTGCTGAAGCGCGACGGCTTGCCGAAGCATATGGTCCAACTGTTGCGGCAGATTGGCAGGTTTGCTCATACGGTGAGCCTGAATTGAATGCGCGTGAAATCGGAAT
>DASPZL010000627.1:0-1835 GCA_035636295.1 Paraburkholderia sp.
GGCGCCTCCCGACGCCCCGCCGGCAGCGTCAGCGAGCCGACCCGCCGCTGCACGCCGTCCGCCATCTGCGCCAGCACCGCTTCATACTGCGACGCGATCCGCTCGACCGTCTCCCGATCAATCCGCTCGCCGTCCCACGCCCATTCGAGCGCAACCATCTGCCTGCGCGGAATGATCGCGAGCGCGAGCGGGTAATGCGTCGGGTCGACCGAGTCGATCGCGTCGACCTTCAGGCTCGCGTCGGCGTCGCGCGCCGCTTCGGCGGGATAGTTTTCGAACACGACGAGGCTGTCGAACAGCGCGTCGCCGCTACGCCCCGTCCACTGCTGCACGCGCGCGAGCGGCGTGTGCTCGTAGTGCCGCAGTTCGGTCAGTTCGCCTTGCAGCTTGCGCAGCCACGCGCCGACGTCCGCGCTCGCGTCCACGTCGACGCACACCGGCAGCGTATTGATGAAGAGCCCCAGCATCCGCTCAACGCCCGGCAGATGCGCCGGCCGTCCCGCGAGCGTCGTGCCGTACGCGACGCCGCGCCGATGTCCGTAGCGCGCGAGCAGCACCGCCCACGCGCCTTGCATCAGCGTATTGAGCGTGATTTCGTGACGGCGCGCCGTCGCCTGCAAGCGCGTGACGAGCGCTTCGTCGAGTGCGCGGCGCCGCGCATGCGCGCCCGGCTCGGCCGCGCGCGGCGCGCCGAGGCTCGCGGTCAGCGTCGCCGGATCGTCGATGCGCGCGGCCCACGCGCGCCACCACGCTTGCGTCGCGGGATCGTCAGCCGCCTCGCGAATCCAGTCGACGTAACGGCGGTACGGCGGCGCCGCTTCGAAGCTCCCGGCCGCGCCGGCCATGCGCGCGCGGTAGTCGCGCAGGATCTCGGCGAACAGCAGCGAAACGCTCCAGCCGTCGAGCAAAAGATGATGGTGAGTCCAGACGAGATCGGCCGTTTGCGCGTCGCGAAGGAAGAGCGCGACGCGCATCAGCGGCGCCGCATCCGGCGCGATGCCATCGGCGAGATCGCGCTCGCGCCAGTCGGCGAGACGTGCGTCGTAATCCGGCGCGGCGGACCAGTCATGTATCTCGAACGGCAACGCGATCTTGCGATGGACGATCTGCATCACCGTGCCGCCATGCTGCCATGCGAAACCCGTCCGAAGGATCGCGTGACGTTCGAGCGCGGCCTGCCACGCGGCCTGCATCGCGGCTACATCGAGCGCGCCGGACAGCGTCGCGCGCATCTGGTTGAGATACGCGCCCTGCCCCGGCTCCGCGAGCGTGTGATAGAGCAGACCGCCTTGCAGCGGCGTCGCCGGATAGACATCCTCGATGTGCTCGGGTGTGAGGCCGAGCGCGCGCCATAGATCGGACGACGCGGGCCCGCTCGTGGCCGGCAGCGGTTCGGCTGCAGAGAGCGATGTCGATGTCGATGTCGAAGTCGATACCGGTCGCGCCGCGCGCGCGAGCTGCTGCACGGTCGGCGCTTCGAACACCATGCGCGGCGTGACGTGCAGGCCGGCGTCGCGTGTTTTCGACACAATCTGCAGGCTCAGGATCGAATCGCCGCCGATCACGAAGAAGTTGTCGGTCACGCCGATATCATCACGCCGCAGCACGGCGCGCCAGACGGCGAGCAACGTGGCCTCGGCAGGCGTCGACGCGGCGACGGCCTGCGCCGCGTTCGCCACTGCTTCGGGCGCGGGCAACGCGCGGCGGTCGAGCTTGCCGTTCGGCGTCAGCGGGAAGCGCGCGAGCTCCACATACGACGACGGCACCATGTGGACGGGCAGACGGGCGCTCAGCCAGGTCTGCCAGATTTGCGCTCGTGCCGCATCGCTCGCATC
>DASPZL010000628.1:0-19842 GCA_035636295.1 Paraburkholderia sp.
TGTTCCGGCTCGTGACGAAAAGCTGGCACATGTACCCCGTCGGCGTGCTGTTCGGCCTCGGCTTCGACACGGCAACCGAGATCGGGCTGCTCGCGATTGCCGCGTCCGAGGCGGTCAAGGGTCTGCCGCTCTATTCGATTCTCGTGTTCCCGGCGCTCTTCACGGCGGGCATGACGCTGGTCGATTCCACCGACAATGTGCTGATGGTCCATGCCTACGGCTGGGCCATGGACGACCCCAAACGCAAGCTCTACTACAACGCGAGCATCACGTTCGTCTCGGCCGTGGTGGCGATCGTGATCGGCGGCGTGGAAGCGTTGGGCCTGCTGTCGGACAAGCTCGGTTTGAACGGCGGCGCGTGGGACGCGGTGGCGAGCGTGAACGAACACTTCGGCGTGCTCGGCTACGGCATCGTCGCGACGTTCATGGCGTGCTGGATCGGCTCGGTGCTGTTCCATCGCTGGCGGCGTCCGGACGCCGTGGCACGGTAAATCCAACTCGTTGCGCGTGGCGTGGCCGGTAAGGATTCCATCGCGGCGCCAGCGGTTCGTCCGTTATCGCATCGGCCGCCTTGGCCATCTGCCGGATACGAATTTCGCAAGCCTTGTCCTATGGCTTGGCGGAACGTTGTGGTGAGGATACACACCGGCCCGTTTATCCGCCAATCGGCAACCCGACACCGCTGCAGGCGCTCCGAATCCGTGAGCAATCGCTTACACTGAAGCCGCTTGTGCGTCATCGCCCTGTCGCGCGTGTTCGGCGCGGCTCTTCAGAACCGGCAACAGAACGGACTGGACATTCCATCGATGAAGACTCCCGCGGACCGCATTCCCGATCTCGACCTAGCCCGCTACACCGCCGACGCCTACGGCAACCATGCCATCGACGAATTCCTCGCCGGCCGCATTACGCGCCGCGATCTGTTGCGCTATGCGAGCGTGATCGGCTTGTCGCTGGCGGGCGGCGGCGTGCTGAATGCGCCGCAAGCGCGCGCACAAGGTACGCCCGGCTCATCGAACCAGACGATCCGCGTCGCTCACCTGACGCCTGCCGGCGCCGTCGATCCGCTCACGGTAACGGACGCCGCGAGCCTCGCGCTGCTGAACCAGACCGGCGAATTCCTGATCGACGACGACGGCGAAAAACTCGTGCTGAAGCCGGCGCTCGCGCTGTCGTGGAAACCGAACGACAAGGGCGACGTGTGGACCTTCAAGCTGCGCCCGAACGTCAAATTCCACGACGGCCAGCCGTTCACCGCCAGGGACGTGGCCGCCACCTTCGACCGCCTCGCCGATCCGGCGAGCGGTTCGGCGGCGCTTTCGGTGCTCAAGGGCGTGTTGTCGAAAGGCGGTGCGAAAGTGGTCGACGACCACATCGTCGCGTTTCATCTGGACGCGCCGAACGGCAACTTTCCCTACTACGTTTCCTCGGACAATTACAACGCCGTGATCCTGCCCGCGAACTATGCGGGCGGTTATGAAAAGAGCTTCATCGGCACGGGTCCGTTCAAATTCGAAAAGTATCAGCCGAAGGTCGGCGCATCGTTCGTGCGCAATCCCGATTACTGGGGCGACAAAGCGTTACCACAGCGCGTACAGTTTTCGTTCTACGCCGACCAGCAGGCACAGTTGCTCGCACTGCAAGGCCATCAGGCGGATGTGATGGGCACCTTCACCGTGCAGGGCGGCGCCGCGATTCTGAACAATCCGGATTTCAAGGCCGTGGGCGTGAAGTCGAGCGCGCATCGGCAGATTCATATGCGCAACGACAGTCCGCTGTTCAAAGATAAGCGCGTGCGCCAGGCGCTGGCGTTGTCGCTCGATCGCGACCTGCTGGTGCGCGGCCTGTTCAAAGGCCGTGCGCAGCTCGGCAACGACAGCCCGTTCGCGCCGGTGTTTCCGTCATCGGATGCGGGCGTAGCGCAACGCAGGATCGACGTCGCCAAGGCCAGGCAGCTGCTCGCGCAAGCGGGCGTGCCGAACGGCTTCGACGTTACGCTGACCACCGAAAAATACATGGAGATTCCCGATCTCGCGGTGGTCGTGCAGAACGCGGCGAAGGCGATCGGCGTGCGCATCAATCTGAAGGTCGAGAGCCAGTCGCTGTATTACGGCGCGGGCACACCTGGCAAATCGGATTGGCTGGACTCGCCGCTCGGCATTACCGACTACGGCCATCGCGGCGTGCCGAACGTGTTCCTGAACGCGCCGCTGACCAGCAACGGCACGTGGAACGCCGCGCACTTCAAGAATCCGCAATACGATCAACTGGTCGCGCAATTCGTCGCCGCGATCGACCTCGGCTCGCAGAAGAAAATCGCCGGGCAGATCCAGACGCTGTTGCTCGATGAAACGCCCGTGATCATTCCGTTCTTCTACGATCAACTGATCGCCATGCGCAAGGGCGTGAACGGCGTGCGTTTCACCGCGATCGCGCAACTGTATTTCGACCGCGCGGTGTTGAGCGCGTAATCCTAAACGCAGATGCGCTTTAACGCAGAAGCGCTTGAACACAGAAGCGGTTGAACGCATGAGCGCACGGCGCTTCCTCGGCTGGAGATCACGATGTCGACCACGGTGACCCCTTCCGCCTCTCCCGGCTCGAACGGCAACGCGGGCCGCGTCGTGCGCTTTCTGGCAACGCGCGTCGGCTTGTCGTTGATCACGCTGTGGCTGCTCTCGGTGATCGTGTTCGCGGGCGGCCAGTTGCTGCCCGGCGATATCGGCCGCGCGGTGCTCGGGCCGCTTGCCGATGCGCGCGCGGTCGCGGCGCTCAATCATCAGCTCGGCGCCGACCGTCCGCTGATGACGCAATACGTCGAATGGATCTCGCATTTCGTGCGCGGCGATATGGGGCTCTCGTATGCGTACCGTGAACCGGTCGGGCCGTTCATCGCGGACGCATTGGCGCATTCGGCCAAGCTCGGCCTGCTCGCGTTCATCGTCGTCGTGCCGCTCGGCATTGCGGGCGGCGTGTGGTCGGCGATGCACGCGGGACGCTGGCTCGATCGCGCGATCAGCATCGTGGGATTGTCGGCGACGGTGGTGCCGGAATTCGTCTCGTCGATCGTGCTGATTCTGGTGTTCGGCGTATGGCTGCGCTGGCTGCCGATCGAAGCGTCGTATCCGCCGGATGCCGGCGCACTCCAACAGTTGCGCTATCTGATTCTGCCGATGCTGCCGCTGGTGCTGGTGTTCTTCGGCTACATCGCGCGGATGGCGCGCGCGGGCACCGTCGAGGCGCTCGACGCGGACTACACACGCACCGCGATCCTCAAGGGCCTGCCGCGCCGCATCGTGATCTGGCGGCACGTATTGCGCAATGCGTTGCTGCCGACCATCACCGTGGCGGCCACGCAGCTCGGCTACATGATCGGGGGTCTGGTGGTGGTGGAGACGCTGTTTCACTATCAAGGCATCGGCTCGCTGATCTACAACGCCGCCAAGGCGAAGGACTTTCCGATGCTAGAAGCGGGCGTACTGACGATCGGCGTGGTCTACACCGTAGCCAATCTCGTCGCCGACGCACTGCACGTGCTGCTCAATCCGCGTCTGCGGGTGAGGAGCGCCGAATGAGCACCATCGTTCCACCGGCCGCGCCGCCTGCTCCACGTCCGGTCACCGAACCGCGCTTCGACCAGTTGCGCGTGCTGCTGCGCTCGCCGACGTTTGTGATCGGCGTATTGATCGTCGGATGGTGGATCGTCTGCGCGATCGCCGGACAATGGATCGTACGGATCGATCCGTATGCGTCCGATCCGCTCAACTCGCTGATGCCGCCCGATCGCACGCATTGGTTCGGCACCGATCAGCTGGGACGCGACGTGTTCTCGCGAGTGATTGTCGGTGCGCGCGACATTCTGACCATCGCGCCGCTGGCGACCTTGCTCGGCACGCTGGCGGGCACCGCGCTCGGCTTGATCGTCGGCTACTTCGACGGCTGGGTGGACAACGTGGTCGGCCGCGCGATCGACGCGGTGCTCGCGCTGCCGCTCGTGATCGTCGCGCTGCTCGCGCTCGCCGCGGTCGGCGCGTCGAACTTCACCGTGATCCTCGTGATCGGCGTCACGTTCACGCCGATCACCGCGCGCACCGTGCGCGCCGCCGTGTTCGCCGAACGGCATCTCGACTATGTCGCCGCCGCGCAACTGCGCGGCGAACGCGCGCCGTACATCATGTTCGCGGAGATCCTGCCGAACGTGTTGCCGCCGATCATCGTCGAGGCGACCGTGCGGCTCGGTTATGCGATCTTCGCGGTCGCCACGCTGTCGTTCCTCGGCTTCGGCATTCAGCCGCCTTCGGCCGATTGGGGGCTGGCGCTGTCCGAGTCGTACACGTTGATGGCGGGCGGCGCATGGTGGACCGTGGTGTTCGCGGCCGGCGCGATCGCGACGCTCGTGGTCGGCGTGAATCTGATCGCCGACAGCGTGCAAGGAGTGCTCGACCGATGAACGGCCCGTCGCCGCCCTCCTCGTTCCCCGCCTTCGACGTCTCGAAGAGCGATCGCACGGACGCGCTGACCGTCGTCGGCCTGACGGTCACGTACCGGATGCGTGGACGCGATCGCGAAGTGCTGCAAGACGTCTCGTTTCGCGTGCGGCGCGGCGAGGCGTACGGTCTCGTCGGCGAATCCGGTTGCGGCAAATCGACGGTCGCGATGGCGGCGCTGCGCTATCTGCCGCGCAACGGCAAGGTGAAGGCGGGCAAGATCATCATCGCCGGCAAGGACGTGCAGAAGCTCGACGCCGACGCACTGCGCACGATGCGCGCGAACGCGATCTCAATGGTCTATCAGGACCCGGGGCGTGCGTTGAATCCGTCGCTGACGATCGCGCGGCAAGTGACCGAAGCGTTCGAGGCCGCCGGCGTCTCGCGCGAAGAAGCCGTGCAGCGCACGCTCGAAATACTGAAGCGTGTGCGCATCGCCGCGCCTGAACGCGTGATGGACAGTTATCCGCATCAGCTGTCGGGCGGCATGCAACAGCGCGTGGTGATCGCGATGGCGCTCGCATCGAACCCGGCGCTGCTGATTCTCGACGAACCGACCACTGGCCTCGACGCCACCGTTGAAGCCGAAGTGCTCGACCTCGTTGCGCAGTTGCGCGCGGAACTCGGCACGGCCGTGCTCTTCATCAGCCACAACCTCGCGGTGATCGGACGGATGTGAGAGCGCGTCGGTGTGCTGTACGCGGGCAAGCTGGTCGAGGAAGGCGCGACGCAAGATGTATTCGCGCGGCCGCGTCATCCCTATACGGTCGGACTGCTGCGCTGCTTGCCGACCACGGGACGCAGCAAGGACACCGAGCGGCTCGATACGATCGCGGGCAGCTTGCCTTCGCCGGGTTCGGTCACGCAAGGCTGCATTTACGCGGACCGTTGCCGCCTCGCCGACGACCGTTGCCGCCGTGAAGCGCCGCCGCCGTATCGCGTGAGCGCCGCGCACGGCGATCAGATGTCGCGCTGCCATTACCACGAACGCGCGATCGAGTTGCCGCGTACGAGCGCGGAAGCATTGCCTGAGCATGACAACGCCTGCGCTGACGGCGCGCGCTCCACCATCGTGCTGCGCGCACAAAAACTGTCGAAGACGTTCCACGTCTCAGGCGCCCCGCTGCGCGCCGTGGACAATGTCTCGATCGATCTGGCGAGCGGCGAGACGCTTGGCCTCGTCGGCGAATCGGGCAGCGGCAAGACCACGCTCGCGAAACTGCTGCTCGGCCTGCTCGCGCCGGACGCCGGCGGCATGCTCGAACTCGACGGCGCGCCATTGGCCGCGCGCGTCACGCGGCGCAACGGCGAGCAGGTCAAGTCGCTGCAGATCGTGTTCCAGAATCCGGACTCGGCGCTCAATCGCGCGCATTCGGTGAAGCGGCTGATCGGCCGCGCGTTGTCGCGCCTCACCGCGTTGCGCGGCCCCGCGATCGACGAACGGCTCGCCGCGTTGACGGCGGCCGTGCGCTTGCCCGAACGCTATCTCGGCTCGCGCACGCGGCAACTGTCCGGCGGGCTCAAGCAGCGCGTGGCGATCGCGCGCGCGTTTGCCGGCGAGCCGCGCGTGGTGGTCTGCGACGAGCCGACTTCCGCGCTCGACGTCTCCGTGCAGGCGGCGATCCTCAATCTGCTCGCCGATCTGCAACGCGAGCGTGGCGTGAGTTACGTGTTCATCTCGCACGATCTGCATGTGGTGCGCTATCTGTCGGACCGCATCGCGGTGCTGTACCTCGGCAGGCTGCTGGAAATCGGGCCGGCTGCCGCCGTGTTCAACGGGCCGCAGCATCCTTATACCGAAGCGCTGCTGTCTTCCGTACCGACGCTCGACGCTCGCGACAGCCGCACGCGCATCCGCCTGTCCGGCGATCTGCCGAGCGCGGCGTCGCCGCCGTCCGGCTGCGTGTTCCATACGCGCTGCCCGCGCAAGCTCGGGGCGATCTGCGAGCAGCAAGACCCGCCGTTCCTCGAAGCGGGCTCCGGCGACGCGGCTCGGCCAGCCGAGCATCGAATCCGCTGCCATATTCCCGTCGATGAATTGCGCGTTTTGCAGGCTGCGTCGCGCGGCGACGCGGGCAACGTCGGCGGCAACGGCTCGGGAAACACATCGGAAAGCGCCGCGCGCAACGAATAGCGCGTATGTACTACCGGAACCAATCCGGCGCGATTGCCTCATATCAGATTCAACGTTCGATATGAGGGCACCACAACATGCAACAAAACGTCCCCCGCTTTGCCGCACGCGCGGCTGCCGGTCTGGTGATAGCCGCCGCGCTCGGCCTCGCATCGCTCGCTAATGCACAAACCGCGGCGCAAACTCCCGCGCAATCGGCGCAGCCGTTGCAACAAACCCTGTCGCAAGCCGCACCGCCGGTCGATCCCACCTTCTCCGCCTACTCGCTCGTGCAGACCTGCAAGAAGAAAAACGACAACGTCGCGCAAGGCCAATGCGTCGGCGCGGTCCGCGGCATCATCCACGGCTATCAGTACGGCGTGCTGTTCCTCGGTCAGCGCGTGTCGCTGCCGGCCAATGAAACGCAGCGTGTGTCGCTGTGCTTGCGCAACGCGCAAGTGTCGTCGATCGTCGACGAATTCGTCGCGGACGCGGCCCAGGTCAACGAAGATTCGCTCAAGCACACGCCCGCCGAAGTCGCCGTGCTGGGTTCAGTGCACATGCATCACAGTTGCAATTGACAACGCGCGCGACGCGAACCGCGAAGCAGGCGCATGCGGCCTGCGAGCCGTGCACGGTCGCGGTCGCGCTTAAAGCATTTCCAGCGGACGCTTGCTGCGCGGCGGTTTGAAGTAAGCGTCGATGGCAGCGAGTTCACCGGCGTCGAGCTGCAACTGCGACGCGCGATGGTTGTCGCGCACGTGCTCGACGCGGCCCGCCTTCGGAATCGCGAACACGCCGGGCTCGCGCAACACCCACGCGAGCGCCACCTGAAACACCGAAACGCCGCGTGCGCCGGCGATGTCGTCGAGCGGCGAGCGTTTCGGCAAGCGGGCGTGATCGACGGGGCTATAGGCCATCGCCGGCATGTTACGCGCGGCGAGCCATGGCAGCAGGTCGAATTCCGGCCCGCGGCGCGCGACGTTGTAGAGAATCTGATTGGTCGCGCACGCGTCGCCGCCTGGCGTGGCGACGAGTTCTTCCATATCGTCGGTGTCGAAGTTGCTGACGCCCCAATGCCGGATCTTGCCCGCGCGGCGCAGCGCCTCGAACCCCTCGACGGTTTCCGCGAGCGGCACCGAGCCCCGCCAGTGCAGCAGATACAGATCGAGCCGATCCGTTTTCAAACGCTTGAGGCTCTGTTCGCAGGCCGCGATCACGCCGCGCCGGCTCGCATTATGCGGATACACCTTGCTGACCAGAAACACCTGATCGCGCAGCCCGGCCAGCGCTTCGGCAAGCAGCGATTCGGTCGCGCCGTCGCCGTACATTTCGGCGGTGTCGATCAGCGTCATGCCCAACTCGACGCCACAGCGCAGCGCGGCGATTTCAGCGGCGCGGCGCGCCGGCTGTTCACCCATCTCCCAGGTGCCCTGCCCCAGTTTCGGAATGCGCTCGCCGTCGGGCAGGCTCACGCTTGCGATATCGCTCGTCATGCTGACTCCTCGAAGTGGTTGAATTTACGGTGATGCATGCAGGTCCATGCGTTGCGCCAATGCAGCGACGCAAGCGAATGCGCGGCGCATGCTTCCAAGATCCTGGCGACGAGTTTAGCCGTTGATCGGGCCTTGCATCGGCCACCAGGCAAAAGCCCGCTATAACACAGCGCCCCGATGTCTTAGAATTGCCGCTTGCCCTTCTTGCGTGAGCCCCATGACCTCTGCCTCGGAAGACCGCTGGCGCGATCTGCGCCCGGACCCGGAAAACGATACGCCGCTGTATCTGCAACTCGCTCGCAAGCTCGGCACCGCGATTCACGAAAACCGTTGGAATGCGGGCGAGGCGCTGCCCTCGGAGCGCGTGCTCTCCGAGGCGCTCGGCGTATCGCGAATCACGTCGCGCAAGGCGATTGCCTTACTGGTCGAGCAGGGTTTGATCCGGCGCACCCAGGGCGCGGGCAGTTTCATCACGCCGCGCTATGAAGATCCGCTGTCGCGTCTGTCGAGCTTCAGCGAAATGCTGCGGCGGCGCGGTTTTACGCCGAGTTCGAAGTGGCTGTCGCGCGAGATTTCGCCGGCTAACCGCGATGAAGTGATCCAGCTCGGTTTGTCGCCGGCGGCGGCGGTGACCCGGCTGCGGCGCTTGCGCCTGGCTGACGGCATCGTGATGGCGGTGGAGAACTCCACCTTTCCGGCTGCTGTGATTCCCGATCCGCAGGCGATCGGCGATTCGTTGTACACGTACCTGGAGAATCGCGGACTGACGATCGTCCGCGCGCTGCAACATTTTCGCGCGGTGAACGCGAACGACGAAATCGCGCAGCAGATGAGCATCGCCCCGAACGAGGCGCTGCTGTTGATCACCCGCGTGGGCTACACGGCCGATCAGCGGGCGATCGAGTTGACCGACACGTACTGCCGGAACGACTACTACGATTTCGTGGCGGAGTTGAGGAAGTAGCGCGCGGCGGGGCGCGATCCAGCGCGCGGCGTTCAAACCGCGCGGCTGCGAGACGCACCAGCGGAGCGCTCCGTGACGTCACAGCCGTTCTCAAGCGACGCCCAACCAGCGCGGCAGCCAGCGCAACACGGGTAAGTCGAGCACCGGCCTCGTTGCTGTGCGCTCCGAGCCGCTAGCCAACGCGAAACGCGCGCCGGCCTGCCCCGCGCTGACCCAGGCCACCGCTTTGCGCGGCAACTCGATCGACTGCCCCGTTGCGAGCCAGTGATCCTCGCTGCCGCCTTCGACGGTCAGCCAGATCTCGCCCGAGATCACCTTGAAGATCGACGGACGCGCGACACGCCAGGCCGCCGCGGGCTCGTCATGTTCCAATTCGAAAATCCGGACTTCACGCATCGCCTTTCTCCTTCAAAGAACTTTTCCGTTGTATTGATTATTGACGTGCGATCATCAGAAACCCATGCACAGTTCCGAACAGTTACATCGGAACTGTTCAGTCGAAAAACCGGACAGTTGGCGACGATTGCGCCTGACGAAACGGTAACGCCCGCTCAAAGCGCAGGCCGCCAGGGCGAAGGAAAGTACCGCATGAAACTCGACATCTCACTCGATCGCGACAACGGCGTGCCGCTCACGGAGCAGATCGTCACGGGCATCACCGTGTGGATCCGGTCGCGCATCGCGCGTCCCGGCTCGAAGCTGCCGTCGATCCGCCAGTTCGCGGCCGACTATGGTGTGAGCCGCTTTCCCGTGATCGAGGCTTACGACCGGCTGGTGTCGCTCGGCTATGTGGACTCGCGCCACGGCTCCGGCTTTTACGTCGCCGATCGCCAGCCGGCGAACACGCATTGCCAGGGCACGTCGGACCCGCGCCGCGCCGAGGACGAATCGGACCACATCCTCCAGCAGTTCAATCATCCGGGCGAGACCCTCAAACTCGGCAGCGGCTTCATTCCCGAAGGCTGGCGCGACACGGACGCCATCGCCCAGGCGATCCGCCACGTTTCGCGCACGGACCCCGCGAGCATGGTCGATTACGCCACCCCGCTCGGCAACGTCACCTTGCGCGAACATTTGCAAGGCCGCATCGGCCAGTTGGGGATTCAGGCGGATGCGTCGCAAATCCTGATCACCAACGGCGCGAGCCAGGCGTTCGATCTGCTGATGCGCTACATGCTCAAGGCGGGCGACACGATCTTTGTCGAAGACCCGGGCTACTACAACCTGTACGGCCTGCTGAAGCTGCACGGCGTGAAACTGGTCGGCATTCCGCGCACCCGCAGCGGTCCCGATCTGGATGTCATGCAGGCACAGTTGAAGATGCACCGGCCCAAGCTGCTGTTCATCAACACCGTGTTCCACAATCCGACGGGCACCACGGTCGCGCCGCCGGTGGCGTTCCGGCTGCTGCAACTGGCGCGCGAGCACGGCTTCTCGATCATCGAGGACGACATCTACGCCGATTTTCAGACCGACCCCACCGACCGCCTCGCGACCCTCGACCAGCTCGAACACGTGATCTACATCGGCGGGCTGTCGAAGACGCTGTCGTCGTCCCTGCGGATCGGCTGCGTGGTGGCGAGCCACGCGATCATCAAGGATCTGGCCGACATCAAGATGCTGACGAGCATTGGCGGCTCGCGCTTTGCCGAAGCGGTCGCGGTGTCGCTGCTGGAGCGCGGCGCGTACCGCAAATATCTGGAGCGCCTGCGCCGCCGCATGCGCGACGCGCTCGGTTCGACCATCCAGACGCTGGAAGACGCCGGCTGGGAACTGTTCGAAAAGCCCGTCGGCGGCAAGTTTCTGTGGGCGCGCGTGCCGCATGTGGAGAACGCCGAACGGCTGGTGGAATGTGGCGCGCCGTTGGGCGTGACGGTGGCGCCCGGCCACTACTTCCGGCCGAACATGGAGGTGAGCCCATGGATCAGGATTCACGCGGCGTTCGGCAATGAGCTGCGTGCGCAGGCGTTCTTTCATGCAGCGGCGGCGTTGCCGGACTTGCGCGACTGACTCGCGCCATTCCACCCGCACATCCGCTGCGCCGGGCCGTGCTTTTCCCTAGAATAGCGAGTCCCAGCCAGCCCCTGCGCGCCTAACCGCTCTCCATGTCCACGCCGCCGACCCCGCCCGCCACCGCTCACACCACTTCAGCCCCATCGGCGCCCTCGGCCCGCTCACTCACCGTGATGCTGTGGCTGGTCGCCACCGGCTTCTTCATGCAGACGCTCGACTCGACGATCGTCAACACCGCGCTCCCCGCGATGGCGACGAGCCTCGGCGAGTTGCCGCTGCGCATGCAATCGGTGGTAATCGCCTATTCGCTAACGATGGCGGTGATGATCCCGGTGTCCGGCTGGCTCGCCGACAAACTCGGCACGCGGCGCGTGTTCTTCAGCGCGATTCTCGTGTTCGCGGTCGGCTCCTTGCTATGCGCGAACGCGCATACGCTGAATCAACTGGTGATCTTCCGCATCGTGCAAGGCGTGGGCGGCGCGATGCTGCTGCCGGTCGGACGGCTTGCCGTGCTGCGCACCTTTCCGGCGGAACGCTATTTGCCGGCCTTGTCGTTCGTCGCGATCCCGGGCTTGATCGGACCGTTGATCGGCCCGACGCTCGGCGGCTGGCTCGTGAAGATCGCCTCGTGGCACTGGATCTTTCTGATCAACGTGCCGGTGGGCATCGTCGGTTGCATCGCCACGTTCATCTTCATGCCGGATAGCCGCAACGAACACGTCGGCAAGTTCGACATGAAAGGCTATCTGCTGCTGATCGTCGGCATGGTGGCGATTTCGTTCGCGCTCGACGGCCGTACCGAATTCGGCATTCAACACGCCACGGTTCTGGTGCTGCTGATTCTGAGCCTCGCCTGTTTCGTCGCGTACGGTTTGCACGCGGTGCGCGAACCCGCGCCGATTTTCTCGCTCGACCTCTTCAAGATCCACACCTTCAGCGTCGGCCTGCTCGGCAATCTGTTCGCGCGGATCGGCAGCGGCGCGATGCCGTATCTGATTCCTCTGCTATTGCAGGTGAGTCTCGGCTATAGCGCATTCGAGGCCGGCATGATGATGCTGCCGGTGGCGGCTGCGGGCATGGCGTCCAAACGCCTCGTGACGACACTGATCCTCAAGTACAGCTATCGGCGCGTGTTGATCGTCAACACGGTGCTGGTCGGCTTGACGATGGCAAGCTTCGCGCTCACCAGCACGGATCAGCCGCTGTGGCTGCGGCTCGTGCAACTGGCGTTCTTCGGCGGCGTCAACTCGATGCAGTTCACCGCGATGAACACGCTGACGCTCAAGGACCTCGGCACCGGCGGCGCGAGCAGCGGCAACAGCCTGTTCTCGCTGGTGCAAATGCTCTCGATGAGCCTCGGCGTGACGGTGGCCGGCGCCCTGCTCGCCACCTTCACCGGCCTGCTGCCGCGCGTGACCGCCGCCAACTCGCTGCCCGCGTTTCATGCGACGTTCCTGTGTGTCGGCATCATCACGGCGGGCTCGTCGTGGATCTTCGCGCAGCTGTCGCCGGACATCCGCACGCCAGCGAAGAAGACCGATCCTTCGGAGCGCACCTGAGGCTTGGCGGAGCCCGCCGGCGAACGGGCTGCGATCGGGCGGCGAACCGCCGGCGCTCCTGGACGAGAGCCAGTGACGAGCAGCCGAAGAGCCGCCGACGAACCGCAACGGGGCGAGCGCCGCACCAGCGAAGTGCGAACGATCGCCTTCGCGCCCCCCTGACGCACAATCGTCGCTTATGAGCGCGGCCGGCGCGCGCGCACGTTGTGTTTCAGCACTTGCATAGATCTTGCTCGCTATCCTATAAACTTACACTTTGTGCGTGCGGACTCGAGCCGAGCAGGCAAGCGCGCCGCCACCTCCACACGACTGACATGATGAGCATGATCGAACTCGATCCTCCCGGCTTCCAGCCGCCGCGCCCGATGGCCGGCGACGAAGGCGCGCGGCGCACTGTCCTATACGGCGGCTACACTGTTTTCAGCGTGTTTCAGCCGGTTTTCTCGGTATCGCACCGGCGCGCGATCGGTTATCACGCGTCGCTGCGCGCACACGACGAACATGCGCTGCAAGTGCCCTCGCACGAAGTTTTCACGCAAGCCGCGCGGCGCGGCGACCTGCTGGAGCTCGGACGGCTTGCCGAATCGCTGCATCTCGGCAACTTCAACGCATTCGACAGTCACGACGAATGGCTCTTCCTGAGTCTCCATCCGGCCGCGCTGATGGACACCAGCTACGGCGACGCGCTGCTTGCCGGCCTCAAGGCGCTCGGCCTGCCGCCGCAACGGGTGGTGCTGGAAGTGTCCGAGCAGGCGGGCGGCGAAACCACGCGCTTCGCAGAAATCATCGACGCGCTGCGCAAATCCGGCTTCCTGATCGCGCTCGACGGCTTCGGCGCGAAGCATTCGAACATTGACCGGGTGTGGAATCTGCGGCCGGACATCGTCACGCTCGACCGCTGCATTCTCGCGCAGGCCAGCGAACACTCGCATATCGAACGCGTGCTGCCGGGCCTTGTCTCGCTGCTGCACGAATCCGGGCAACTGGTGCTGATGGGCGGCCTGACCACCGAACGCGACGCGCTGATCGCGCTGGAATGCAACGTGGACTTCGTGCAAGGCGCGTTCTTCGCGGGCCCGAGCGTGGAACCGGTCAAGCCGCAAGCGGCGGCCGGTTTGATGGACTCGCTCTCCGCGGCGCTGCGCGAGCGGGTGGCCGAGCGCGAACGCGCGCAATCCGCGCGGCTCGCCCCGTACGTTACGGCGCTGGAAACGGCGGCCGCGCAACTCGTTGCGGGCGAGCCGGTTCCTCACGCGACGGCGCCGCTACTCACGCTCGGCGAAACGGCGCGCTGCTTCGTGCTCGACGGTTCGGGCCGGCAGATCGGCGACAACCTGCTGCCGCCGGGGCGCGCCTCGCAACGCGCCAAGCGCTTTCGCCCGCTGCTGCATTCGGAAGGCGCGAGCTGGGAGCGCCGGCCTTACTTTATCCAGGCGATGCGCATGCCCGGCCATGTGCATCTCACGCCGCCCTATCTGTCGATCAACGAAGCACACCTGTGCGTGACGGCCTCGATCGCCGCGCACACGCCGCACGGCACCCAGGTGCTATGCGTCGACATCAACTGGGAAGTAGCGGCTCATCGTAACTGAGGCAACTGGGGCAACTGCGGCCGCTGACGCCATTGGGGCCGCCGGGCCGTGCTGGATTCGCGCGAGCAATTGCGTGACAGCCAGGCGGCCGAGCACACGGTTGGCTGCCTGCAAACGCGCGGCGCTGGTCACGGCGCGCAACGCGACGATCTTCGCCGGACCGCCCGCGAAGCCATTCGTGGACACGTCGATCAAGCCGACAACCTCGCCCTCGGAGAGCAACGCAATGCACATTGCGCCCTCCACCGACACGACCTCCGCATGGCTCGCCTGCCGCGCGAGCGACGTCACCTTCTCCATCCAGCCCGCCATTGCCGGCTCGTGCTCGCACACCGGCGCGTCGCTGACGACTTCCGGGGCGTCGCTAAAGAGACGCAGCAAGCCGGCCCGGTCCTGCGCCTCCAGCGCCGTGCGCAGGCCCTCCACGATCCGCGCATGGGCGGCGGGGTCGGGCCGCTCCATCGGCGCGCCCGCGCGCCGCAAGCGTGCCTTGGCCCGATGGACGATCTGCCGGCACGCAGCCGGCGTGCGCTCGAGGATTGTCGCGATCTCCGCGTAGTCGCAATCGAAGGCTTCGTGCAGCACGAACGCCGCACGTTCGTCGGGTTTCAGACGTTCGAGCAGCAGCATCACGCCGTAGGACATTTCCGCCGCGCGCAAGGCCAGTTCCTCGGCCGACGGCGCCAGCTCATCGAGCCACGGCTCCGGCAACCAGCCGGCGGCCTGCGACGCACGTTCGCGCCGCACATGCCGCAGCCGGTCGATCGCCGCGCGCGTGGTGATCGTGGTGAGCCAGGCGGCCGGCATGCGCACCTCCTGGGTATCGGCGAGATGCCATTTGAGCCAGACGTCCTGCACCACGTCTTCCGCTTCGGCGCGGCTGCCCAGCATGCGGTACGCCAGCGCGAGCAGGCGGGCGCGCACGGCCTCGAAACTGGATGCCTTGTCGATTCCTTGTTCCGTCATTGGTAGACCTCCAGATCGTTCGTGGTGAAAAGGGCGCGACGCCCTGCCTGCGAGTTTGTCCGGGCGCGCAACGCTGTCGGCGTCCTTTCAGCTTGACGGCTGGGCGCCGGCCGATGTGACAGCTCGACGCAAAAATATTTCTGTCACGCCGGATGACGCCGCCTCGTCATAGGAACAGTAACCAGCGCAATTCGTGCGCGCCGTTTCGAATCAGGTGCCGCTGCCGACTATCGGCGCGGCGCCGCATCACCTGGGGCAAATATGCACTTCAACTATTCGTCGGTCACCGGACTCGGCCTCGTGCCCACCGTCATCGAGCAATCCGGGCGTGGCGAGCGCGCGTACGACATCTATTCGCGTTTGCTGCGCGAGCGCATCGTCTTTCTGGTCGGCCCGGTGAACGAACAGTCGGCCAGTCTGATCGTCGCGCAGTTGCTGTTCCTGGAGTCCGAGAACCCCGACAAGGATATTTCTTTTTACATCAATTCGCCGGGCGGCTCGGTGTACGACGGCCTCGCCATTTACGACACCATGCGGTTCATCAAGCCGGAGGTGTCCACCTTGTGCACCGGCTTCGCCGCCAGCATGGGCACCTTCCTGCTCACCGCGGGCCAGCGCGGCAAGCGGTATGCGTTGCCGAACGCGCGCATCATGATTCACCAGCCGTCGGGCGGCAGCCAGGGCACCGCCGCGGACGTCGAAATTCAGGCAAAGGAAGTGCTGTATCTGCGTGAACGCCTGAACGGCATGATGGCCGAACGCACGGGGCGCGGCGTCGAGGAGATCGCGCGCGATACCGATCGCGACAACTTCATGTCGGCAGACGGCGCGAAGGCATACGGATTGATCGACGACGTGCTGGAAAGTCGCGCGGCGCTAACCAGCACAACTCGTTACAACAACATGTAGCGCGGCACGTCCGCCTGCTGTTCTACCAACCGAAGCGGGCTTCGGGAAACGATTTTCGCGCTCCTGAATTTTCGCGAGAAAACGCTTACTGTCAGGACGTTTTTTCTTGCCGCATCGGTGCGCCCGGAACACAAAAGCTGATCACCTCCGCTGGAATCGCTATCATGGTCGCGATTCGTCGAATTCGACGTTCGCTTCAATGGAGATATATATGGCGTCATCCAACGAAACTGTCAGCATGGCGCTATTTTGCGACTTCGAAAACGTCGCGCTCGGCGTGCGCGACGCAAAGTACGACAAGTTCGACATCAAGCTGGTGCTCGAACGCCTGCTGCTCAAGGGCAGCATTGTCGTGAAGAAAGCGTATTGCGACTGGGACCGTTACAAGAGCTTCAAAGGCGCGATGCACGAGGCCAATTTCGAGTTGATCGAGATTCCACACGTGCGCCAATCGGGCAAGAATTCCGCCGACATCCGGCTCGTGGTCGATGCACTCGACCTCTGCTACACGAAATCGCACGTCAATACGTTCGTCATCATTAGCGGCGACTCGGATTTTTCGCCGCTGGTGTCGAAGCTGCGCGAAAACGCGAAGCAGGTGATCGGCGTCGGCGTGCAGCAGTCCACCTCCGACCTGCTGATCGCGAATTGCGACGAGTTTTTCTTCTACGACGACCTCGTGCGCGAAAGTCAGCGCACGGTCGCCAAACGCGAGTCGTCACGTCCGCAACAAGCGGCGCAGCCGGCGGCCAAACGCACGCCCGACGAAGAGAAAAGCCGCAATAAGGAAGACCTGGAAAAACGCCGTACCAAGGCGGTCGAGATAGCGGTACAAACGTTCGACGCGCTCGCGTCCGAACGTGGCGACAGCGGCAAGATCTGGGCCTCGGTGCTGAAGAACGCGATCAAGCGCCGCAAGCCGGATTTCAACGAGACGTACTACGGTTTTCGCGCATTCGGCAATCTGCTGGAAGAGGCGCATGCGCGCGGGCTGCTCGAGTTCGGTCGTGACGAGAAGTCGGGCGCGTACGTCTATCGCAGCACGGGAGCGAATGTAGCAGGCGAACACGCGAGCGAGTCGAGCGAAGCCGCGGAATCGGCGGAACAACTGTACGAGGCGCAGGTTGCCGAAGCGGCGATCGCCGAGTCGAGCGGCAAACACGAGTCGCGCCGCCGGGGTCGCGGCAATCGCAAGACAGGCCGTGGCCAGCAGGAAGCCGTCCACGAAGAGCGCGCGTCTGCCGAACACGGCGCAAGCACACAAGCTCAAGCTGAAGAAGCGCATAGGCACGCGCCTGCAGGCAGCGAGCCGATTCCTGGGCAGCCGGAGGGGTCCTGGGCAGAACCGGAAACCGCTCCGGCCGAACCGGCCAGCGAAGGCAACGCAGGCGAGCAGCAAGCGAACGGTGCGCAGCCCAAACGACGCAAGGAACGCACGCCGCGCAAGACGGCCGCCAAGAAGGCGAGGAAGAACGCACCACGAGCGATCGACGAGATACCTGAGATCGCAGCGCTTGCTGAAACACCGGCACAGTCTGCCAGTGAAGAAGAAGCGCCCGCGCCTGCAAAAAAGGCCGCGCGCAAAACCGCGCCGCGCAGCCGCCGTCCGCGTAAGACAGCGGCTACGAGCGACGCGGAGTAACGTCTCGGGTTGCGTGATGTGAACCGCGCCACGTCACCGCAAGCCAAACACCGCGACACCGTTGGTCGCGCCTACGTACACTTTGCCGCGCGCGATCATCGGCGTGATGAACTTGTTGCCCGCGCCCCATTGATCGCGCGTGCCGGCCTGATTGCTGTTGTACAGCTCGTTGGCGAGATTGCCGGCGTCGTACGCATGCAATGCGCCGGTCGTGCCGTTTTCCGCCGCCCAGACAATGCCGTTGCTTGCAGCGTTGGCCGATACGGCCGGCGTCGCTCCGGGGTACGGGAAGGTGCTCGGGCTCTTCGACGAGGCGGTAGTGGCGAGCAACGCCCCGGCGACCGGCAGCGCCTTCAGGTTGTCATTCAAACCGCCGTAATAGACCACGCCGTTGTAGTAAGCCGGCGATCCCCAGATGCCGCCCGCGAGCGTGCCGATCAACTCCTGCCAGATATTGTTGGTGGCCGGATTGAATTTGCCCATCGAGTCGCGATCGAGCGCATAGATGCGATTATTTTTGCCGGCCACCACCGCGAGATGTTTGACCGTGCCGCTCGCCGTCGTCTGATCCGGCAACAGCATCACGCCGCCCGAACCGAAATCGTCGTCGGCGTTGGCCTCCGCCACGACGTTGGACATCGCGAAATAGTCGGTGACCCGAAGGTTGCCCAATGACAGCTTCATCAGCGAGTTGCCGAAGTCGCCGTCCACGGGAAAGCCTTGGGCGTTCAGCGTGGTGCCGAACGTGCCGTTGCCGTCCACGACATAGAGCGACGTGCCGTCCGACGCCATCCCCGACCCCGCCATCCAGATCGATCCCTGGCTGCCGTTCGGCGTGATGTTGAGCACACCGGTCTGTTTCAGCGTATCGGCGCTATAGGCCATCAGCCAGCCGGTGTACGCGCCCGACATGCAGTGCGCGGTCCAGCCCATATAAATGTTGCCGCCGACCAGCGTGAGCGCCGCGCGTTCGGTATGCAGCGCCGGATCGAACGTGATGACGCCGTTAACGCTTCCCGAGCCGTTGCCTGGATAAGCCGCGGCGATTTCCGTCGGACCGCCCAGCACCTCCGCGCCGGTAGCCAGGTCGAGCGCATGCAGCCGGTGACGGTATGCGCCGCTGCCGTCCCTGGTCATCCCCACGGCGTACAGCACGCCGTTCGCGCCGCGATTGCGGTCGACGACCGGCGTCGATGTAATACCGATTTCGGGGGTGATGTCCTGGCAGCCGCGATTATCGCTCGGCGTTTCGCCGCTGCCGGTCAGCGAGACTTTCCACAATTGCGCGAAAGTGGCGGCGTCATAGGCATAGACGCTGTTGTGTTCGGTGACGACATAGACCACGTCATGTGGCGTGCCGCCGATCGACAGGCCCGTGACGAAGAGCGGTTGTCCGTCGACCTTGCCGTCCGCGGGGAGAAACGCGACTTTGCCGAAGCTGCCCGAATTGACGTTCGCGGGCGTGAGCGTTGTCTCGGCGAGCATCTGGCCGGTGCGGCCGAGGTCGTTGTGATGCATCAGCACGTCGGTGGCGTAGACAGTCGGTGTCGCTGGTGTGCCACCCGTGCCGGCCCCACCGCCGCTCATGCCGGTGCCGCCCGAGCCGGACCCGGACCCGGAGCCGGACCCGCTGCCGCTTGTGCCGGTGCCACTCGAACCCGTGCCGCTCGCGGTGTCGCCGCCACTCCCGCCGCCGCTCGCCGAACCCGCCGCCACTTCGGGAGAGCCGCCCGAGCCGCCACATGAAGCGAAACAGCAGGCAACGACGACAGTCGCCGCCATCGCGGACACACGGGACCACAAGCTCGGCTCAGGCGTCTCAGCACCACCTTGCGAGATCAGCATATTCGCCTCGTCTTTTAAACGATGCGACGGCCAGCTCCGCACAACGAACGGTGCGCTCCGTGAATCACGTCGCGTGCCGCAGGAAAAGAGTCCGCCACGCGCGTCTCCCGGATCGCTGATACATGGATCGCCTTACGGCAGACTAACCGTACCCCCTTTGCAGAGGCATCTAACGCCATCGTTTCGCATCTGTCCGCCATACGTGGCCCGTAGTGACGGCGACGCGAAAGATTGCTCGGCGAGGTTCGATCAGTAG
>DASPZL010000629.1:0-13402 GCA_035636295.1 Paraburkholderia sp.
TATCGCGTCAGCGCATCTAGCTCTTCACGCTGCGCAGCGCGTAAGCCGACAGCGTCGCGAGGCGCTCGACGCTCAGCATCCTGGCGATCCGTTTCACCGCGTGACGCACGCGGCCGCGCAGATGCGCCACGCGCATACGCCGCCAGAAACGGTCCGGCGCGAAATCGACAAAGCGCGCCTCCTTTTCCAGCAGCCCCTTGCCGCCCGGCAAATGGATGAACGAACAGCAAAGAAACCACCGGAAGTCCCGATAGTTGTTGCCGGGCCAATGACGCCCGACCGCCTGATACGCGCCGACCTCGACCACCATTTGCCCTTCGTCGACGAGCGCATTGAGCGCGGCGGAAATGAACGCTTCGTCGCCGTGATGCTTCAGGCGTTCGCTTTCCCGGAGATAGCGCGCGTAACAGGCGCGCGCGCGCGGCACCAGCCGGCGCAACGATGCGGGCGTCGCGAGCATGAATTCGCCGCCGTACCAGCGCGGGTTCGTGAGCCGCCCACCCGCGACGATCTCGAGGTCCGCCACCACGCGTTCGCTGCCGTACGCGGGAAAGACCTGGTCCGAAATATCGAAGACGCCAAGGCCCGCCTCAGCGCATCGTTCGATCAGATTGCGATCGAGCGGCAGCCACGCGACCATGTCGGCGTCGAGCAACAGCATCATGGTGTCCGCGGGCAATCCGTCGGCAACCTGATCCATCAGGTCCAGTTTGAAATGCGCTGCGTAGAACGGCGTGTCCTTCGGCAACTCGATCGTCGCGGTAAGCTTTGTCACCGCCGGGCGCTTCTCCGGCGGCATGGTTTCGAGCCGCTTTTCGACCAGTGCCGGCGCGTTCGTCATGATCGTCAACATCGGCATACCCACGCGCCGCAAGCTGTTGTTCAGGCAGATCGCCTGGCTCACATATGAGAGTGGATCGCGATTCGTCGAGTTGGGACCCGGCTTCGCATCGACATCCACATAAACAAGAGTGCAAGGAAAAAGATTCACATTGCTCCTCACCACGCGTGAGAGACGGCTCGCTTTGTTGACGCTGCCGTTACTGTCCGGAGGTTGGTCCACATGTTCTTTCGCAAGGCAAGCGGATCCGCGGCGATGGCCTCGGATGAGCCGGATCGCGGTATCTGGTCCGCACTATCCTTTCACGTCCTTGCGGTGCCTTTCCGCCAAAACTCAGCGAGGCGCAACGCGGCTGCCGCCAATGCGTATCTTTCCGAATCGCTGTGCGCAATAATTGCGGACCCGCAGCAGACCGTGAGCGAATAAGTTACCTTATCGGTCGCGTAGGTCAACGCGTGCGGATTTACGCCGCCGCTCAAGCGGTTTTCAAGCTGTCTTCAAGACTTAACGTCAGACGAAAACTTCAGTCATGCGATCCGCTTCCGTCACACCGACGCGCCTTTTCGCCGTAACGGCCTGAAGAACCGGCGAATCTCGGCGGCGAGCAAATCGGGCTTTTCCATCGCCGCGAAATGTCCTCCGCTCGGCATGTCGGTCCATTGCACGACGTCGAACGTTCGTTCAAGCCAGCTACGAGGCGGATGGCTGAGTTCCTTCGGAAAATGCGCATAACCGACCGGCGGCACGACGCGGGGCCTGTCGGCGAAGCGCATCGGCTGCAGGCGGTTTTCCCAATACAGCTGCATCGACGGACCAATGCTCTGCGTGTACCAGTAGAGCGAGATGTTGGTGAGCAGCTCGTCCTTCGAAAACACCCGCTCGATGTCGCCGTCGCAATCGCTCCACGCGCGAAACTTCTCACCGATCCATGCCGCGAGTCCCACCGGCGAATCGTTGAGCGATGCGGCCAGCGTCTGCGGCTTCGTGCCGTGCATGTGGGAATAGCCGCCTTCGAGCGCGGCCCATTCGCTTCTCTCACGCAAGAAGTTTTCTTCCGCCGGCGTGAGCGGCTTCTGAGCCGCGCCGATTGCGGGCTCATAGGAACCTGGCAAGAAGTTGAGGTGAATGCCGTCGACCACCTGCTCATGCCGCGCGGCGAGCGCGACGGAGACGCCCGCGCCAAGATCGCCGCCCTGCGCGCCGAACCGTTCATAGCCGAGGCCACGCATCAGCGACGCCCACAGGTCCGCGATCTGGAACGCGGACATGCCAGGCTGCGCCGGCGCCGGCGAGAACGCGAAGCCTGGCAGCGACGGAACGACCACATCGAAGGCATCGCCCGGATCGCCGCCGAACGCGGCCGGGTCGCACAACTGGTCGAGCAGCGCGTGGAACTCGAAGAACGAACCAGGCCAGCCATGCGTCACCACAAGCGGATAAGGCGCGGAGCCCGCGCCGCGCCGATGAACGAAGTGCACGCGTTGACCGTCGACGTCGGCGAGAAACTGCGGTTGCCGGTTCAATCCGTGCTCGGCCTCGCGCCAATCGAAACGCTCGGCCCAGTACCCGGCGAGCTCACGCAGCCATGCGGAGTCGGCGCCCTGCTGCCACGCGGGCGCGGGCGTGGCCGGCGACCAGCGCGTCGCGCGGATGCGCCGGCGCAGATCCTCCATGTCATGGTCGGGAACGGCAATCTGAAACGGTGCTATCCGCATGGCAATCGATCCGCACAGGGTGAGGGATAAGGTGCGCGTGGCATGCACTAACGATGCCGGCCGGCAACCCGGCCAAGCCTCGCGCACGGAGCAAATTTGCATGGTACACAATGAGCGCTTTCCTGTTCCGCGTCCCGGAGATCACCATGCCTGGAGCGCTCGCTGCTCTGCTCACCTTTCAATGCCTTGGAGAAGGCGTGTCATACGTGTTCCATCTGCCGGTGCCCGGTCCCGTGATCGGCATGCTGCTGCTATTCGGCTTCATCATGATGCGTCCGCAAACGGCCGATGCGATCGAGCCGACCGCGCTCGAACTGCTGCGGCATCTGTCGTTGCTGTTCGTTCCGGCCGGCGTCGGCATCATGGTCTCGGCCAGCCGGATTCGCGGTGATGCGGTGGCGGTGATCGTCTCGATTGCGGTCAGCACGACGCTGGCCATTGCGGTGGCCGCGCTCGTCACCCGTGCACTGATGCGCCGGCAGCGCCGCGATCCGGCCGCTTCGGAGGCCGCGTAATGACTGCCCTTCCGAAGCTTGGCGCCATCTGGGTCTACCTCGCCGCGAGTCCGCTGCTCGGCTTGACGATCACGCTGATCGCCTACCTGATCGCTCAGGCCATCTACGCGAAGGCACGCTTCAATCCCCTCGCGAATCCGGTGCTGATCGCGGTGGCGCTGCTGGTGGCGCTGCTCGAAATGACCGGCACGCCCTACGCGACCTACTTTGAAGGCGCGCAATTCGTCCACTTTCTGCTCGGCCCCGCGACGGTGGCGCTCGCGTTGCCGCTCTACCGGCAGTGGCCCAAGTTGCGCCGCGCGGCGTTGCCGCTGATCGGCGGGCTCGTCGCCGGATCGTTGACGGCCATCGCCTCGGCGGTCGGCGTGGCGGCGTTGTTCGGTGCGTCGCATCAAACGCTCGCGTCGCTCGCGCCGAAATCGGCGACCACGCCGATCGCGATGGCGGTCGCCTCCGAAATCGGCGGCATTCCGTCGTTGACGGCGGTGCTCGTCATCTCCACGGGCGTATTCGGCGCCGTGTTCGCGCGCGCTATTCTCAACGGGTTGCGCATTGCCGAACCGGAGGTGCGCGGCTTCGCGCTCGGTATCGCATCGCACGGCATCGGCACCGCGCGGGCTTTTCAGGTGAGCGAGGAAATGGGCGCATTCGCCGGCCTCGGCATGGGGCTCAACGGCGTGGTCACCGCGTTCGTCGTGCCGGTGCTGATGCCGCTCGCGGCACATTGGCTGGCAGTCTGAGCGTCGCCTGATGCGAAGCCGGCTAGCGTCGTGGCGCTGACTCGTCCGCCGGCGCGAAATGGAGAAAAGCCCGCTAAATGCGGGCTTTTTTACAACGTGCGTGCTTCCACCGGCCGCTTAGAAGCGGTGACGGATACCCACCGTGCCGACCACTTGCGAACTGGTCGACGAAGCGCTCACGCCGACGATATCCGCGGTAATGCCCGAGTCGCCCGTGCTGCCGACGTGCTGATAGGCCGCTTCAGCATACACGTCGGTACGTTTGGACAACGCATAGTCGGTCTGCAGCGTGATCTGGTGGTACTTCGGGCTCTCGCCGTCCAGACGCGCGTCGGTGAACGTGTAGGCGCCCGACACGGTCCACGCCGGCGTGAATGCATAGCGGCCGTTCACTTCATAGTTCGTGAAACGTGCGCTGCCGCCCGACAAGGCCAGCGCGCTCGTCGTGCCCGCAGCCGACGAGCCGATCGAGGTCGCGTTGTTCAACTGCGTTTGCGTGAACACGAAGCCGACGTTCGCCGCGCCGAATGCGTAGTTGACGCCCGCGCCATAGGTGCGCTGACGGCCCGCATTGAACGTGGAGTCACCGCTCGCCACGGCGCCGCTCGTGTTGGTGGTCGAACCGCCGCCGTTCAGTTGCAGGTAGCCGGCCGCAACCTTCAGGCCGCCGAACACGTACGATGCGCCGACGCTGTACGCGCGGCTGTCGGCAAAGCTGCCCGCCGCATTCGAAAAGCCGTACAACGCGCCGAACTTGAAGCCACCGTAGTCGACGCTCTGGAACTTGACCGCGTTGTTGATACGCACCGAGTTGTTCAGGTTGTCGTTGTCGAACGGATGCGAGGCGAGCGTGCCGCCGTATTGCGTGCCGTTCAGCGCGAGCGGGGCGAGGTTATCGACGAGGCTGTCGTACTGGCGGCCCAGCGTGACCGCGCCGTACTGGTTGCTCGACAGACCGACGAATGCCTGGCGGCCGAACTCGCGGCTGTTCTGACCCAGCTTGCCGGTCGAGAGGTTGAAGCCGTTTTCGAGCACGAAGATCGCCTTCAGGCCGTTGCCCAGGTCTTCCGAACCGCGCAGGCCCCAACGATTGCCGTTGAGTATGCCGCTCGCTTGCTGGAAGTTGCTGCTGCCGCCGGAGTTGCTGGTGTAGGTCAGGCCGGTATCGATGAGGCCGTACAGCGTGACCGAGCTTTGTGCGTGAGCGGCACCGGAGGCGCCGATAAGAGCGAGCGAAAGGCTCGACAGTACGAATTTATTCATTGATTTCTCTCCTAACTCGAATAGCGAATGCTATCGAGCGGCGGAGAATATCCGACAAAGCGGAATACTGTTTTTCAGTTAATTACAGCGTTGTGTTTTTACGACGTCACCGATTTTTAACTTTCCTCTCATTTCATCGGCAGCCGCGCGTGGGCGGCGGCAATGAAATGGGGCGTGCTCCTCTCGCGAGCACGCCCCAAGTACCTGATTTGACAACGCTCCCGGAGAGCCAGGCGGACGCAGAATAGCACGCCGGCCCGATACGGACAACGCGATATAATCAATTAACCATTGCACCCGGTTTCCATTGTAATTAATGGCAACTTTTTGTCAGCAATATAAATCGATTTTCTCATTATTGCTTGAATTGAAAATAGTCTTTGCTCATTTTAAAAGACGCCAAAAAGCTCGCATAGCCGGTTGCAATCGCCTTCGCGGCGCCGCTGCGCGTGCCTAAACGAGCGGCCCTTCCGCCTGCTTGCCGCGCATGGCAACGGCGATCGAACTGCCGACGATCAACGCAATGCCGAGCAGCGACATGGCGCCAATCGTCTCGCCCCACGCCACATAGCCGAACAGCGCGGCCCACACGATGCTCGTGTAGTTATACGGTGCGAGCGCGCCGGCGTCGGCCTGTCGAAACGCCATCGTCATCAGCAACTGGCCCGCGGTCGCGAAGCCGCCAAGCACGGCCATCACCGCGAGTGCCTGAATCGAAGGCGTGCGCCATGCGAAGAAAAGCGAAGCCCCGGTGACGAGCGTGCCGATCATCGTGAAGTACCGGGATACGCGAGCGCCACGGATTTGGCGAGCGCATCGACAAGCGCGAAGCAGAACATCGAAACGAGAATCAGCGCGACGCTGGAGAGCGGCACGGCGGAATGGCGGACAGCGGTAATCGGCGGCATGAGTGGTCCTGTTAGCGCGCGGGGCAATGCGTCGCCAGGGTTTCCGTCCCAATAGCAAGCCTCGCGTGGTCGTAAAACCGATTATGCCTGCGACCCGGTGGCCGACGGGCCGCCGAACGGCAGAAAACCATTGCGCATGACTCCTTGCCCGCTTTCCCGCCAGCGCGCCGCGGCTCCTCTCCTCCAACCCTTGCGGGTAAGTACCGATACAGGTCCGGCCAACTAATAATATTATTCATATCGATTTCTGAATCTGCGCGATCTTGTCGCAAAGAACATAGCTTTATGCAAGTTTAATAATAATTATGACCATCAACTAAGCGGGGACATCAGGAGATAAAGGTGCGCAATTACCTTGTGCTGGCGGCGCTCGCTATGCTGGGCGCTTGCGGCGGCAATGACGGTTCGCCCGGCGCGGCTGCGTCGGCGAACAAGCAGATCGCCGCAGTCGATTCATCGGCGGCCGACGCCGCTTCAGCCGCTTCGGCGGCCTCCGCCGCCGCCCTCGCGGACGCGGCGAACGTCGAAACCGAATTCCGGGCCACGAAGACCATTCCGCTCGGGATGAGAACGACGACACCGACCGTCGTGATCGCCGACCCCACACTCAACCTTCCGCCATACACGCCGCCACCTCCACCCTCGCCGCTGACCACCACCACCCTCTCCTTCAGCGACTTCACGAGCTACCTCGCGCCCGGATCGACACAAGGCTGGCAACCCGGCGCGAACAACTCGACCATCACGATTCCCGCGCCGCCGACCAACGGCACAGGCGCCGGTGACAAGACGGTTGCGCTCGCCAACACCTATGCGACCGCGTCCTACGAAGCGGACGTGACGGTCAGCGCGCCCGTCGGCAGCGGCGCCGCCAACGCGGGCTTCATCGTACGCACGACCAATCCGACGGCCGGCGGCCCCGACAGCCTGACCGGCTACTACATCGGCCTCGATACCGGCACGCACTCGCTACAGGTCGGCCGCCAGAACAACAACTGGACGAACTTCATCGCCTATCCGGTGAGCACGATCGTCGGCGGCAGCACGCACCATCTGAAGGTCACGACGAGCGGCACGGCCATTACCGTCGACCTCGACCAGCAGCGTGTGATCAGCGTGAACGATGCCACCAATGCGCTTCCCGCGGTGTTCCAGTCGGGCAGCTTCGGGTTGCGGCGCTTCGGCGTCGGCGCGACTTTCAGCAACATCACGATCCGCACCTACCCGACCGTCAAGTCGCCGACCTACGACTTTTCCAAGGTCGTCGGCGCGGTCTACACGCCGTCCAACGCGGTGAACGCGATCGACTTCTGGCAGAACTACGATCCGGAGATCGTCAATCGTGAACTGACGTACGCGCAAACGTACGGCATGAACACCATCGCCGTGTACCTGCATTACCTCACGTGGGTCAACGATCGCGTGGCATTCCTGAGCAAATTCGAGAACCTGCTGAAGATCGCCGCGCGTCATGGCATCAAGGTCTCGCCGATCTTCTACGATGACTGCTGGAATCCGACGCCGCAATACGGCCCGCAAGGTGCGCCGGTCTGGGGCGTGCATAACAGCCGATGGGTGCAGTCGCCGGGCACGCCGGTCGAACAGGCGTATTTCCAGCCGAGCGCGTCCAATGCCGCCGTCACGTACAAGGCGAGTCTCGCGAACTACATCGCCGACTTCGTCGCGCCGCATCGGAACGACCCGCGCATCATTTTCTGGGAGCCGATGAACGAACCCGGTTGCAGCGGCAACGGCTCGTTGCAGCAAACGCGCGCGGTGATGATGAACGATGCGCGCATCGCGATTCTGAATGCGGGCGCGACGCAGCCGATCAATTCGCCGCAAGTTCAGGAGGACGAAGGCACGTACTTCTCGGACTTTTACGCGTTCCATCCGTACGGCAACCCGTACACGGGTCCGGTGAACGGCAGCCATGTCAGTGCGCTGAATTCCGAAACGCTGCAACGCGGCTTTCCTGGCACGACGGGTCAGACAATGCCGGGCATCGTGTCGAACTACGGCGGGACGACGGGCTTCATCGTGTGGGAGTTGATGATCGGCCGCACCAACACGCGTTTCCATTGGGGCGAGGTGCCGAGCGCGCCCGCCTCTATGGAGCCCGCGACGCCCTTCCAGGGGACGATCTATCCGGACGGTCACCCGTGGCAGACTTCGGAGACCCAGGCATTGACGGGTGGATTCAACGTGAAGCTGCCGGTGCTGCAGGTCGGCTACTACAACGATCCAACGTTCAGCAGTGCGCCCGTGAAAACCTCGATTACGCCGATGATCGACTTCGATCTGAACACCGAGCGTGGCACCGATTCGCCTGACGCCTCGGCAGGCGTCAACGCAAGCGGCTACGGCGTGCGTTGGAGCGGCGCGATTCAGGCCGCGAAAACCGGGCTTTACACGTTCTCCATCGAAAGCGACAACGTTGCGCGCCTGTGGATCAATGGCGTGAAGATCATCGACAAGAAGACCTCGACGCCATCGACCGTCAGCGGCACGACCTGGCTCGCCGGGAAGCAGCGCGCGTCGATCAGGGTCGAATACGTGCATGGCACAGGCCCGGCCAGCATGCACCTGCGGTGGTCGAGCCCGATGGCGCAGAGCCCTGGAGCGCTGCGGATCGTGCCGTCCGATCCGCTCGTGGCCACGAACTGAAGGAGTTCTTCCTTAGCCGGCCGGCAGCATGGTGAAGACTGCCAGCCGGCTTGTGCGGCGCGTCAATCAAGACGCGCCGCGCATAGTTTGTACCGCCCTTCAATTTGTGCGATGCTAGCGGCGGCCCAGCAATCATGAGAAAAACTGAGAGGGTGTGAGGCAGACCAATCCTGTTGTCCATTCCTCAGGAGGAGACATGATTGTGTCATCGCAATTGCGCGGCATCCGCGCCGCCCGCACTTCTTTCCAGCCCTCGAGCCTTAGTACCGGAATGAGAAGCCTGCAGCGGGCAACCGCCGTTTCCAGCTTCGTCTTTCTTATCGGTCTCGCCGGCGTCTGCTACGCCGACACCCAGGTCGGCAGCACACTTCCACCCGCGCCCAGCACGCTCTACGGCGACCTGTTCGTGGCCGTGCAAACCGCGCAGATCTATCCGGACCAGAAAACCTTCGTCGACGCGACACCGAACGCCGATCCCGCCACGATCGTGCAACTGTACGAGCAGCAGAAGAACAATCCCGGTTTTTCGCTGGCGAATTTCGTCAACCAGTACTTCACGCCGCCGAGCGAGCCGGTCATCACGCCGCCCGCGAATCAGACGCTGCGTGAACACATCAACTGGTTGTGGCCCGCGCTGACGCGCACCACCACGAGCGCGCCGCCGAACAGTTCGCTGATTCCGTTGCCGAAGCCGTATGTGGTGCCCGGCGGCCGGTTCCGCGAAGGCTACTACTGGGACACGTACTTCACGATGCTGGGGCTGCAGGAATCGGGCCACGAGGATCTCGTCGACAACATGCTCGACAACTTCGCGTATGAGATCGATACCTTCGGCCACATCCCGAACGGCAATCGCACCTACTATCTGGACCGCTCGCAGCCGCCGTTTTTCTCGCATATGGTGGCGCTCGCGGCGAAGGTGGAAGGCAACACCGTGTATCAGAAGTACTTGCCGGCGCTGCGCAAGGAATACGCGTACTGGATGCAGGGCGAAAGCGCGACGCAACCCGGTCAGGCGACGCGCAATGTCGTCGTGATGCCGGACCGCACGGTGCTCAACCGCTACTGGGACGAACTGGATACGCCGCGTGACGAGTCGTATCTGGAGGACATTCAGACCGCGAAACAGGCCGCCGGCCGCAGTCCGAACGAGGTGTACCGCGAGTTGCGCGCGACCGCCGAAAGCGGCTGGGATTTCAGCTCGCGCTGGTTCGGCGACAACATGACGCTCGCGACGGTGCGCACCACGTCGATCATTCCTGTCGATCTGAACAGCCTGATGTTCCACCTTGAAATCACCATCGCCAAAGGCTGCGGCGCAACGCGCGATTTCCGCTGCGTCGGCGAGTTCGCTCAACGCGCGGCGAAACGTGCGCTCGGCATCAACAAGTATTTGTGGAATGCCAACGGCTACTACGGCGACTACGACTGGAAGCTCGCCAAGCCGCGCGACAACAGGACCGCGGCGATGGTGTTTCCGTTGTTCGTCGGCGCGGCGTGGCCGGAGCGCGCGCAAAAAACCGCGCGGCAGGTGCAGTCCACGTTGTTGCAACCGGGCGGCCTCGTCACGACGACCTACAACACGACGCAGCAGTGGGACGCACCGAACGGCTGGGCGCCGTTGCATTGGGTCGCTATCGAAGGCTTGAAACACTATGGCCAGGACGCGCTTGCACAGCAGATCGGCACGCGTTTTCTCACTGACGTCAAGGGCGTTTATGCGTCGGACAGGAAACTGGTCGAGAAGTACGTGGTTGAAGGCGCGGGAACCGGCGGCGGAGGCGGTGGCGAATATCCGCTGCAGGACGGCTTCGGCTGGACCAATGGCGTGACGCTCAAGCTGCTCGATTTGTATAGTCCGGGCGAATGAAGGCGGCGTGAAACGCAGTGCGCTGACGAGAGGCGGACGCCGCAAAGCGCTTTCACGCGATTCTTTCGCACCCGCGATGAAATGCCGCCGCTGGCGTTTCGCCAGCGCGCCCAACTACGCCAGCCGTTGCTCCGGGCAGCCATGCGGCTCGGAGCGCAGCGCCCCTCGCCCACGTTCGCGCCTTCTCGCGCGACACCGAAGACCTGCCCGCCCCGTTGAGCGAAGCGTTCGAAGCCGTTCGCGCACTGGTCGGCGCGCCGTTCAACCGCGTCGGTCTCAATCTCTATCGCGACGGCAGCGACAGCGTCGCGCCCCACGGCGACAAGACAGAAAAGCTCTTGCCCGCGCAGCCGATTGCCATTGTCTCGCTCGGCGCGAGCCGTCGCATGTCGATCCGGCCGAAGGCACGCGGCGGCCGCATGGCGCATGTGGAACTGGAACCTGGCAGTTGCATCGTGATGAGCTATGCGTCGCAATTCACGCATGAGCACGGCATTCCCAAGATCGCAGGTGTGACTGAACCGCGTATCAGCCTTGCATTTCGCTGCTTCAACGATTAAGCGCGCGCAAAACCCGCGTACAGCTACTTGGCTCTCACGCGAAAGCCTCCACGTTAAACGGCGTAAATATCCGGGTGATCCAGCAAGGACAAGAACTTTCCCGTGCGTCCGTCGAGTGCGAGCATCGCACCGCTTTCGATGTCGAAGATCCAGCGTGCAATTGCAGCTGCGCGCGGGAACGCGGCAAAGCGTCGTCACGACACCTGCGGCGATTGGCGGCGTTAAAGAAAAAACCCCGGCTGTTTCCAGCCGGGGCCAACTCTCTCGCTCGCACACCGGAAACCGTGCGTGCATCAGTACTGTATCCGCGCCGGTTAGGCGGATATATACGCCGCGCTGGAAGAGTCTGTTCCATGGCGGCCGTGAGCGTGATGTATTGCACTAATGCGGGAGCCTGCTTAAAAGCCGTTGCATTAACGGTTGTACATCGCGGTTGTACATCGCGCTGCAGTCCGCAAGGGACACAGCCGGCCGGCTGCTTTGCGACGAACCGGCAACGTTGCCGCCGTCCCTGCCGTGCACGACTTATCCCCGCGCGGCGGCGCTGATGCGTACCGCGCGAGAGCACTGGACCAGACGCTCCCGCTCTACTGGCTCGCCGCGCTTGCCGGCGCGGTGCCGCTCGGCACGGCCGGGTTGCTCATCACGCCGCTGCTGCCCGAACTCATCGTGTCCTTGCTGGTGTTATCCACGCGCTTGCAACCGGTCGCGCCCGCGGTCAGCGCGGCGATCGACACCGCAATCAACGTACTTCTCAGGATTGGGTTCATGACGACTGTCTCCCCTCTGACTCATCTTGCGCAGCTTCGGGCTGCGCACCGGACTTCTGCATGAAGCGTAGCATCCGCCATGCCTGCTTCGATTGCGAAACCGGCGCGCTCGGCGTCCCAGGGAACGCGCGTTGCTTCATTCACATTCAACAAGACGCGCGCATGGTCCCGCATTGAACGATGCCGCGGCCCGTGCGAAGTTTTCACCGACGGCCAGCCATCAGGAGGGACCGATGATTCAAGCAGAGTTGGAACAACGCATCGAGGAAATCGAACTGGCGTTGGCGGGCATCTTCGAATCGCCGAAAGCGCCGGGTGTCAGCAGCTACGACGAAGGCACACGCCTTTTCATTCAGCTTTCATGGGTGGTGGAATCGCACCGCGATACGTCGCTCGACGCACGCTGCGTCGTGACGATCGCCTTCAGCAAGCCGCAGATCAGCCGCTATGCCGCGATGGATACAGTGCAACGCAAGGCGTTTCAGGAGCGCTTGAGCGCATGGGTGCGCGCGCAATTCGGCGAGCGCCAGAGCCCGCCCGAGCTGCAAGGCGATTGCGCGGTGGAACTGGATGCACATGATGGATTATTCGACGTGCCGCAAGCGCCGCCTTCTTACTAGCGTGGCGTGCTCGTGAAATGCGGACGCGGCGACCGCCAGCCACGTACGGTGCAGCGAGGCGGAGGCATGCACGGCGCGGGCTGCGGGCCCGGCGCGGATGCACCGGAGCCGCCGCCTCTATCAAGGCCTGTCGCCAGTACAGTCTCAGTTGAAATCCCCCGTCTCGAGCTCCACCGACTGTCCGCCGTTTTTTTGGAGGACCTTGCGTGTGGCGTTTTCAATTCGCGCACGGTTCGCCTCGAAGGTGCCGACGAGATCATGAGCCGACGTGCCGCCGTTGCCGAAGTGGTCGTTCAGCGCATCCAGCGACACGCTGCACCAGACGTCGGCCCCATCCACATTGGCTTCGAAGGCGACGCGCGCCGCTGCCACCACTTCGCGGCGTCCGGTGAATTCGATCCTCATCATGAACCTCCATTTATCGAAAGAAAGCTTCGCGGATGCAGGCGCTGTGCCAAACCGGCGTTGTCTGCCGGCGGTCCCAGGCTCAGCGCGGATTCTTCGCAAGGTGCATACTTCACGTCGGCCGCCCTCGTACGGCCTGCTGATGCGTCGCGGCGCGCATGCCGGTTGTCATGCTGCCCGACGACGTGCCCAACATCCTAATACTAACCCTCACCCCATGTCCCGCAGCCCGCAATCATCGCGCCGCCTCGTCATTGCCGCCGTCATGGCTTCGATGGCGATGGTCGCCATTGAAGCCACCATCGTATCCACCGCCATGCCGCAGATCGTCGCGCAACTCGGCGATCTGCATCTGTATAGCTGGGTCTTCTCGTCGTTCCTGCTCACCCAGACCGCGATGACCGTGGTCTTCGGCAAACTGGCCGACCTGTACGGGCGCAAGCCGGTCGTCCTGGTGGGCATCGCGATCTTTCTGCTCGGCTCGGTGCTGGCCGGCTTCGCGTGGTCGATGCCCGCGATGATCGCGTT
>DASPZL010000630.1:0-3007 GCA_035636295.1 Paraburkholderia sp.
GATCGTTGTCTGGCTGATGTTCGATTTTTTCGCCAGCGTGCCGAAGGAAATCGAGGAGAGCGCGCAGATCGACGGCGCGACACGCTTTGCCATCCTGTTCGGCATCGTGGTGCCGCTCGTCGCGCCGGGCATCGTGGCGACCGGCCTGCTCGTGCTGATCCTCTCGTGGAACGAGTACCTGTTCGCACTTTTTCTGTCGACGGCCAACGCGCAGACGCTGCCGCTTCTCGTCGCTGGGCAGAACGCCACGCGCGGGCCGCAGTGGTGGAACATGTCGGTGCTGATTCTGATCATGATCCTGCCGGTGATGCTGCTTACGCTCACGTTGCAGCGCTTCATCGTCAAAGGCATTCTCGTGGGGGCGGTGAAAGGATGAACGACATGGAGACGCAGGCGCCACGCTCGCCGCATTACGCGAGCTCGACGGTGCAGCATTCGAAGAGCGTCTCGCTGCGCAACGTCAGCAAGATCTTCGGGGACACGCGCGTGCTGCACGACCTGTCACTCGACGTGCGCGCCGGCGAGTTTCTCGTCTTGCTTGGCGAATCCGGCTGCGGCAAGACGACGGCGCTGCGCATTATCGCGGGGCTCGAATCGGCGAGTGAGGGGAGCATTTACGTCGGCGAGAACGACGTGTCGCAGCAATTGCCCCGCGATCGCGACGTCGCGATGGTGTTTCAGTCCTACGCGCTGTATCCGCATAAGACGGTGTTCGAGAACATTGCGTACCCGCTGATCGTGAGAAAGCGCGCGAAGGCCGAGATCGATGCGGCCGTGCGCGAGGTGGCGGCGAGCGTTCATCTCGAACCGCAACTCGACCGGTATCCGCGCCAGTTATCGGGCGGGCAGCGGCAGCGCGTGGCGCTCGCGCGGGCCATCGTTCGCCGCCCGGCGGCGTTTCTGATGGACGAACCGTTGTCCAACCTCGATGCGAAACTGCGCGGCCATATGCGCGCCGAACTCAAGCACCTGCAGCATGAACTCGGCGTCACCACGATCTATGTCACACACGACCAGATCGAGGCGATGACGCTTGCACATCGCGTGGCGCTGATCGACAAAGGCGTGCTGCAACAACTCGACGCCCCGGCGCGTATTTACTCGGACCCGGCCAATCTGTTCGTCGCGGGCTTCATCGGCTCGCCGCCGATGAACTTCCTGCGCGGCACGCTTGCGAACAACCGCTTCGAGTCGGAAGGCCTCGCCATCGCCGCGGACGTGAATCATCATGGCGAGGCGGTGCTCGGCGTGCGTGCGGAAGACTGCACGCTCGTCGCGGCGGGCGACGGCGAGTTTCGGGGGCGTATCTATTCGGTCGAATTGATCGGCGACCATTCGCTCGTCACGGTCAACGTGGGAGAACAGCAGGTCGTCGTGAAGGTGTCGAACATGTTTGCGGGCGAAATCGGCGCCGAGGTCGGCCTGCGCGCGAACCGCGAGCGTGTTTATTTCTTCGACCAGAGCTCGGGCAAGCGTATCCGGCAGCGCTGAATTTCGCCGGGATGCGTTCCGTCGAGCTTGAAGGCGATGCAGATCAATCGTCAGCGCACGAAAGGGTCCGCACTTGCCATGCTGTTGCATGGACGGCGCGAAGGCGGAAGGGAAACGCTTCTTCTAACGCTGGCCGGCAGCGCTAAGCCAGGTTGACCGAGCCCGGCAATGCGATCGCTTCTGCCTTGGGTTCCAGGCTTCGGCCAGCAAGAAGCGCGGGTGCTTCTTCCAGCGAATCGATCAAACCATCGCACGCCAGTGCCCCGGCGCCCCGCGGACCGGCATAACCATAGCGCACGATGAACACCGGCAGACCCGCCGCCCGCGCGGCCGCGACGTCGACGGGCGAATCGCCGATCAGCGCGCCGCCTTCGGTCTCGACGCCGAGTAGCCGGCAGGCGTGCCACAGCGGCTCGGGCGCCGGCTTCATTTGCGCGATCGAGTCTCCCGCGACGAGCGCATCCAGATAGCCGGCGAGCCCGGTCATCTCCAGTAGCGGCGCGGCCAGCGCTTCAGGTTTATTGGTGACGCACGCCAGCCGGTAACCTCGTTGCCGCAATGCTCCGAGGCCGGCTGCCACGCCGGGGAAAGCGTGACCGTGACGTCCGTTGGTTTCGGCGTAGTGCCGATGGAATACGGCGAGCGCATGCTCGATGGCGACTCGCTGATCCAACGCGGCCGTTTCGAGCGAGCGCCGAACCAGATTGGGCACGCCCTTGCCGATAAAGCCCACGACCGTCCTGAACGGCAACGGTGCTGTGCCGAGCTCGTCAAGCATGCGGCTGACGGCTTCGGCAATGTCCGGAGCGGTGTCGATCATCGTGCCGTCCAGATCGACCAGCACGGCCTTGCTTTGCCTATCCGCCATCGCTATGCGCCTCGCTGTGATGGGGGCGCGTCTGCTGCCTGAGCAGTGGTCAGCGCGAAGAGAGAAAGAACGCGGTTCGCTTGGATACCACGCGGCATCTGCGGCATCGGGCTCATCTCAGGCAGCCTCGGATACGGCGTGGCGATGCCAGCGGCGCAATGTGGCCAGGTCGACCCAGCCGGGTGTTTCATTCAGTACGAGCTGCGGGATCGGCGCATGCGGGTCGCCCAGATGAGGCAGCACGGTCAGCGCCCCGTCGAAGCAATCTTGCGACGTATATTCGCTCGGTGTCACGACGGTCGGGATACCGGCGGCGCGTGCGGCGTCCAGACCGTTGACGGAGTCCTCGAACGCGATACAGTCCGCGCCCTTCAGACCGAGCCGCCGGAGCACGTCGAGGTAGACATCGGGCGAGGGCTTCTTCACCCGCGTGGTGCTGGCGTCGCCAATCGCGGCAAAGCGTGTTCGCCAGGCCGTTCCGAACGGCGCCCGCAGCAGCGCGTCGAGATTGGCCGGCGTGGTGGTTGTCGCGATCGCCAGAGGCATGCCGGCATCGCCGGCCTCGGCGATCAGGCGCGCAATGCCCGGGCGCAGCGGCACGCCGCCGTCTCGCACCCGCTCGGCGTAATGGCGGGTCTTGATCGCGTG
>DASPZL010000631.1:0-2509 GCA_035636295.1 Paraburkholderia sp.
GCGCCGGCTGCATGAACGGAATCAGGAAGAGGTGGTGTCGTGACCGCGTCGCGTGAATCGCTAGGCAATGTGCCTCTGACCGGGGCCAAGGAGCCACGGTCGCAGAAAGTGCGAGCCATACGCGGCTGGCGCTTGCCCGGCGAAGGCCCCACCGCAGCGCTAAGCGCGGTTTCGGTTACGACGCTTGCCGCGCTGTGGTGGCTCGCGACTCATCTGCACTGGCTGCCGCCGTTATTCCTGCCGACGCCCGAAGCCGTTTGGGCCGCGTTTCTGGACGCCTGGCACGGACGCATCCAGGGCGGCTTGCCGCTCTCCGAGCATCTCGCGTGGAGCGCGCTGCGCGTGTTCGGCGCGTTCGCGCTGGCGGCGGTCACGGCAGTGCCGGTCGGTATTCTGATGGGCGTGAGCCGCGTCGCGCGCGGCCTGCTCGATCCGCCGCTGGAGTTCTACCGGCCGTTGCCGCCGCTTGCGTATCTGCCGCTGGTGGTGATCTGGTTCGGCATCGACGAAACGGCGAAGATCGTCGTGATCTATCTCGCCTGCTTCGCGCCGATTGCGATGGCCGCGCGCGCCGGTGTGCGCAGCGCGACCATCGAGCAGATTCATGCCGCGTATTCGCTGGGCGGGCGATTCGCGCAGGTCGTGCGCTACGTGGTCTTGCCGGCCGCGTTGCCGGAGATTCTGACCGGCTTGCGTATCGCGATCGGCTTCGGCTGGACTACGTTGGTCGCAGCCGAGATGGTCGCGGCCACCGCGGGGCTGGGTCAGATGGTGCTCAACGCGTCGAACTTTCTGCGTACCGACGTGGTGGTGATGGGCATCGTGCTGATCGGACTGATCGCGTGGCTGTTCGATCTCGGCATGCGCGCGCTTGAGCGGCGGCTGGTGCCGTGGAAGGGACGCGTGTAGGCTTGGCAGTGCGTGCGGCCGGCAGGGGCTTCGCGCTCGTTGCGCCCGCGCAATCCGACAAACTTCAGGCAAACAGCTCAATCACCGGCCAGCCGCGTTCCACCGCAATCGCGCGCAAACGTGCATCGGGATTCGTCGCGACCGGATGCGTGACGCGCTCCATCAAAGGCACGTCGTTGATCGAGTCGCTATAAAAGTAGCTCTGCGGAAAATCCCGCAAGCGATGGCCGAGCGATGCGAGCCAGCTCTCGGTGCGGGTGATCTTGCCTTCGCGGAAGGTCGGCACACCCACCGAGCTTCCGGTAAAGCGCGCCAATGGATCACCGTCTTCCGTGCCGAGCTCGATCCCCAACAGATGCTCAAAGCCGAGCGCCTTGCCGATCGGCTGCGTGATGAACACATTGGTGGCGGTGACGATGCAGCACAAATCGCCCGCCTCGATATGACGTTGCACGAGTTCGCGCGCGGCGGGGAGGATCGCCGGCGTGATCACATCGTGCATGAACTGCGCATGCCATATGTCGAGTTGCTCGCGCGAATGACGGGCGAGCGGCGCCAGGGTGTAGTTCAGATAGTCGGTCATATCGAGCGTGCCGGCCACATACTGGCGGTAGTACTCGTCGATCTCTTCCGCATGCCGCGCAGCGCCTGTTATGCCCAGGCCGGCGATGAAATGGGCCCACGCCTGATCGCTGTCGAGCGGCAGCAGCGTGTGGTCCAGGTCGAACAGCGCAAGGTTGCGGCTCATCCAGAGGCCTCGTGATCAAGTGGGTGAACGAAGTAGTGGAACGATGCACGACGGAACATACGTCGACCAAGGTGATTCAAAGCGGGTGGTCCGAAGCGAGTGGTCCAACACGTGTCGTCCACAGCGTGGCACGAGCGTATATTTAAAAGCACAAAATTACAATAAGGCAAAATTGTGCAACACTACTGTCATACGCCCCGGGTGCCGGTTCGCGCGGCATGCGGTTCGGGTCATGGCAGCAGGAACGGATGCGCAGTGCCTTATGTTGATTCTTCTTAACCTTCTGGCCGGTGTGGCGCTCCTCGTGTGGGGCTCGCACATCGTGCGCACCGGCATCCTGCGGGTTCTCGGCGCCGATCTGCGCAGCGTGCTCGGCCGCAGCACCAGCAGCCGCTGGCGAGCCTTTCTCTCGGGCGTCGGCGTAACGAGCCTCGTACAGAGCAGCAATGCCACCGCCGTGATCGTCACGTCGTTCGCGGCGCAAGGTCTCGTGCCGCTGACCAGCGGCCTTGCGATCATGCTCGGCGCCGATGTCGGCACCGCGCTGATGGCGCGGGTACTCACTCTCGATCTGTCATGGCTGTCGCCGATCCTGATTCTGTTCGGCGTGCCGCTCTTTCTGTCGCGCAAGCAAACGCGGTTGGGCCAGGTCGGCCGCACGCTGATCGGGCTCGGTCTGATTCTGCTGGCGCTGCATCTTATCGTCGAAGCCGCCCAGCCGATGATGCAAGGCGCCGGCGTGCGCGTGATGTTCGGCGCACTGACCGGCGACACCATGCTCGATGCGCTTGTCGGCGCGGCATTCGCGATGCTGTCCTATTCGAGCCTCGCCGCGGTTCTGCTGACCGCGAC
>DASPZL010000632.1:0-6250 GCA_035636295.1 Paraburkholderia sp.
GCGGCCGCCGACGGCGACTCGACGCTGGAAGCGGACCGCGACATCGAACCTGACCGCATCATCGACCCCGCCGATCCGCAGGTTACCGATGACAACGGCCTCGGCGAAGACCCAAGCGGTCTCTAGGACGGTTCGTCGATAAAGAACGAGTGGTTCTCGCCGCCCATCAGCGGGTAGGCGAGGGCGGCGTCGCGCCGGCAAGCGAAGCGCGGCGCCAAAGGCGCTTCAGGTGAGCCATATTCGCACGGGCACATCTTTTGCTGGTTAAGCAGCAAGGAAGGGACCACGCCGCGCGATGCGCCCGGTCCCGCAATAACCGCCGTAGTGTTGCCGGGCGGCGTGATGAACGGCGACGCCATCCGTTTGCTGCCGCAGGCGCAGGCGTTCGTCAAAGCCGCCGATAGCGCGAAGAAGCCTGTCGCGGTGATTTGCTGTGGCACGTGGGTGGACAAGGAAGTCGTGGAGACGGCAATCTGATCAGCAGCCGCAAACCCGGCGACATTCCCGCTTTCAACAAGACGCTGATCGCGCAATTAGCAAAGCGGCGCGCTGCATAGACGAGGTGCGATGAACGAGGCGCGCGTCGGCTGAATGCCGTGGCTCGTCGAACATCGATCTCGCCGCGGCGGGTCCGTCGAACAGGGAGAAAATGCATGAAATTCCGGTATTCCCTACAAGTGATGACTGTGGCGCTGGGACTGGGCGCGGCGTCGGTCGGCGCAGTGTATGCGCAAGCGAGCGATGCCCCGGCGAGCGATGCGCCGGCAGGCGGCACCATGCTTTCGCCGGCGGATCAGCAGTTCATGCAGAACGCCGGCCAGGCCGACGCCACTGAAATCGCGGCAAGCAAGATGGCGCTCAAGAATTCGAGCGATCCGAAGGTGAAGCAATTCGCGCAGCAGATGATCGCCGAGCACACGAAACTCTCGCGCAGCATGGCGGCGCTCGCTTCGAAGAAGAGGCTCGCCGCGACGTCGTCTGCCGATTCCGCGCTGGTCGGCAAACTGCAGACGCTCAAGGGTAAGGAATTCGATCAGGCCTACGTCGAGCAGATCGGACTGGAAGCGCATCAGAGAGCGGTCGACCTGTTCGAGCAGGAAAGCCGCAGCGGCACCGACGCGCAATTGAAGGCCGCGGCGGCGCACGCGTTGCCCATCATCAAACATCATCTTGCGATGGCGCAGCAGCTCGCCGGCGCCATGAAGGGTTCGTCATGAACGCAATCCTGCCGCGGCCGGCCTATGAGGATTCCCTTATGCAGATCACCTTTCCCGACGATAAACCGGCCTTCGACGGAGCGAATCTGACGGTGCGCTTCACGGCGCGCGTCGACGGTGAGCCGGTTGTGTGTGAGATCACCGCTGAGGCGCTGGAAGACCACTTCGGCGCCGAGTCTGCGCTGGAAGCCGCGCTGATTGCCGCCTTCGAGAAAGGCCGCAATCGCATCCGTTCAGTCTGCGCGGAAGCGCTCGACCAGAACGATGGTGAAAGCGTAGTGTTACATAGCGGACTGTTCAGGGTGGAAGGCATGGAACCCGATCGCGGCACGGCGGGGTAGCCCCCGGCGCATGCCGCCCGCGCGCCGACGGGAGCGACGCAGCGCGGCGGCATGCTCCGCAGACGCCATTAACGATGCAAGGAGGCCTCATGTCACTCATCGTCGCAGCACGCTTCACGACTTTTCCCGCCGCTGAAGAGGCGGCGCAAAAGCTCTTCAACGGCGGGTTCGTCGAGGAAGACGTCACACTGTTTTTCGTGAATCCGCGCGGCCAGCACGCGCGCTATCCGATCGGCGGAGATACCGCCACCGACCCGGGCGCGAAGGGGGCGCCCAAGGGCGCGGGCATAGGCGTCACCATCGGCGCCGTGGTCGGCGCGGTGGTGGGCGTCGGCATTTTCGCGGCGTTTTCCGCGCCGATCATCGTGTCGCTGATCGCGGCCGGTGTCGGTGCGTACGTCGGATCGTTGATCGGTGCGATGTCGCGCACCAGCGAGGACGGCGAAAAAATCGGCCATCTTGCGCCGTTTCATCATGAGACGCGCGATTCCGGCGTGCTCGTCGCCGTGCATGTTTCGCCGGACAATCAGTTCGACGCCGCACGCGTTTTGCGTGAAGCAGGGGGCATGGCGATCGAGCGGGCAAGCGGCCGCTGGCAGCAGGGACGCTGGGCGGATTTCGATCCGCTCAAGGAACCCGTGCCGCTCGACGAGTACAGCGAGAAGCATGCTTGAATGGGAATGCGCATGCCCGGATTTCCTGTTCGAACGTGGCGCGTTAAGCGGCAAAGACGGCCCGATGTTTGTCGGGCCGTATTCTTTTCAGGCGTGCTTCAACGCTAAACGTTGAACGCGGATTGACGTTGCGGTTGACTGGTTTTTTCGCCGCTGCGGCGCCCGATCCCTCTGACGTTCGCCGCTCATGGCGGGCAATTTTTACGTGTGGCGGCAGGGTCGCCGATGCGTCACGCGCTGTATCGAGCGCTCCAGGCTCCGGGCACGTCTCATGCGTGTACAACCACGAAGGCCGTTGCCGCACGCAAGTGCATGGCTGCGGATTCGACGATCAACGAAACCTTGGAGGTATTGAATGGCTACGAACGTTGTTTCCGTGCTGAACGATCTGGTCGAGACGTCGAAGGACGGCGAGAAGGGCTTTCGCAAGGCCGCTGAGGATGCGCATGACACGCAGTTGAAGACACTGTTCCTGTCGACTGCCGATGCCTGCGCGCTCGGGGCGCGTGAACTGCAGGACGCGGTTCAAGGTTTGGGCGGCAAGCCCGAAACCGGGGGCAGCGTGAGCGGCGCGTTGCATCGCGGCTGGGTCGACGTGAAGTCGGCCGTAACGAATCGCAGCGACCACGCGATTCTCGTTGAATGCGAACGAGGCGAGGACGTCGCGAAGAAGCACTATCACGACGCGCTCGAAAAGGACTTGCCGCTGGACGTTCGTGCGATAGTCGAGCGGCAATATCAGGGCGTGCTGCAAAATCATGACCGTGTGCGCGATCTGCGCGATCAGTATGCGGCGGCCAATCGGTAGTTGACGAGGCGTATCTGTCCGGCACGCTGATCGGCAGCCGGCTGCATGAATGGAAAGCCGTCCGCAAATCGCGGACGGCTTTTTTTCGTCGAGACACTTTGCTGAAACGAAAAAAGCGCCGGCCAAAGCCGGCGCCTTCCTTCCGATATCGGCTATCGGTTATCACCCGAGCCACCCGAGCTTATTCGGCAGCGACTTTCAGATGGTTCTTCACGCTCGTGACGCCCTTCACGTTCTGCACGACCTCCTCAGCCGCGGACCGGTCTTCGGCCGACGGCACCGAACCCGTGAGGGAGACGACGCCCTTGCGGGTCTTCACATGGATATGAGTCGACTTGACGTTCTTCGCAGCCAGCAGGTCGGCCTTGGCCTTCGTAGTGATGGTGCCGTCGTCGATGTGCTGACCGATGCTCTCGGACGACGCCGGCGAATTCGAGGCGCTCGTCTGGGCGGTCGCGTTCAATGCGAATGCGACGCAAGCGATGCTGCCGGCGGTCTTCAGGAATTGAATGGTCTTCATGCTTTCTTTCTCCTTCTGGTGTTGATGAAAATTGCGGTCTTGTTACCTGCGATCGATCGCGGCCAAAAACCGCTGATGACTCGCGTGGGGCCGTTGCCGCCACGGTTCCTTCAAGGCCCCGTTATCGACACCGGATATAGGTCCGCGCACACCCGCGCACACCTGTAGCGTTCCGCGTTTCATGTGCGGGAGCCATGTCCGTCCACATAGTGCTTTTGCAATCTCTGTGCCCGAAGGCACGCACGCTCGCCCTCGCGGCGAAGGCCGCGGCGGCTCGTTGATCAAGCTGACGAATAGGCGGCAGCCATGTCCGGCGCGCCGTTGCGCGGAATGCATGGACGGGGACCGGAAATTGCCGAACACTTGTAAAAATGGCGCCTGCGGCCTGCGCAATCCGCGCGCCCGAAAAAAGCAAAGCGTAGGAAAAACAGGGTGTTGCGCGAGTTGGTATGACAGTTGCTCTAAAAGTGGTCACCCACCACTTTCAGCTAATTAACGGGACTTCACTACAATGCCTTCAATTGAACTACGCACAAGGCAGTCTCTCGCACTCACGCCGCGTTTGCAGCAATCCGTGCGTCTGTTGCAGTTGTCGTCTCTGGAGTTCCAACAGGAGTTGCGCACGGCGCTCGACACCAATCCGTTCCTCGAATATGACTCGTCGGAAACGGAAGACGTCGCGCTCGCCGGCGCCACGCCGGACGAAGGCGCCGGCGTGCTACCGGTGGCCGATACCGTCGCCGCCGTCGAGCCCGACTCATTGCCGGCGGAAAGTGCCGCCAGCGAGACCCTTGAAAGCGCGGGCCAGGACGATATGCCCGGCGACTTTTCCGGCGATTACAGCACCCGCAGTTCGATGCGTCAGAACGGCGATTCGGACGGCAGCGATCCCGCCGAATGGGCGCGCTCGCAACCCACCTTGCGCGAGCAGTTGCACGATGCGCTGCGTCTCTATCGACTCGACGATCGTGACCGCGCGGTGGCGCGCTTCATCATCGAGGCGCTCGACGACGACGGTTATCTGCGCCAGGATCTCGCGGACCTCGCGGACAGCGTCGATCTCGAGCCCGAACTGACCGAGGAAGAATTGCTCGTGGCGCTGCGGCTCGTGCAGTCGCTCGATCGTCCCGGTCTTGGCGCGCGCTCACTGTCCGAGTGTCTGTTGCTACAGGTGAACGCGTTGCCCGCCGACACGCCGGGGCGCGACGTGGCGCGGCAAATCGTCGATCATCATCTGGAACGGCTCGCGCGCCGTGAACAGGCCGAACTGCAAAAGCAGATCGGCTGCAGCGCCGAGGAATTGCGGGTGGCCTGCGCGTTGGTGCGCAAGCTAGACCCGAAGCCGGGCAATTGCTACGGCCGTACCGAAGACAACTACGTGGTGCCGGACGTGATCGTGCGCCAGGTGCGCAACAAGTGGGTGGTGACGATCAACCCGGCAGTGCAGCCGCGTGCTCGCATCCACCGCATGTATGCGGAACTGTTCGCGCAGTCGGCCGGCGCGAGCCGCTCGCCGCTCGCGCAGCAGTTGCAGGAAGCGCGCTGGCTGATCCGCAACGCGCAACAGCGCTTCGATACGATTCAACGCGTGGCCGAATGCATCGTCACGCATCAGAAAGCCTTTTTCCAGTACGGCGAAATCGCGCTCAAGCCGATGGTGCTGCGCGACGTGGCCGACGAACTCGGCCTGCACGAATCCACCATCTCGCGCGCCACCGGCAACAAATATATGGCCACCTCGCGCGGCATTTTCGAATTCAAGCATTTCTTCCCGCGCGAACTCGGCACGGAAAGCGGCGGCACGTGCTCGGCCGCGGCAGTGCGCGCGCTGCTCAAGGAAATGATCGCCGCGGAAAACACGCGCGATCCGCTGTCGGACGTGACGCTTGCCAGGATGCTCGCCGATCAGGGCGTGCTGGTGGCGCGACGCACGGTAGCGAAATACCGGCATCTGATGAAGGTGCCGCCGGCGGAATTGCGCCGCCAGGTTTAAGCGCACCGCGCCCTGTTCAAACGGGGCCGCGCTGAAGGGCCACGCGAGGCTGACTGCTCGCGTGGCCTTTTTTCGTCTTTGCACTGGTTTCCGGACTGTCTCTGGACGTTTAGCACGCGCCCCATTACATTGGCGGCTTCAGTCGAAACGGGGTGAGCTCAATGAAGTACTCGAATCTGGTCGAGCGTGTGCAAGGCAGGCGCACGTCCGCGTGGGAGATCCATCGTGCCGCCTGGGAGGCGCTCGCCCGCGGCGAAGACGTGATCGTGCTGAGCGTGGGCGACCCCGACTTCCCGACGCCCGCGCCGATCGTCGAGCGCGCGGTCGAGGCGTTGCGCGGCGGCGATACGCATTACAGCGCCGTGTCAGGCCGCGAGCCGCTGCGCGCCGCGATTGCCGTGGAACACACGCGCATGACCGGCTGCGCCGTCAGCGCCGCCAACGTGATTCTCACGGCTGGCGCGCAGAACGGCGTGTTCGCCGCGTCGCTGTGCCTGCTGGAAGCGGGCGACGAAGTGATCGTCCCGGAGCCGATGTATCTCACCTACGAGGCTTGCGTGCGCGTCGCGGGCGCGACGCTCGTGCCGGTGCCGGTCGATCCCGCGCGGGCGTTTCACGTCGACTGCGACGCGCTCGAAGCGGCCGTCACGCCGCGCACCAAGGCGATTTTCTTCGCGACGCCATGCAATCCCACCGG
>DASPZL010000633.1:0-31147 GCA_035636295.1 Paraburkholderia sp.
CGAGCCTTCCACCGGCACCGTGGTCACGTCGACGTCCGTGAAATAGCCCAGACGGTTGATCCGGTCTTTGGACAGCGCGAGGCGATTCGAGTCGAACCACGAGCTTTCGAGCTGGCGCATTTCGCGGCGCACCACTTCATCGCGAGTCCGCGTATTGCCGACCACGTTGATATGGCGAACGTACACGCGGCGGCTCGGATCCACCTGCAACGTAATGCCGACCTTGTGGCCGACCTGATCGATCTGCGGCTGCGCATTGACGCTGGCAAACGCATAGCCGTATTCGCCCAATTTGTCGACGAGTGCCTTGGTGAGGGCCTGAAGCTTCTCGGCGGAGAAACGCTCGCCTGGCTTGATATTCACCAGCTTCGTCAGTTCGGCCTCGCGATCGAGCAGGTTGCCCGCCAGCTTGATCGACGAAATCGTGTACGGCTCGCCTTCGTGCAGCGTCACCGTGAGGTACATCTCCTTCTTGTCCGGCGTAAGCGACACCTGGGTCGACTCGATGTTGAACTCCAGATAGCCGCGATTCAGGTAATAGGAGCGAACGTGCTCCAGGTCGCCGGTGAGCTTGTCTTTCGCGTACAGGTCGTTTTTCGTGTACCACGAGAACCAGTTCGGCGTAGACAGTTGCATCTCGTCGCGCAGCGTATCGGTGCTGAAAACACGGTTGCCGATGAAGTTGATCTGGCGGATCTTCGCGCTCGGGCCCTCGGCCACCGAGAACAGCACCGCCACCCGGTCGCGGTCGATCGGCGTGATCGTGGTGGTGACTTCGGCGGCGTAGTAGCCGCGTGTCAGATACTGACGCTTCAGTTCCTGTTGCGCCTTGTCGACCAGCGCCTTGTCGTAGTAACGGCCTTGCGACAGTCCGACCGCACTGAGCGCCTTGGTCAGATTTTCCTTGTCGAATTCATGAATGCCCGCGAAGTCGATCGTGCCGACCGCCGGCCGCTCCTGAACAGAAACGATAACGACGTTGCCCTCGGTCGAGATCCGCACGTCGTTGAAGAAGCCCGTCGCGTAGAGTGCGCGAATCGATTCGGAAACCTTGTCGTCGCTGAACATATCGCCTTGCTTGATCGGCAGGTATGCAAACAGGGTGCCGGGTTCGATGCGCTTCAGTCCCTCGATGCGGATGTCCTGCACCACGAACGGCTGCGCGGCGTGGGCGGGTGCGCTCGAGAGCGAGATGCCGGCGAGCGACAGCGCGCCCGCTATACGGCTCGTTAAAACTTGAAGATTCATCTTGGGCTTTCAGTCCTGATGCAGCGCGCGCAGCGCGGATGAGAACGCTCGAACGCAAGTGATGCATTCGAAACGACGGTCCATGCCTCTGGAAAGCGCGAAGTATAGGGACGTGCTTGCCGCGCGGCGTTACTGAAAACTTTCCGCCCATTAGGGGTAAAACGTGCGCAATGTGCCGGTGGCCACGTGGGCGAGCATTGCGGCCCTTGCTGCCGAAATAATGCGTTACAGAACCCAATGAAGCGTAGGGCGCGCGTAACCCAGCGGCGTGCTTGCACTGCTATCGTCAGATCGTCGATTCCGCTACCCGCGTAACGCGATCTGGAGAAGTGGTCATGATTGAATTTTTTTCACCCGCAGTGCTTGCGGCGGTCTTGCGCGTCAGCTCGTCGCCGATTTTTTCAGTATGCATCGCCATGGCGTCGCATCTCACGCAGCGCGACGCGCAGGGCGGTGCGGCGGCCGATTCCGCGGCTCGCCCCGTCGCCGCGCGCGAGGGCACAGGCCGTGTCTGATGTGCCGACCTTCATGCTGAATTCGATCACCGACATGCAGTTGACGGCGGACGGTCAATACCTGCTGATTCACGGTAATCAACCCACCGCGGCATTGCACCGATCAGTGCTCAACGACCTGCTGGTGGCGCTGCCCAATGCGATCGAACACGCCGACCGCGTGATTCACAACAATCAGGAGATGGGCTTCGCGCTGCACTGCCAGGGCTGGGAAGTCGGCCGGCTCAACGGCATGGAAATGGTGGTGATCCGCTTCCGGCTATCCGGCAACGCGGGGCTGTCGTTTTCGTTGCCGTCCGAGCAGATTCCTTATCTATTGCAAGCGCTCGGCGGCGCGGCGGGCGTGAGCGAGCTTCGTTCCAACGACGCCACGCTGCAGTAAATCGTGCGCGCACCCGGGCTTCTCTTCGCATCGCTGCGTCCATCATTCTTTCCGATACCTGCCTGTTTTGATATTACGCAGTGTTTTTCAGCGTCACCGTTTAAGGCCGCTCGTTTCATTCATGCTGTGCGCGGCGGGATACGTGCCGCTTGCCGGCCATGCGCAACTGGCGGGTGCGTCCGCGATTCCCGAATCGCTCGACGGCGTATGGGGCCTGCGGCTGGCGCCGCAATTGAGCGAGCAGCCCCTGCGGCCGGGCGACAAACCCGCCACCTCGGCGATTGCCGATTCGGCGACCGCCACCGCCGGCACGGACGTCTCGCTGAAAGGGCACGCGCAGTTGCGGCGTTACGCGTCGATCGTCGCGGGCGATACGCTGCATTACGACGTCGATAGCGACAAGGCCGACGCTTACGGTCACGTGCGGCTGGTCGACAACGGCAACGTGTTCGACGGGCCGGACGCGCATTTTTACGTCGGAGCGAATGAAGGCTACATCAGCGTGCCGAAGTACCGGTTTCATCTGACCGGCGGATGGGGCAGCGCGGAACGCGTCGATCTGCTCGATAGCGAGCGCACCGTCGTTCATCACGGCACCTATAGCACGTGCCAATGCGAATCGGTTCCGGCGTGGTATCTGAAGGCATCTGAATTCGACATCGACAGCGGCAACGACGAAGGAATCGCGCACAACGGTGTGCTGTTTTTCCAGGGCGTACCGTTGCTGGCGAGTCCGTGGCTGTCGTTTCCATTGTCCGGCGCGCGGCGCAGCGGCTTGCTGCCGCCGACGTTTTCGATCAGCTCGACCAACGGCGTCGACGTCGCATTGCCGTACTACTTCAACCTCGCGCCGAACTACGATCTGACACTGACGCCTCGCATCATGACGAATAGAGGCGCGATGTTGACGGCGGACTATCGCTATCTGCAGCCGAACGATTCGGGTTCGATTTCGTTCGCGTGGCTGCCGCACGATGCGATTACCCGGACGGACCGTTACTCGATCGCGGTGAATCAGAACTGGAATCCCGGCTCGGGTGTTGGCGCCTACGTGAACTACAACCGCGTGTCGGATTCGACGGTGGTGACCGATCTTGCATCGGGCGTGGCGTTTCCGACCGGTTCCACCACGCTGTATCAGCAGGAAGCGGGGCTGACCTACTCGAACGGGCCGTGGAGTGTGCTCGCTCGGGAGCAGCGCTGGCAGGCTTTCTCGAGCGACTCCACCTATAACCGCGAGCCGCAGGTCAATGTCCGTTATGCGCGCTACAACGTCGGCGGTTTCGACTTCGGCGCCGAAGCGGATGCGACGCGCTTCACGATCTCGTCGTCGGATATGACGCAAGGCAACCGTTTCGTTTTCAACCCTTACGTCAGCTATCCGATCGAGCGTCCGGGCTGGTTCATCACACCAAAGCTCGCATGGCATTTCGCCGCGTATGACTTGACGTCGATCGGATCGGATGTGCCTGCGGGAGAGCCGAAGTCGTTCAGCGTGAACGTGCCGACCTTCAGCCTCGACTCGGGAATGCGTTTTGAACGAAGCGTGCGCCTGTTCGGGCAGTCGTATATCCAGACGCTCGAACCGCGGCTTTTTTATGTGTATACGCCTTACCGCAATCAGTCGTTCGCGCCGCTGTTCGATACGGCCACGGCCGACTTCGGGCTCACGGAACTGTTCATGCCCAACAGCTTCGTCGGCAATGACCGCGTGTCCGATGCGAACCGCGTCACGGCGGCGTTGACCACGCGCTTCATCGATCCCGCGAGCGGCGACGAGCGCGCGCGCTTCATCCTCGCGCAGCAGTACGATTTCACCACGCCGCGCGTGACGCTCGGCACCGACGACCCGATCGCCACCGTCGCACGCACGGGGGTGATCGCCGGGGCGTCGTACAAGCTGGGTCCGGGTTTTTCGGCGGAACAGGCGGTGGAGTACAGCCAGGCCAACCATTACCTCACGCACGCGGAGGCGGGCTTCGGCTGGTCGCCGGACGCGGGGCGGGTGCTGAACGTCGCGTATCGCTACACGCGCGCCAACAGTACGCTCGATTATCAGCCGGTCAATCAGTTCATCGTCTCGGAGCAATGGCCGCTGGCGCGCAATGTCGTCAGTGTCGCGCGCGTCAATTACGACATGAGCGCGCATCGGCTGATCGCGGGTTTGCTGGGGCTTCAGTACGACGCGGACTGCTGGTCGTTAGGCGTCGCGTTCGAGAAGTACACCAACGCCACCAGTTCGGGCACCTCGCCCAGCACCGGCACGCGCGTGCTGATGCAACTTCAGCTCAAGGGTTTTTCGCAGGTCGATAACGGTTTGCTCAATCAGTTCCGCGCGAATGTGCCGGGTTATACGCCGGCGACAACGGTGAACGAGCCGGTGTCGCGGTTCAGCGATTATCCATGACATGAAGTGTTTTTCGGGTGCGGGCATCGGCACGTTCAGGTCCGCTTCGCTTCGGCGCTTTACTGCGATCGATATGAGAATTCATCGTTTGGCCGGGGCATCGCGCATCGTTACGATAGCCGGCTTGCCAACCACGCACCGCCGCCATCATGAACTCGCGCAAGCCCCAGCCGGATATGCCGCCGTCGCGCGGCCGTCGTCGCCTGCTTGGCGGTCTCGCGGCCGGCGGCCTCGTCGCTTCGCAGGCCGCGGCGGCCGCTGAACTGCTCAGGCCGCTCGACGTCGCGCCGTCGAGCCGCACGCCTGGCGCGCCGATACTCGAGCATCCGTACGGCGTGCCGTCGCCGCGCGAGGCGAATGTCGTGCGGCGCAGCGCACGCGCGTGGCCGCTGCCTGGCGCGGCATCGTCGATGACACCGCTCGCCGATCTGCATGGCACGCTCACGCCGAACGGACTCGTCTACGAACGACATCACGGCGGCGTGCCCGACATCGATCCCGATCAGCACCGGCTGGCGATTCACGGCCTCGTGCGCACGCCGAAGCTGTTCACGATGGACGACCTGCTGCGCCTGCCGTCCGAATCGCGTATTCACTTCCTCGAATGCTCGGGCAATACGGGCAACGAATGGAACGGGCCGAGCGGTTTGCCGGTGCAACTCACGCATGGTTTGCTGTCGTGCTGCGAATGGACCGGCGTGCGTTTGTCGACGCTGCTCGAAGAAGTGGGCGGTCTGCCGGACCCGCTAAAAGCGAAGAGCGGCTGGCTATTGGCGGAAGGCGCGGACGCCGCTGTCATGACGCGCAGCTTGCCGCTCGAACGGGTACTCGATAGCGCGCTGGTGGTGTACGCGCAAAACGGCGAACGTCTGCGTCCGGAAAACGGTTACCCGTTGCGTTTGATCGTGCCCGGTTTCGAGGGCAATACGAACGTCAAGTGGCTGCGTCGGCTGAAGGTGGTCGAGGCGCCGTTGCAAACGCGCGAGGAAACATCTAAATACACGAGCCTGCTCGCGAACGGCACCGCGCGTCAGTTTGCCTTCGAGATGGATGCGAAGTCGGTGATCACGCGGCCCTCGCCGGGACACCGGCTCACCACGCACGGTTATTACCCGATCACGGGGCTCGCGTGGTCCGGGCGCGGGACGATCCGCAAGGTCGAGGTATCGACCGACGGCGGTGCGACCTGGCAGCTTGCGCGTCTGGACGGCGCGGTGCTCGATCGCGCGCTCACGCGCTTTCAGGCGGACTGGCGCTGGAATGGCGGCGCCGCCGCGATTCTCTCTCGCGCCACGGATTCGACCGGCTACGTGCAACCGACGCGCGCCGAACTCGTCGCCGCGCGCGGCCTGAACTCGCAGTACCACTACAACGCGATTCAGCAATGGCGGGTCAGCGAAAGCGGCGAGGTGCGCAATGCGTGAAAACCGTTCCATGCGGATGCAGGCGCGAGTGATGCTCGCCACGTTGCTATCGCTGATGGCGCTCGCGTCATGTTCATCGATCACGCCCGACGCGCGGGACGTGGAGACACCCCACGACATCGGCACGCCGCTTACCGGGCACGACCTCGCCGCCTGGAACATCGACGTCGCGCCGGATGGCCGGGGTTTGCCCGCCGGCAGCGGCGACGTCGCGACAGGCGCGCACGTGTTCGCCGCAAAGTGCGCGGCATGCCACGGCGCGCGAGGCGAGGGCGGTCTCGGCGATCCGCTGGTAGGCGGCCAAGGCACGCTCGCAAGCGCGAAACCGAAGCGCACGGTCGGCAGCTACTGGCCGTACGCGACGACGCTGTTCGACTATATCCGCCGCGCGATGCCCTACAACGCGCCCGAATCGCTTTCCGCCGACGAGGTGTACGCGGTCAGCGCGTTCCTGCTGAATCAGAACGGCATCATTCCGGCGAATACACGGCTCGACGCGGCATCGCTGCCGCGTGTGGTCATGCCCAATCGCGACGGCTTCGTGTCCGATCCTCGGCCCGGGCGGCTGTGACGCGTGCAGGCGGAGCCGCAGCCGCGCGAGGCATTGAATGTGCTTGCGCGGCCCGCAACGCGTTAAAGCATCGGGTTTATCACTCCAGCAGATAACCGTATCGGATTTCCTTCGTTGTCCTCGGGCCTATACGCCAGTAAATTCTTCTGACTACGCCTCCGACGGCGTCCTCCGAACAGATTCGAAGAAGAGTTTCCTGTGACGACTGCCTTTGCACCGAACGCCAACGCCACCCGCGACGCCGGCACAACCCTTCAACCCCGGCGCATCGAGATTCGCGCCTTCGACGGCCCCGTCGGCGCCGAAGTGCTGGGCCTCGATCTCAACAAGCCGTTGAGCGACGACGATTTCGCCCGCATTCACCGCGCGCACCTCGATCATCACGTGCTGGTGTTTCGCGACCAACGCATCACGCCGGATCAGCAGATCGCCTTCAGCCGGCGTTTCGGCCCGCTGCAAATTCATGTGCTGCATCAATTCCAGTTGCCGGGCTATCCCGAGGTGCTCGTGGTGTCGAACATCGTTGAGAACGGCAAGCCGATCGGTCTCGGCGACGCCGGTCATTACTGGCATTCCGACCTGTCGTACAAGGACAAGCCGAGCCTCGGTTCGCTGCTGCACGCGCAGGAACTGCCCTCGGAGGGCGGCGACACGTTGTTCGCCAACATGCACCTCGCGTGGGACACATTGCCCGCGCATTTGCGCGGCGCCGTGGAAGGGCGTTTTGCCGAACACACGTATCTGGCGAAATACGCGGAATTGCAAAAACGCAGCCCGTGGCGGCCGAATCTCTCCGCCGAGCAGATCGCGCAAGTGAAGCCGGTGGTGCAGCCGATCGTGCGCACGCATCCCGAGACCGGCCGCCGCGCGCTCTTCGTCAGCGAGCATTTCACGACGCGCATCATCGGTTTGCCCGAGGACGAGAGCAAACAATTGCTCGAGGACATCTTCGCGCATAGCGTGCGCCCCGAACATCTGTACCGGCATCGCTGGGCCGAGCACGACATGGTGTTCTGGGACAACCGCTCATTGATGCATCTCGCGGCCGGCACGCCGGACCACCTGCGCCGCAAACTTTATCGCACGACGATCGAAGGCGACGTGCCGTTCTGACGGCAACGCCGCCCGCCTTGACCTCAATCACACGCTGACCGGAGTTCCGATGCTCGCCAAGTTTCACCCGACCGCCGCGCGGTCGTCTTTTGCTCGACGTTTGACCGCAACCACCGCGACGCTGCTCACCTTATCGATGGGCGTGGCGGGCCTCGGCGCGGCCATGCCCGCGCATGCCGAAGGACAGATCCGCATCGCCGAGCAGTTCGGCATCGTCTATCTGTTGCTGAACGTGGCGCGCGATCAGCAATTCGTCGAGAAGGAAGGCCGCAAGCAGGGGCTCGACATCAAGGTCGACTGGGTGAAGCTCTCGGGCGGCGCCGCTGTCAACGACGCGCTGCTTTCCGGCGCGGTGGATGTCGCCGGCGCGGGCGTCGGCCCCTTGCTGACGATCTGGGACCGCACGCACGGCAAGCAGAATGTGAAGGGCGTCGCTTCGCTCGGCAATCTGCCGTATTACCTCGTGAGCAACAATCCCGACGTGAAGACGATTGCCGATTTCACGGAGAAGGACCGCATCGCGGTGCCGGCCGTCAACGTTTCGGTGCAATCGCGCGTACTGCAATACGCGGCCGCGAAACGCTGGGGCGACAAGGATTACAACCGCCTCGACAAGTTCACCCAGGCGTTGCCGCATCCCGACGCGGCCGCGGCGATCATCGCGGGCGGCACGGAAATCACCGGGCACTTCGGCAATCCGCCGTTTCAGGAACAGGAACTCGCGGGCAATCCGAAAGCGCATATCGTGTTGAATTCCTACGATGTGCTGGGCGGCCCGAGTTCGGCCACGGTTCTCTATGCGACCGAAAAATTCCGCGACAACAATCCGAAAACCTACCGCGCGTTCGTCGACGCGCTGGCCGACGCCGCGCGCTTCGTCGCGGCGAATCCCGACGCCGCCGCCGACATCTACATCCGCACCAATCAGTCGAAGATCGACCGCAATCTGCTGCTGAAGGTTATCAAGAATCCGCAGGTGCAATTCAAGGTCGCGCCGCAGAACACCTTCGGGCTCGCGCAATTCATGTATCGCGTCGGCGTGATCAAAAACGAGCCGAAGTCGTGGAAGGATTATTTCTTCGACGACCCGGCGACCGCGGCGGGAAGCTGAGCATGACGCTTTTCATCTTTCACACCGCTGGATATTCATCGGCCCTCGTGGCCGGCTTCGAGGGAGCGATCTGATGGTGGCCAATCCCACGCTTCTATTTCCGGACCGTACCGGGCAAACCGGTACCGCGACCAGCGAGAGATTGCTCGCGGTCGAGAACGTCAACCTCGAATACCGTACTCGCGAGCGCATCGTTCGCGCGACCCATGACGTGAGTTTCGACGTCTACGGCGGCGACCGCTTCGTGCTGCTCGGGCCGTCGGGTTGCGGCAAGTCGACGTTGCTCAAGGCGGTGGCCGGCTTTATCGAACCCACGTCGGGCAGCATTTCGCTCGACGGCCGAACCGTGCGAGGGCCCGGCGCCGATCGCATTGTCGTGTTCCAGGAATTCGATCAGTTGCCGCCGTGGAAGACGGTGCTGCAAAACGTCGCGTTCCCGCTGCGCGTCGCGAAGAAGCTTTCGCGTGCCGAAGCCAACGAGCGCGCGCTGCACTATCTGGAGAAGGTGGGGCTGGCTGCGTTTGCCCATGCTTATCCGCATACGTTGTCGGGCGGCATGAAGCAGCGGGTTGCGATTGCCCGCGCGCTCGCGATGCAGCCGCGCGTGCTGCTGATGGACGAACCCTTCGCCGCGCTCGACGCGCTCACGCGCCGCAAGATGCAGGAGGAACTGCTGCGCTTGTGGGAAGAGGTCAACTTCACGCTGCTGTTCGTCACGCATTCGATCGAAGAGGCGCTGGTGGTCGGCAACCGGATTCTGCTGCTGTCGCCGCATCCGGGCCGAGTGCGCGCCGAGCTCAACAGCCATCAGTATTCGCAGGACAGTTTCGGGCGCGGCGATTTTCAGCGCAGCGTCGCGCGTATTCATCACCTGTTGTTCGAAGAGACGGGGGCCGCGCAATGAGTTCTCCCGCCACCTTGCTGCCGCCGGTTCGCGAAGAGTATGAACGCCCGCTCGAACCGCTCGGCGAACTCGTTTTCGAAGCGCCGTTGCCGCTTAACAAGCGCATCTTCGCGCAAAGCTGGCTGCGCAAGACATTGATCGCGCTGGTGCTGATCGCGCTATGGGAAATCGCCGCGCGCGCGGTCGATAACGATCTGCTGCTGCCGACGTTCGGCGCGACGTTCAGCGCGTTCGTGCAAGGCGTCTGGTCCGGCGAACTGCTGCGCAAAACCGCGGTATCGATGTCGGTGCTTTTGCGCGGCTATCTGCTCGGCGCCGCGCTCGCTTTCGTGCTGACGTCGCTGGCCGTATCGACGCGCGTGGGGCGCGATCTTCTGTCGATGCTCACCGCGATGTTCAACCCGTTGCCTTCCATCGCGCTGCTGCCGCTCGCGTTGCTGTGGTTCGGTCTCGGCACCGGCAGCCTGCTGTTCGTGCTGGTGCATTCGGTGCTGTGGCCGCTCGCGCTCAACACGTACTCCGGTTTTCAATCGGTGCCGGCGACGCTGCGCATGACGGGCCGCAACTACGGTCTCACCGGCATGCGTCACGTTCTTCTGATTCTGGTGCCGGCGGCGCTGCCGTCGATCCTGGCCGGCTTGCGGGTGGGTTGGGCTTTTGCGTGGCGCACGCTGATCGCGGCCGAACTCGTATTCGGCGCGAGTTCGGGCAGCGGCGGTTTGGGCTGGTACATCTTCCAGAATCGCAACGAACTCTACACGGACCGTGTTTTCGCGGGCCTCGCGGCGGTGATCGTGATCGGTTTGCTGATCGAGCATCTGGTGTTCGATACCCTGGAGCGCGTGACTGTGCGGAAATGGGGCGTACAGCACTAGCACTGGCAGGCGCTTTCGATACGCCGCGGTATCAAACCTCTCGCGGATCGAGCGCGTCGCGCAAGCCGTCGCCGAGCAGATTAAAGCCCAGCACGGCGAGGAAAATCGCAATGCCCGGAAAGATCGACATCCACGGCGCCTGGCTCACGAAGTCCTTCGCGGTGTTGAGCATCGAACCCCACGAAGGCGCCGGAGGCAACTGACCCAGTCCGAGAAATGACAAACTGGCTTCCGCGATGATCGCCATCGCGACGGTCAGGCTCGCCTGCACGATGATCGGCGGCAGCACGTTCGGCAGGATATAGCGGACGATGATGCGCATATGCCCGAGACCAATCGCCCGCGCGCCTTCAACGTAGTCTTCCGCCTTCACGCTCATCGCCTGGCCGCGCGTCAGCCGCACAAAGCGCGGCATTGCCGACACGCCGATCGCGATCATCGCGTTCGTCAGACTCGGCCCGAGAAACGCGGCCAGCGCGATCGCGAGAATCAGGAACGGAATCGACAGCAGCGCATCGGCGAGACGCGAGATCGCGCCATCGACGAGTTTGCCGAAATAGCCGGCCAGCAGCCCGAGCGGCACGCCGATCGCCACGGCGATGCCGACCGACACGACGCCCGCCAGCAGCGAGGCGCGCGCGCCCCACAACAGGCGCGTGAGGACGTCACGGCCCAGTTCGTCGGTGCCGAACCAGTGCGCTGCGGAGGGCGCCTGGCGCACGGTCATGAAGCTCGCCTGGACCGGATCGTATGGCGACAGCCACGGCGCGAAAATCGCGATCAGAACGATCAGCAGCACGATGGCCGCGCCCGCCACGGCGGCCCGGTTGCGCATGAACTTCACGAGGCCGCGCCGGCGTTTGCGGGGCACGGCGGCGGGCAGCGCATTGTGAGTGGCAGGAGTCGCCATCAGCTTCGCCTCAGTCGGGGGTTGAGCAGGATGTACAGCACGTCCGCGAGCAGATTCACGACGATGAAGCACAACGCGGTGACGAGCACGACGCCTTGCACGACCGCGTAATCGCGATTGAACACCGCGTCGACGATCAATTTGCCGAAGCCCGGAATCGTGAAGACCTGTTCGGTCAGCACCGCGCCCGCCAGCAGTTCGCCGAACAGCAGCGCGAGCACGGTGACGATCGGAATCAGCGCGTTACGAAAGCCGTGCTTGATGACCACGGTGCCGCGCAAAAGACCTTTGGCGCGTGCGGTGCGAATGTAGTCGGTGCGCAGCACGCTCAGCATCGCACTGCGCGTGTGGCGCATCAACTGCGCGCCAAGTGCGGCGCCGAGCACGAACGCGGGCATCAGCATGGTCTTGATGCTGAGCCAGAAATCCTCGCCTGGCGGCACGTAGCCGGAAGAGGGCAGCAGATGCCACTCCACCGAAACGACGAAGATCAGAATGATGCCGAGCCAGAAGTTCGGAATCGACATGCCCGAGAGCGCGAGGATATTCGCGCCGTAGTCGAGCGCGCCGCCCTTGCTCGCGGCGGAGAGCACGCCCAACGGAATGCCGATGCCGACCGCGAAGATCATCCCCATCAGCGCGAGTTGCAGCGTGACGGGCAGCTTCTGCGCGATCAGCTTCGTGACGGGGACGTCGGTGCGCAGCGACGCGCCAAGGTCGCCATGCAGCACGTCACGCACCCACAGCACGTACTGCACCGGCACCGGCTGATCGAGGTGGTACTTCACGCGCAAGGTTGCGATGACCTGCGGGTTCTGGTCCTCGCCGGCCATCGCCATGACCGGGTCGCCGGGCAGCAGCTTCTGCAGGCCGAAGATCATCATCGACACCAGAATCAGCGTCGGGATCGCGATGAGCGCGCGGTTGGCGATGATCCGCAACATGATCCGTTCAGCCCTTGACGCTGACGCCGCGCAGACGGATCAGGCCATCAGGGTAGGGCGTGAAGCCCTGGATTTTCTTCGACAGCACATACGGCCACGGCTGCGCGTAGATGTAGACGATCGGGTTTTCGTCGGCGAGGATCTTCGCGGCGGCGTCGTAGAGCGGCTTGCGTTCGGCGGGCGTGGTCTTGACGCGCGCCTCGTCCAGCAGACGGTCCACCTCGCCGTTGCAGTAATGCCCGTAGTTCAGATTGCCCTTGCACGTGTCGAACTGGTGCAGATTGCCGTCCGGATCCACGCGGCCCGACCAGCCGGTATAGAGCGCTTCGAAATCGCCGTTGTGCGCGGCGTTCAGCGCCGCCGCGTAATCGGTGGGGCGCAGCTTCAGGTTGATGCCGGCCTCGGCGAGCATCGCCTGGAGCATCTGCGCCATCTGGCTCGATACCGTGTTGTTGCCGAAGGTCAGCTCGACGGTGATCTGGTTATAGCCCGCGGCCTTCAGCAACGCCTTCGCCTTGGCGACGTCGCGATGCGTGGTTTTGATCGACGCGTCGTAGTACGGACTCGTTTTCGGCAGCGCCTGGTTGGCCGGCGAGTAGATGCCCGCGCCGATCACCTGGTTGATCGCGTCGCGGTCGATCGAGAGTTCAATCGCCTGGCGCACGCGTTTGTCTTTCAGCGGCGTGTTGCCGCGCGCGCCGTTGGCGACGTTGAAGGTGAGGTCGTAGAAACCCAAGCCGCTGATCGATACGAAGTTCAGGTTCTTGTCGTTCTTCACCGAGGCGACGTCGGAAGGCGCGAGGCGTTCCAGCATGTCGAGCGAACCCGAGCGCACGTTCGCGAGGCGCACGGTGCTGTCGGGAATCGGCTGAAACACGACCTTCTGGATCGGGTACCTGTCGGCGTCCCAGTAGCCCGCGAATTTCTGCAGCACCACGCGATCGTTCTGCACGCGCTCGACGAACTTGTACGGGCCCGAGCACACCGGGTGCGTCGCCACGCCCGAGTCGTCGGACAGCGTTTTCGGCGCGAGCATCATGCCGGCGCGGTCGGAGAGCGTGGCGAGCAGCGCGGCGTCCGGCGCCTTCAGCACAATGGCGACCGTGGAATCGTCGACCGCGTCGACGTGATCGATCGACGCCAGTTCGCTCTTGCGATTGCTGGTGGGCAGCGTGCGGGCGCGGTCGAGGTTGGCCTTTACCGCGGCGGCGTTGAACGGCTCGTCGTCGTGGAACTTGACGCCCTTGCGCAGCTTGAAGGTCAGCGTCTTGCCGTCCGCGCTGGTCGACCACGAGGTCGCCAGCATCGGCACGATCTTGAGATCGGGGCTGATGTCGACCAGCGAATTGCACAGCGAACTGAAGACGATCCGGTCGACCACCTGGGCGCTGCGCGCCGGGTCGAGCGAGCCGACATCTTCCTGCAGGCCGATCCGGATGGTCTGGCCCATCGCGGCACTCGCGCTCAACGTCAGCGCCGCGGCTATCAGCAATCTATGCATGCGGTCGTTTCCTTTTTTCATTCTCGAGTTCAAGGGTCGATTCGGTTGTCGATTAAATGGCTGACGCTGCCGTTCAGCAGCGCTTCCTGGCGTTGCCGATAAAGGCCGAGACGCTCGGTCAGTTTCGCGCTGACGCTCGCCGCGAGCGGCGTGCCGCCGCCCGCGTTCTGGATCTCGCGCCAGAAATGGCAGGCCACCTGACGGCCGTCCGGCAGCTTTTCGTTCAGCGGGTGCTCGTCCTTGCAGCGCGGCTTCGCGTGCGGGCAACGTGTATGAAAGCGGCAACCCGGCGGTGGCGCGGTCGGGCTCGGCAGATCGCCGGAGAGCGCCGGCTTGTCGCGGCGCTGACGCGGGCTGCTTGCCGGAATCGCGCGCAGCAGGGCCTGCGTGTAGGGATGCAACGGCGCGTCGAACAGATCGTCGACCGGAGCGAGTTCCACGATCTCGCCGAGATACATGACGGCGACGCGGTCGCTCATGTGGCGAATCACCGCGAGATCGTGCGCGACCATGACGAGCGTGAGCCCGAGGTCGTGCTTGAGCGCTTCGAGCAGGTTGATGACCTGCGCCTGCACGGAGACGTCCAGCGCCGACACGGGTTCGTCGCCGACGATCAGCCGCGGCTCGCCGGCAAGCGCCCGAGCGATGCCGATGCGCTGCCGCTGGCCGCCGGAGAACTCGTGCGGATAGCGGTCCGCATAGCCCGGCTGAAGCCCGACGGTGCGCAGCAGTTCCGCGACGCGCTCGGTGCGGGCAGCCCCTCGCGCGAGTCCATGCAGCGCGATCGGCTCACCGACGATCTGGCCGACCGTCATGCCCGGATTCAGCGAGGCGAACGGGTCCTGAAAGATGATCTGCATCTCGCGGCGCAGCCGCCGCAGCGGCGTGGCGCCCAGATGCGTGATGTCCTTGCCCTGGTAAAACACGCGGCCTTCGGTGGCGTCGATCAGGCGCAGCAGCAGGCGGCCCAAGGTGGATTTGCCGCAACCGGATTCGCCGACGATCGCGAACGTCTCGCCTTGTTGCACGGCGAACGAGACGCCGTTGACCGCGTACACGGTCGGCGTGCGCGCGAACAGGTGGCGTGTGCCGCCGAAATGCTTCGTCAGTTCGCGGGCTTCGAGGATCGGCGGCTTCGGCGTGCCGGTCGTGCCGAGATCGGGTGGCGAGGTGCTCATGCCGATACCTCCCCGGTGCGCGGCGCGACCGACAATTCGACTGGCGCGACCCAGCAGGCAACCCGGTGCAGACCGTCGATCACGGCGTCGGGCGGCGCCGCGTCGATGCAGCGCTGTTGCGCGAACGGGCAGCGCGGCGCGAAGCGGCAACCGTGCGGCATCTGTTCAGGCGAGGGCACCGAGCCGTGAATGGTCGCGAGCCGGCCTTCGCGCTTGCCGACCGACGGAATCGCGCCCATCAGCCCGATCGTGTACGGATGCTGCGGGTCGTCGAAAATATCCTCGACCGTGCCGTATTCGACGATCCGCCCCGCATACATGACCGCGACATGGTCGGCCACTTCGGCCACCACGCCCAGGTCGTGCGTGATCAGCACCATCGCCGTGCCGGTCTCGGACTGCAGGTTTTTCACGAGCGCGAGCACCTGCGCCTGGATGGTCACGTCGAGCGCGGTGGTGGGTTCGTCGGCGATCAGCAGCTGCGGGCGGTTCGCGAGCGCCATCGCGATCATCACGCGCTGGCGCATGCCGCCGGACAGTTGATGCGGATAGGCGTCCAGCCGCGTTTCGGGAGCGGGAATGCGCACGAGGCGCAGCATCGCGAGCGCTTCGTCGCGAGCCTTGGCGCGGCTCAGACCGCGATGCCGTTCGACGCTTTCCGCGATCTGGTCGCCGATCGTGTACGCCGGATTCAGCGAGGTCATCGGCTCCTGGAAGATCATCGACATGCGATTGCCGCGAATGTCGGCCAGTTCGCGCTCGGGCAGCTTGAAAAGATCCTTGCCGTCGAAGCGCGCGACGCCCGCGACCACATTGGCCGGCGGGCTCGGCAGCAGGCCCATCAGCGCGAGCGAGGTGACGCTCTTGCCGCAACCCGACTCGCCGACGATGCACAGCGTTTCGCCCGCGCCGACCGAGAACGAGACGTTGTCGACCAGATTCGGCACGTGCGCCGCGTGAGAGAACTTCAGCGAAAAACCACTGACTTCCAGTACCGGCCGACGCTCCTCACGACTCATCTTTCAGAACTCCGCATCGCGATGTGATTTCCTTTCGAGCTGAACAGACCCTCGATTATGTCGAGCGCGGAGCATCAGTAAATATTAATATTTCTTTTCGACACTTAAATTTTTCTTGAGCATCCATCGGACCACTTGATGCCTACGTTACGAATGCTGAAAACCTTTAGAGCGGTGGCGAGGACGGGCTCGTTCGCGGCGGCGGCCGAAAAAGTCGCGCTGACGCAAGCCGCGGTCAGCCTGCAGATGCGCGGCCTCGAGCTGGCGCTCAGCCGTCAGTTGTTCGACCGCAGTGCGCGGCAGATCGCGCTGACGCGGCAGGGCATGGAAATCCAGCCGAAGATCGAGCAGATTCTCGATCTGCTGGCCGAACTCGAGACGCAGCCGGTCGACGGCATGGAAGGCCCGGTGACGATTGGCGCGGTGGTGTCGGTGATCGGCGCGCTGTCGCTGGTGGTCGCGCGGCTGAAAACCGAGCATCCGCGCCTCGACGTGCGATTGCTCTCGGCGCGTTCGGACGAATTGGCGGTGATGGTGGAACAGGGCGAGGTCGACATCGCGGCCGTGGTCGCGCGGGCCGACGACATGCTGCCGGAGACGCTGAAATGGACGACGCTCTATACTGAACCGCTGGTGCTGGTCGTCAGCCGCGACATTGTCGATACCGACCCGCAGCGGATTTTGCGCACGCACGGCTTTCTGCGCTTCGACCGGCGCGTGCGTACGGGGCGCGTGGTCGAACAGGCGCTGCAAAGCCTCGGTTTGACGGTCAGCGAATATCTGGAGCTCAACTCGATCGAAACGATCGTGGCGCTGGTGCGGGAAAACGTCGGCGTGGCGGTGTTGCCGCTGCTGCATCGCGCGAACTGGCAGGCGGATCCCGCGTTGCGGGTGTTGTCGATCGGGAGTACGCCGTTGCTGCGCACGGTCGGGATGATTCAGCGGGCGTCGTATGGGAAAGGCGGGATTAGCGAGGCGATCATCGCGGCGTTGAATGCGTGAAGTGCGAACGTGGATGGACGTATTGGCGTTCAAGACGGCTGAAATGTCCGAAATCCCAGCGTTACGTATGACGTGACGGCGTCTGGATCCTGCTGAGGTGGGCTAAGCTTGTATCCGGTTCTTTCTGTTCCGACACGCGGCAATAGCAGAAATCATTTCGACGGCCATGGTCACGACGCAACGCATTACGGTGTCTGCCGCTCTCGGCGCCTTGCACGTCATCGCAATCTGGAAATGCCTGCGCGCATGCGAGACGCGAGCATCCGGCTCGAGCACGCACGTCAAGCTCCAGGACCGCATTGAATCGATCACGCTGTATTTCGACGGGGTGCCGATGGAACAACTGCAAAAACTCGTGATTCTCCTGAACAATCTCCCCGGCGCGATGACTGCCAGTCTTTCGCCGCCCATACCCGCCAAGCCGGGCGAGTCCGCGCCGCACGTGAACGCACCTGAGCGCAGCTGACTTCAAGCGGTAACGCGCACTGCTTTCCATACGCGAGCCTTCACGGCTCCGGCTCCGGCTTCAGCGCAGCACGCGCGCAATGACGGGAAGATGGTCGGAGGCGACACGCGCCAGATCGCTTCGAAAGACTTGCACGTCGACGAGACGCTGCGCCGGGTGCACCCACACGCGATCCAGCGCGAAGGCGGGAAAGCGCGACGGGAACGTGCGAGGCGCGGCCGCCGGCCGAAAGTGCGCCAACAGCGCGCGCAAGGGGCGTCCCCAGACGAACCATTCGTTCAGATCGCCGAGCAGGATGACCGGCAGTTCGGGCGTGTCGAACGCATCGAGCAACAGGTCGACCTGGGCGCGGCGTTCGCGCGCCGACAGGCCCAGGTGAGTGGCGACGATGCGCAGCACGCCGCTGCCGGTTTCCACGTCGACGTCCAGCGCGCCGCGCGCCTCGCGGCTGCCGAACGACAGATCGAGCGTGCGCACCGCGCGCACCGGCAGATTCGTCAGCACGGCGTTGCCGTAGCGCCGTTGCGGAGTATCGAGCGTGGGCCCCGGCACCGCATGCATGCCGGTGATCTCGCTGAGCACCGGCAGCACATCGAGGCTCGCCGTACCGCCGAGCGGCACTTCCTGCAGCGCGACGATGTCCGCGTTCAATCCGGCGATCACTTCTCCGATGCGTTCAGCCGAGCGCCGGCCGTCCGTGCCCACGGCGGCGTGAATGTTGTACGTGGCGATGCGCAACACCTCGCTCGCGCGTTGCCGGGCCGGCGACGACCGCGGCTGCGCCTGCTCCAATGCCGCGACGTCCGGTTCGCGCCGGCTCATCGCCGCCCCGCGAGGATGCGCCGCAGCAGCAGCGACAAGCCGACCAGCGCGACGCCGATCGCGGCGACCAGCATCAGCGAGAACGGCGTCGGGTGACGCACCGCCGACACCAGCTGATGCGCGAACGACGTCGCCAGCACCACGCCCGGCGCCATGCCGATCGCCGTGCCGGCGAAGAAGTCGCGAAAGCGGATGCGCGACGCGCCGGCCGCCAGATTCACGATCGAAAACGGCGCGGCGGGCACGAGCCGCAGCACGATGACCGCAAGCAGTCCCTTTTGATGCAGGCGTTCGCTCAGCCGGTTCAGTTTCGGCCCGGCCAGCTCGCGCACCGCGTCGCGTCCGAGCCATGCGCCGGCGGCCCAACCCGCGGCGGCGGCGATCAGCGTGCCCGCCATCGCGTAGGCGGCGCCCGTGAGCGCGCCGAACACGAAGCCGGTCACGGCGATCAGCAACGTCACGGGCACCGACAACAGCGCCGCCAGCGCGTAGCCCGCGACGACGGCCGCGGGTCCGAAGCGGGTCGCCGCGAGCTGTTCGACACCGTGCGTGAGCGACGTGAAGCTCAGCGGATGACCGGCCGGCGTGAAGCGCCAGACGATCGCCAGCGCGACGACGACGAGCGCGAGCGCGCCCAGCGCGAGCAGCTTGGCGGTGAGTGGACGGCGGCTCGGCTCGGGCAGGAACTGGCGGATCAGTTCGTCCGGAGCGATCGGTGCTTCGGCGTCCAGAACGTGGACCTTGTCCGCGAAATCGCGAAACTCTTCGGCCACCACGGGGGTCAGCGGTACGAGCGTGCGCGCGCCGTGTCTCAGGCTCGCGATCGCGGGGTTCAGCCGGCCGTGCTGTTCGAGCGCTTGCGCGACATCGGCCTCGCTCGTGTCGAGATGTTCGGCAAGCAACTGGTTGCGGATGCGGGCGATCGTCGTTTGCACGAGGGGATCGTCGCGCGCGTCGATCGCCACGCAGCACTCCGTGTCGAGCACCATCGAGCGGTTGTTCAGGTTCGCGGTGCCGATCAGCAGCACACGCTCGTCGACGATCATCACCTTGCTGTGCACGTTGATGAAGATGCCGTGGTCCGCGTCGATCGCCGGCGCATACATCGCATACCGGCCGTTCGGGTCGGCGGCCTGGATCAGCCGGTGCAGGCGCGCCCGCAGCACGCCCATGGTGGCCTCCTGCAGCCAGCCGCTCTGCCTGAACGGACAGACCACCGCGACGTCCGGGCCCGGCGTCTGGCCGATCCGCTCGCACAGCGCGGTGCCGATCGCCCCGGCGGTGAAATACTGATTCTCGATATAGATGTTGCGGCGTGCCGCGGCCACCGCCGCGACGTGCAGCGCCCGCACCTGATGCACGGTCTCGCGTCCCTCGTAGGCGGGCTGGGTGAGCGCGATGCCGAGCTCGATATCGACGAAGTCCGGCTCGACGCTGGCCGGCCACGGTTCCGTATCCGTATCCGCGGGCGCCGGGTGGAACGGCCGCGGCGCCGTGCGCGAGCGGCGCGAACGCTGCCAGCGCTCGTGCACGAGCCGCGCCATCGCGCCCGCGGCCGGTCCGTCGAACATCACCTGCAGGTCGTGGATCGGCTGATAGCGGGTCTTGCCGGGGGTACGCCGCGCGGGGTCGTCCGGGGCATGCGCGGGCGTGTCCCAACGCGAGCTCGTGAGGTCGATGCCGCCGGTGAACGCGAGACAGTCGTCGATGACGACGATCTTCTGGTGATGCGATGCGCCCAGCGGATGGCGGCCGTCAAGCCTGAACGAAAGTCGCCGGTGCGTGTGCCAGCCGGGCTGATACGACGGCAGCCATTCGCGCTCGAACGCGTAGAGCATCGCGAAGTCCCAGCCGAGCACGTGGATGCGCAATTGCGGATTGGCGTCGACCACCGCGCACAGGAAGTCGGCGAGACCGTCGGGGAGTCCGTCGCCCGCGCCGCCGGGCACCAGTTCAATGCGGCTGTCGATGTCCCAACCCACGATGAAGATCGAATGGCGGGCTCGCGGAATCACCTCGCGCAACACGGCGTAGTAGCGCGCCGCGTCGATGAGCACGGCCACGCGATGCGCGCGGACCAGCCACTCGCAAGTCTCGCGAGGCCGCAGCAGTTCACCGCAGGCGTCGGCGGGGGCGGCTTGTTGCGCTACATCTTGCGCCGGATCTTGCATCGCGCTTTGCATCGCCATTGCACGTTCAACTGGAACCGCGAGCCGGCCTCGCTGCTCGATGGTTCGCACCTCGACACGATACCGCCGGATCTCAGGTCGAGCACCGCGTCTTCATGCAAAAGCGCCTCGAACTGCGGCAATCCCGCGAGAAACGCGATGATCGGATGTCGGCTGGACATGGGCGGGCCTCCTGTGACTTTCGTGAGCCGGGACCCCGCGTTCCGATGCCGGCATCGCGACGCGCGGCGGCTTGCAAACGATCGCGGCACGACTTCACGACTGCCTGGCGATTGTATTTGTGGATGCATGGCTTGAATTTTTAACAGACGTATCCGCCGGGGGGCGCGTCAATCGGCCTTTTCAGGCGTATACCTCGGACGGCCCGCAATGATCGTGCACGGTCCGCGCGGGCCGGTCCGCGCACGGTTCAATTTGCATACGTCAGCGCGAGCGCGATGCCGCTCAATTGCGTTTCCTCGGCCGGTTCGCGAATGACGGCGGCGTGCGCGGGCTCGCCGGTCTTGCATCGTCCGCCGGGCAGCGCCCATCTTCCGTTCGACTTGACGACGAGAAGAATCCGGTTAGCACGGACGCAGAGAACGGTTGCTCCGTGCCTCATGGTAGCAAGGTCGTGATTTCCCGGCCGCTACGCATACGGCGTGCCACGGGCAGGAACCGCATGTGATCGCCTACACGCTGCCCTGGGGCGCTTAATGCGAAGCCGCGCGCAACACCAGTTTCAACACGCCCGCGACGGCGCCCACCGTCGCGACGCCGGCAACCCAGAGGGCGATGAACCATGCGATTCGGCGCCACATGTCAGTGGTCGCCTTCGCCCGGACGGACCTTGCCTTTGAAGACGGTGTATGCATGGATCGTGTAGCCCGGAGTCATCGGTACGGTAATCGCCGCGCGGGCGAAATCGTGAGTGTAGAGATTGAAGAACGATTGGTTCATGTTTTAGGAAGACCTTCAAGGCTGCGGGCCAAAAAAAGCAGTGTGTCGTGCGTCCGGTTGATGGGTCAATGAATACTCGTCACATTCAGCGCGCCGTGCATCGGCGGGGCCTGCGCGCCATTCGGCATGGCAATTGCTCGATGCGCTTGTCCCGTCAGCGGGACGCCATGGTTGTTGTTTCGGTTCGGCTCGCTCTACCGGCGAGCTTTTTTGGCGTCCGCGCTGCGTGAGTGTTTCGGCGCGAAGATCGGTACACGGCTTGCTGATCCTGTTGGGCACGCGACGCAAGAGGAGGCGAGGCCGATGCTGTTCCCGACAATCGTTATCAGCCGCGAGGATCCGTCCTCGACGGACGCCCGCATACTGCTCGACGAGTTGAGCGCCACGCTGGCCGTGCTCACCGGCGACGGCGGCCAGAGCCGTTTTTCCGTGCGCGACGTCGCGGCGGAAAGCGCGCGTTTCGTCGTGGCGAGAAGCGCCTATGGCACGCCGCTGGGCTGCGGCGCGTTCAGGCCGCTGGTGGAACACATTGCCGAGCTCAAGCGCCTCTATGCGCGCCCCGCCGCCGACGGCGTGGGCACCGCGATACTCGCGTATCTGGAACAGGAAGCCGAGCGGCTTGGCTATGCAGCGCTGTGGCTCGGAACGTTCGCGAACAATCGGCGGGCCGTCGAGTTTTACGACAAACACGGTTTTCATCGCATTCCTCCGTTTGGACCGTATGTCACGAGGGCGGACGCCTGCTGCTTCGAGAAGCGGCTCGACGGCCAATCGCCCGGCAATCAACGCGAAATCAGCATGCGTGGCGCCGGATGAAATCCGGCGGCGGCCATTCGGCGCGCTGAACGCCGCGTTATTTGTGCAATTCCTCGCGTAGTGTGCGCACATCGTTGGCCGTTACCGGCTGCGCGCAGTTGCCCCAGGAAGTGCGAATCCACATCAACACGCCACGTCAACACGGCGGCCATCGCCGAGGTTCTTTTCTCACGGCGAAGGCACCGGGATGGAAGTCATGTATGTTGAGCGCCCTGAGCGTTGCCGGTGCGCGGGGTCCACTCGAATGACGTCGAACAACATGCGGCCCGCACGGCAGCGCATCTCGCCACCGCGCGCCGTTATACGATGCCCTGAACCCGTCCTTCGGTGCGGTTCTCGAGAATGTGCTGGAGCTTCTCCAACGACAACGGCTTGGTGAGGTGGTAATCGAAACCGGCAGCCAGCGCTCTCGATTTGTTGGACTCCGACGCATAGCCCGTCAGCGCGACGAGCGTCACGCCGTCGAGGCGCGGGTCGGCGCGAACCGCGCGCGCCACGTCGAAGCCGTCCATATCCGGCATGCCCACATCGATGATCGCGACTTCAGGATGCGTCTCGCCGATGAGGCGTACGGCATCGCGTCCATTGTCCGTCGCGCTCACGCGGTGGCCTTCGACTTCGAGCAGAATGGTGAGCACTTCCAGCGCGTCGCGGTTGTCGTCGGCGAGCAGCAGGCGGGTGGAGCGCACGTTGGGCGTATTCGCGGAGGGCTTAGGAGCCGCCGCGTCCGCCGCAGGCCGGAGTATCGGAGCGCGCACCGTCACGAGCGTGCCCGCACCGGCCGCTCCGCTTTGAATCGAAATGCTGCCGTGGTGCAGTTCCACCAGACGTTTCGCGACCGCGAGCCCGATGCCGAGGCCGCCCTCGGAGCGGGCGCTGCCGCACGTCGACTGCGCGAACAGTTCGAACATGTAAGGCTGAGTCGACGGATCGATGCCGATGCCGTTGTCCTTGACCTCGATGATGACGCACCCGGATTCGCCTGGACGGCCGGCAGGGTCGACATGGACCGACAGTTCGATCCTGCCGCCCGCCGGCGTGTACTTGGCCGCGTTCAGCAACAGATTGCCCAGTACCTGGCTCAGCCGCACATGATCCGCGCGGACCGGCACCGGCGCTTCGAGGCCGCTCAGTTTCAGCGTATGCCTGCGCGATTCGAGATGATGTTTGACCGCGCTGACCGCGTCGAACGTGATCTCGTTGAGCGACGTATCGCTCAGCTTGATGGCGAGCTTGCCGTGTTTGAGCCGTGCCGCATCCAGAAGGTCGTCGACCAGCGTACGCAGATGTTTCATCTGGCGCTGTGCAATGGTCAACACGGCGTCGGCTTTTTCGTCCGCGGCGCACAGGCGCTTCGCGGCCGCGATGGCGCCGTCGATCGGCGCGATCGGATTTCTCAGCTCGTGCCCGAGCATGGCGATGAACTCGTTGTGCCTGCGGTCGCTCTCGGCGCCGTCGTCGCGGACGTTTGCCATCGTCAGCGCGGCGCCCGCCACGACGGCGAGGCTCGACAGCACCCGGACGTCCTCGCGGTCGAAGCGGCAGGCTGCATCGTGAGACATCACCCAGATCGCGCCGAGCTGGCCACTGTCCGACGGAATGGGAACGACGACGCCTTCGTGCACGTCGACGCCTGGGAACCGGAGACAGGCGAACTCTTCCTGCGGCCGCACGAAGAGCCGCGCGCCGCCGGATTCGAGCGTCACGCCGCAAGGGCACTCGTTCCACGCGGTGGTTTTGCCCTGCAGGCCCGCGCACGATCCGGCCACGGCCAGCCAGCGGAAAGAGCGGCTGCGGGGCGGCCCTTCCGTCAGGCTGATGCCCGCGCTGCCCGCACCGCACAATGCCAGTGCTTCGTTCGCGATCGCTTGCAGCAACGCATCGCGCGACCCAGTTTGGGCACGCGCGAGACGGAGGAGGGCAAGATTTTCCCTGGCGTGGTCGGCAACCCTTGCCGGGCGTCTCGCCAATTCATCGGCATCGTCGTGCATGCGATTATCCAATCGGTCAGGGAATTGGCGGCGAGCAGGCGGATGGGTTCGTTGACCGCCTCATCAAATCAATATAGCTGACCGGGTGAAAAATTCTTCGGTTTCGCGCACGAAGAGGCGGGGTGAATGGATGGGTGGCTTCGCCGGCAAATCATGCTCCGGCGACGGCGTCCGATGAGCCGTGGAGCACGGCTGTCCGGAACCGCTCAGGGACGGACGGAGCAATCGTCGTATATAAAACTGTCCTTTTTAGCAACACATCCCCTGCTTGCTTGCGCCAGCGTGCAACACCGAAAGGCATGCCGCGGCAAGCTCCCACGCGTGCAACCCTGTTCGCTTTTCACGCGCCGCCATGGTTTCCCGCGACGCCACGTCCCAATGGCATGCGACTTGCCTTGAACGGTCGGCAGCCAGTCTGCGTTCACTAGACGATGACGCCGCCCGCATGGCCTCGCGTCGATAATTCAACAGGAGACAGGGATGAAAGCACGTCCAATTTCGGCGACGGGGCCCACGGCGCTTGCGATGAGCGTCGCCGCGGCCGTCAGTCTGGTACTCGGATCAGCGGCGGCCGCCGCCGACTATCCGCCGGTCACGTATGAGCGGTTGACGGCGGCCCAGAGCGACCCCGGCTGGCTCACGTATTACCGCACGTACAACGGTCAGGCGCATTCGCCGCTCAAGCAGATCGACACGGCCAACGTGAAGAAGCTCAAGCAGGTATGGAGCTACAAGTTTCCAGCGGACCTGCAGCAAGGTTTCGAGGCGACGCCGATCGTCAATGGCCATTATCTCTTCGTGACCACGCCGAAAGACAACGTGTACGCATTCGATGCCGCGACCGGCAAGCAGCTCTGGAAGTTCGAGCCCAAGCTCGGCGCCGAGTCGTTCAAGACGGCATGTTGCGACGTGATCAACCGCGGCGTGGCGTTGTACGGCAAGAACGTCTACATCGCGATGCTCAATGGCGACGTCGTCTCGCTCGACGCGCAGACCGGTGCGCTCGCCTGGCGCAAGCAGATGTTCGAGCCGGGTCTGGGCTACGCGTTTTCTCTCGCGCCGCTCGCGCTCGACGGCGCGCTGGTCGTGGGTAGCGCAGGCGGCGAATACGGAGCGCGCGGCTTTATCGCGGCGCTCAATCCCGACGACGGCAATGTGCTGTGGAAGCGCTTTACCGTCCCGGCAGCCGGGGAGAAGCATGGCGATACATGGCCGAACGGCATGCAGGAGCATGGCGGCGCGCCGGCCTGGTTGACGGGCACTTATGACGCGGCATCGAAAACGCTCTACTGGGGCGTCGGCAACCCGGGGCCGTGGCTCGCTGATCTGCGTCCGGGCGACAACCTGTACTCCGATTCGCTGCTCGCGCTCGATCCGAAAAACGGCGAGATCAAATGGCACTACCAGTACACGAAAAACGACACGTGGGACTACGACGGCGTCAACACGCCGGTGCTCGCCAGCATCAAGTATCAGGACAAGGATTACGACGCGATCATCCACGCCGACCGTAACGGCTTTTTCCATGCGATCGATCGCGGCACGGGCAAGCTGATCTATGCGAAGCCCTTCGTCAAGGCGACCTCGGTGACGGGCTATACGGCGGACGGCGCGCCGATCCAGGACGCGTCGAAATATCCGAAGGCGGGCACGACGATCGAAACCTGCCCGAGTTTCCTTGGCGGCAAGAACTGGTGGTCGGTCTCATACGATCCGGACAAGCACATCGCGATCGTTCCCGCGCTGCATGCCTGCATGTCGCTGTCCGGCAAGTCGGTCAATTATATGGAGGGGCTGCCGTACCTCGGCGAAGGGTTCGAGATCAAGCCCGAGCCCGGCAGCAAAGGTTACGGCGAGCTGCAGGCCATCGACGTCGACACCGGCAAGAAAATCTGGAGCCACTGGAGCAAGCTGCCGTGGAACGGCGGCGTGGCGACCACGGCAAGCGGCCTTGCGTTCAGCGGCTCGCTCGACGGCCGCCTGTATGCGTTCGATGTGACGACGGGCAAGGTGCTGTGGCAAAGCCCGAAACTTGCGAGCGGGATCATCGCTCAACCGTCGGTGTTCGAGGTCGACGGCAAGGAATATGTCGCGATCCTCGCCGGTTACGGCGGCGCGAATCCCATTTGGGGCGGTCCGATGTCCAAGGCGGCGGAGAAGGTTCCACGCGGCGGCACGCTGTACGTGTTCGCGCTCAACAACGGCTGACGTTTACCTGGTCGCCGCGCCGGTTTGCGCCGCGCAGATTGCGTGAGCCATTCGATCGTGGCGGCCGGGCCTTTTCCGGAAGCAAGACCATGAAGACTTCACTCCATTCGTTTGCTCTCGCCAGTGTGCTGCTGGCGACCGGCGCGCTCGCGCCCGAACTCGCCACTGCCGTTCCCGCGGGCGTGCGCGTCTGCACGTTCCCGGGCAGTCCATCCACGGTGCTCGACGAGGCGGTGGCGCGCGAAGCATTCCGCACCGCGGGCATAGCACTGTCGCTCGCGCCGGGCGGCTTCGCCGGCAGCGACGACGACGGCGTGTCGCTGAAAGAACTCGACAAGGCGTTGGCGCGCAAATGCGACGTCATTGCCGGCTTTCCGCGCTCTGAGGTCGCGGACGGCTCCGGTAGCAAGCTCACTTTCTCGCGCGGCTATCTGCAGTCCGGTTATGTGAGCGTCACGCCGCGCGGGTCGTCGGCGCAGGCCGACGGCACGGAGGTCGTCGCGGCGACCTACGCGAGTCCCGCGCAATTGATCGCCGTGCAACAACCCGGTGTCAAGCTCGACCTGGAGAATACGGCGGAGTTGACCGTCGATGCCGTTGCAAGCGGACATGCGCAGCGCGCGATCGTCTGGTATCCGGCGGTCGTGGCTTATACGATCGTGCATCCGGAGCGGCGCTTCCAGATTGCCGGCACGCACTCGCCGTACGCGGACTGGCATCTGGCGTTCGCGTTCGGCACGAACGGCGCCGCGTTGCGGCCGCGTATCGACGCCGCGCTGGAGAAGATGGCATCCGACGGCAGACTCGCCGCATTGACCCGCGCGTGGCGTTTGCCTGAAACGGCTCAGGCCGCCGCGCGGCCTGCGGCCGCGTTTGCCTATCGCGACGGCCCCGCGCGCGGCAACGACGTGTGGCGGATGACGCGCGCGGGCAGCCGTCAATCGCCGCCGGGCCGCTTCATCAAGGTCGATGCGAGCGTATCCGTCGAGGTTCCCGGCTTCGACCGCGCGCAGGTCGCGCATGGCAAGACGCTGTACTCCAGTTCGTGCGCGAAGTGCCACGGTCCCGATCTGCAAGGGCTGAATGCGCCTGCGCTGCGCGGGCCGTCCTTCGCGCCGGCCGCCAACGCGAAGCTCACGATCGGCGCGGTATACGGCTACATGGCGAGCAATATGCCGGCGGATCGTCCCGGCAAGATGAAGCCGCAGGATTACGCCGACATCATGGCGTTCCTGCTGTATTCGAATGGCTACGAGGCCGGCAAGACGAAGCTGACGGACGACGCCGCGAAAACGTCGACGACGCCGCTCAACGCGCGAGCCGCGCAATAGCACGACTGCCCGGCGATCTCCGTTTGGTTAGCAGCGATCGCCGGGCGTCAGCCAAACAGGGGCATGCGTGTTCACGAAGAGAGGCGCGCTAGCAGCCACAACGACCTGGAAGAGCAAGGGCCGGTAGTGCCGCTCGCGATGCTCGCGTCAAGTCATGTCAATCCAGCCAGCCGCGTTGCCGCGCATGATCGATGAAGCGATAGACGTCGGCGGCCAGATCGGACGCACGAAACAGATCCTCCAGTTCACCGATGATATCGTCCAGCTCGCGCGTTCCATCACAGCGTGACAGAATTTCGCCCGCACTCGGATTGAGCTTGACCAGGCCTTCGGGATACAACAACACGTAGGCATCCTGCGCGGTTTCCCATTGCAGGCGGAACATCGCGCGCAGACGCGGGCGCAAGCTGGTGTAGCGCTCGGTGTTCGCGGGGCTCATGGGGATGCCTGGAATGGGATGCCGTCGCGTGCCGCTTCGACGGCTCGTGCTCGGATCATGGCGTGCCCGGCGCAATGCGAGTCGAGAGGCTGCATGTTCTTGAGCGATGCGCTGGGCGCCGCCGCGCACGATGACGAGTTGCAATACGCGTGCGGCGCTTCATCGTTGCTTTAGCGAACGGCGATGTACATCGTGACTTCAAAGCCGAAGCGCAGATCGGTATAGGCGGGGGTGGTCCACTGCATGGTTGTCTCCTTAGGTACGGCATGTGATGGGAAAAACCGCATGGGTCAAAGCGGCCGTGTCATTCAACGCAATGTCCATGCCGGGCGGGCCGAGCGGAAGTGTCGAAGCAGATCGACGTGAAGCGATAACGCGGCCCTTCGAATCAACGCACCATGAGCCGCTTGTGCTCGCTTCGTTGCGCGGATTTTGCACATCGGACAATGCAGCGGCGATCGTGCACTGTTCAATTGAAGGACACTCCTGTTGCAATATGGAACACCCTTGAACACACGTCGCTGAACGAAGTCTGCTGCGTGTCGTGTCGGTCGGCCTGGTGTCAGGCCTCGTCCGCGGCGTCGTCCGTGCTGGCTAGCGCCGGCAATTTGCGGTAAATGGTATTGCGCGAAACGCCCAGTGCACGGGCCGCCGCCGACACGTTGCCGCGATGCTGCGCAATCGCCGCGGCGATCGCACTGGCCGTGACGTCTCGCAGGCGCCCGCCTTGCAAAGGGGCGGCTTCGACAGGGCGCGCGCAGGGCGAGGGGGCGGTGCGCAAATCGTCGAAGAAATCGTCGGGCAGATGTTCGCGCCTGATCTCGCCGTCCTCATCCACCATCGCGGCCGCGGTGCGCAGAAGATTGCCGAGCTGGCGAAAATTGCCCGGCCACGCGCATTGTTCAAACAGCGCCATCACCTCGCCGGCGACGCTCAGACGCCGGCCGTCGGGCTCATCGAGCGATGCGCAATGCAGCATCTTCTGGATCACGGCGACCAGATCCGTGCGCTCGCGCAGCGGCGGTAATTTCACCACCAGACCGTTCAGGCGGTAATACAGGTCCTCCCGGAAACAGTTCTGCGCGATCATGTCACGCAGATCGCGATGGGTCGCGCAAATGATCGCGATATCGACGGGAATCGATTTCGTGGAGCCGAGCGGATTGACGAGACGCTCCTGCAGCACACGCAGCAGCCGCACCTGGAGCGGGTAGGGCATGTCGCCGATTTCGTCGAGAAAGAGCGTGCCGCCATTCGCCTGCAGCAGCTTTCCGGCTGCGCCTTTGCGGCGCGCGCCGGTGAATGCGCCTTCTTCATAGCCGAACAACTCGGATTCGATCAGGCTTTCCGGTATCGAAGCACAGTTCACCGCGACGAAGGCGCCCGACCTGCGTGGCGAATCGTTGTGGATCGCCTGCGCGAGCAGTTCCTTGCCGGTCCCCGTCTCGCCGGTGATGAGGATGGGGATGTCCTTGCCGAGGACCTTGCGGACCTTCGTGATGACCGTGGCGATCTGCGGATCGCCGGTATCCAGATAGCTCAGTTTGGACAGCGTGCCCGCGGCAACGGCCGCCGGCGGCGGGTCGCAGCGCGGCGCGGGCTTCTCCGCGCGGTGCGCCCGCGGCGGCACGCCGTCCTCGGCGAGCGTGGCGCGCCGGAACTCGACGCGCGCGCAAACGACTGCGCCGTTATGCAGGTTCAACGACAGATGGCGATCGCCGCCGGCACGCAGACGATCGATCAACTGCGCACTCGTCAGGCCGAACAATGAGAACAGCGTATGCGCGCGCAATGCCGTGAGCGGCAGGCCCAGCTGGAATTGCGCACTGCGGTTGGCGGACAGGAAGCGGCCATCGCAGGTGAACGCGGCGATGCCTTCCATCAGCGTGCCGAGAAACTCGGGCCGGCCGTGAAAGGCAATCCGCAACGTCTCGCGAAAAGTACTGGTAAACAGATGGTTCTCGATCATCTGCACGGACATTTTGGCGAGCGCCATCGTGTGCTGATGGTAGCTGCGGTGGTCGCCGGTCACGTCGAGCACGCCGATCAGATCGCCATACGGATCGAGGATCGGCACGCTCGAGCAGGTGAGAAAGCGGTTGGCCGCCAGATAGTGCTGCTCGCCATGCACAACGGTCGGCGAGCATTCGGCGATCGCGGTGCCGATCGCGTTCGTGCCTTGCCGGTCCTCGGCCCAATTCGCGCCTGGACGCAGCGCCACTTTCTCCGCGCGGCGGAGAAAGTCGTCGTCGCCGATCGAATGAAGAATCAGCCCCTCGGCGTCGGTCAGCACGATCATGCTTTGCGTGTTGACGATCTGCTCATGCAGCGTTTCCATCACCGGCGTGGCGTGCGCGCACAGAATGCGGCTTTGTTCCAGCCTCAACGCGAGTTCCGCGGCCGGCAGGACGTCGTAGTCGGGCCGTATCAAGGAACTCAGGCCGAACGTCTGCGAACGCTCATGGGACTTCTGAATGGACGGCGTGAGCCAGCCCGCTTCATGCGGTGCGATTGGCGTCATGGCGTGATGAACGGCATCGCGCATTGTCTCCTCCTGCTGGTCAGGTCTGGTCATTCGCCAGAATCGTGTGCGCACAACGTTAAGCAAATCGCGCGCCAGTTCGCGATTTTTTTCGGGAGCGTTCAGCAGGAGAGGGGGATTGATGACCTCGATTGAACTGCATCAACGCTACGCGGAAATCAATGCCGTTATCTGCTCGGCACCGAGGGCGTTGCGGTAGATGCGAAACTCGTCGATCGAGCCGTTGAAATACTGATCGGCGGCAAATTGTGAACGGCCGATCCAGTTCTGGCTCGTGCTTTCCAGGCGGAACGGCGCGAA
>DASPZL010000634.1:0-9353 GCA_035636295.1 Paraburkholderia sp.
GGTGGCCACGGCGGCGGTCATGGCGGCGGTGGCCAGGGTGGTGGCGGTCAGGGCGGCGGTGGCCAGGGTGGTGGTGGCCAAGGCGCCGGCGGCCAAGGCAGCGGCGGCCAAGGCGCCGGCGGCCAAGGCAACGGCGGCCAAGGCGCCAGCGGTGGCAAAGGCAGCAGCGGTCCCGGCAATGGTGGCCAGGGCCAAGGCGGTGGCTTCGGCCGTGGCGGTGGCTACGGCGGCGGCTTCGGCGGCGGTGGCCGCGGCCACTAACGCGCGGCGACTTTCCTCAGCGCAGGCGGCCCGGCAAACCGGCCTCCCGCGCTGACGTCAGGCTCAGGCAGCATGAGCGGACGCCCAACCGTCCGCTCACAGCAAGCAAACAGCAACAAACTCGAGGCAGGCAATCGCTGACAAAACTGCCAGCGCACAACCTCGATCACCCGTTCCTCCACCACGAGAAAAACTCTCTCCCCGGCGACGCGGCCTTCCTCGCGCGCACCGCCGATAAAGCTGCCGAACGCCGGCAACACACCACATGCCGTTCCGAACCGGAAACACGGCACCCGCACCGAATCGGTCCGCGTCGTGACCCGACAGACCGGATGCGCATGTCCTGCGAGCACATACGCGCCTTCAACCAACTGCGGGTGATGACACAACGCCCACGGTCCAATACGCCACCGCTCCTGCACATACTCAACGCGCAGCATCTCCAGCAGCGCTCCCGCATGCCGGTCGTGATTGCCCTCGACCAGTACCACCCGCAGTCCCGCATGCCGTGCACGCCAGACATGCAACGCATCGAGCGTCTCCGCTGCATGCGCCTCGCGTGCATGCAGCAGATCGCCGAGAAACACGAGCATGGCCGGTTCGAATTCGGAGATCAGAATGTCGAGCCGCATGAGGTTATCGGCGGTCGAACCGATCGGCACCGGAATGCCGCGTGCGCGAAACACGGCATCCTTGCCGAAATGCGCATCGGCGACGAACAGACAACGCAGCGCCGGATCGAAGACCGCACGCAAGCTCGACAGCACGAGAGCATGCCCGGCGATTTCAACCGTCAACGACGCAGGCTTCATATACGCGCCGCCTTCTCGAGTTCGGCGAGCATCCGCTCGACGCGATCCGCGAGCTTCTCCGTGCTGACCTTTTCACGCAAGCGTCCGATGATCAACGGAAATGCAAACGCAAACGGCGTCGGTTTTTTCGGCCGCGTAACGACCACGCGGCTCGCGTTCATCCGCTCGAGCGCAGTGCGAATGCGCCGGGCGTCGAGTTCCTGCAACAGCACTTCCGCGTCGGCCTGATTGAGCAAGCAGGTTGCCGCTATCGTGATCGCGGAAAATCTCGTAAAAGACCACTCGACGCCTGCAATTGCCGCGAGCTTTTCTGCTGTCCGGGATGTCCCTGAAACACCCGCCCCGATATGCGCGCAATCTCGCGAAAGCGCCGCATCGAGAGTTCGGACGATTTGAGGCTCGCGAGAATGTCGTGATCGAGTTCGTCGGGCGAGAGCAAACCGCCTTCGAGTTCCGCCGCCCAGTCGAATGGTTGCGCGGACAACAACTCGAAACCATAGTCGTTCATTGAAATGGCGAAGGTGCCGGGCTTCTCGCGCGCGCTGTCCATGTTTAAATGCCGAGGCTTTGCTCGCCGATATCGAAAGGTAAAAGTCAGAAGCGGGCGCACAGACAAGGGTCCATTCATAACGGAGTTCGCGTTGGATAACAAACAGGCATCGTTGCCGCAAACGTCATTACGAATCGCGGCAGCCCAAGCTCAACCGGTTTGCGGCGACGTCACCGCCAACATCGCCGGAACGGTCGAACTGACCGGTCTTGCCGCCGACCGCGGCGCGAAGCTGGTGGTTTTTCCCGAAAAATTCCTGAGCGGGTACGAACCCGATCTGATTGCCGGCGACCCGGCGAAATACGCTTTCGATGCACACGATGCGCGGCTCGAACCGATTCGCGAAGTCTGCCGTCAGCGGGAAATCGCAGTCATCGTCGGCGCGGCCACGCGCGGCGCGGACGGGCTTCACATTTCCTCGCTGGTGTTCAACCGCCGCGGCGAGCAGATCGAGCCTTATCACAAGCAATACCTTTACCGTAGCGAGACGGAAATCTACCGGCCAGGCATGCAAGGCTGCATGCTCGAGCTCGACGGATGGCGGCTCGCACTCGGCGTGTGCTACGACTCCGGCTTTCCGGAACATGCGCGGCTTGCCGCAGTCAACGGCGCGCATGCTTACCTGGTGAGCGCGCTCTTTAGCGTGAAGACCGGTTATCACCAGTCGCGCATCTGGTTCCCGGCGCGTGCCTTCGATAACACCGTGTATGTACTCATGTCGAATCACGTCGGCACGACCGGTGGCTGGTCGACGTGCGGTGCAAGCGCGATCTGGAGCCCGTACGGCGATGTACTGACCGAGGCGGGCCGCGAACGCAAGGAAGTCATTACCGCGCTACTCGATCCGGTCGTACTGGCCGATGTTCGTGAGCGCGAGACGGCGCTCGCGGACTTCAACGCGCGCAGCGTTGCGACGGCAAGCGGCTACATAGTGCAGCGCCTGGATTGATCGCGCGAGCGGCTTGCCTCGATTACCGTAGCGCGACGCACGCGGCCAGCGCGCCGAATAAGCCGGCATGTAGCTAATCCGGCCAGACTATGCCGAGCGCGGCCAGTCCCATTGCGACGGTCGCGGTCCAACCCAGCCAGCGCAACCAGCCGGTGACCGTGAATTGCCCCATGACCCTGGCGCTGCCCGCCATCAACATCACCAGAACCATCATCGGCACCGCCGCGACGCCGTTGATCACCGCGCTCCAGTACAACGCCTTGATCGGGGCATCAACAAAGAGGCCGTGCCGAACAAGGCGACGTAGAGTTGAACCGGGCCGCCTATCACCAGTTTGGCGGCGGCCATCGCCGCGAGATCGGCCGCGATGTTGATGATGTTGGCGGTGAGCAGAATCAGTACTGCGAGATACAACAGCGGAGCAGGGTAGTGGCGGCGCAGGTTGGTTGCGAGCCCGCTGCCCGTCACGCGTCCCATGCGCGCGCAGACCAGTTGGATCGACGCCATTAGCGGGTACGTGATCAAGAGCGTCCATAACATCCCGTAGCCGAACTGCGCGCCGGCTTGCGAATAGGTGCCGATGCCGCTTGGCCGTCTCGAACGCTGTACAAATTGCATGCGTGCGTTGTGCCGCCGGATGCGCTCGCGAGCGAGTCAGCATTCTTCGTGCCACTGCCCAAGCGCTCAATTTGCAACCGAGTGTGTGATTGCTTGCGTCACCGCTCGGCGCTGGGCAACATGTCATCCGCTACAATGACGCGCACTTCCCACCTGGAGACTCGCTTTGAAATCTATCGTTGCTTTGGTTGCCGCGGCTGTTCTTTCTTCCACGGCGATGGCCGCTGCTCCTACCACCGAAAAATTGCCTTCCGGCGTAGTCGTCGAACATCTCACGCAGGGCACGGGCGCGCAGCCGGCCGCCGACTCGGTCGTGAAGGTCAGCTACCGCGGCACGCTCGCCAACGGCACCGAGTTCGATAGCTCCGCGAAGCACGGCGGTCCGGCAACGTTCCCGCTGAATCGCGTGATTCCGTGCTGGACGCAAGGCGTGCAGAAGATGAAGGTCGGCGGCAAGGCCAAACTGACCTGCCCGGCGGCGACTGCTTACGGTGAACGCGGCGTCGGCCCGATTCCGCCGAACAGCGATCTGACCTTCGAAGTCGAACTGGTCGAAATCGTCAAGTAATACTGCGCAAGGCGCAAAGAGCAAGCCCCGCTGTGGAGATCGCAGCGGGGCTTTTTCGTTGGGCAAGACCGCATAGGTGTTTTTACTCGGAGGGCGTGAAAAGCATCGACACGTATACGATGGTGGACACCACGGTAATGCCGACGCCGATGAATACCTTGGTGCGATTGAATTCGAGGCCGCCGTCGATCGCCACGCCGATCCCGGCTACCGACGATAGTGTCCCGATCGTGGCCAGCAACACGTGAACCTTGCTGCGTATCAGGTTGCGCCGTTCCGGACTTGCGCCTTCTCTCCATTTACCGACTTTCATTGAAATATCCTTTGCGTTTAGGTGTAATGGCATGAAGGTTCGATCGAGCCGCAATGCAACAAGATATACCGTTTTGCATTACGAATAGTTGCAAAGGAGGCAAAACATATGTGAGGACGCAACGGCGGCGATTTTTTTAAAGTCCCGCCACGCTCGGTCGTTTACTACCTGCTCATGCGCCGCCGCTCCAGCCGGCTCGCCGCATAACCGGTAAATCCCGCTGTCATTCATCGCGCCTCAGGAGCGCCCGTCATGAATATCGACTTTCACTATGGCGTGGTCTACATCGTCGCCCGCGTCGGCGGAATGACGGTTCGCGAGGCGCTCACGGTGGCGCACGCGTGCCAGTATGTAGACGATGCCACCACCACGGGAATACTGCGCTTTGCGGGCGGCGAGACCTTCGAGCGTTTTGCCACCGCGCACAAGCTATTCGACTATGCCAACACGGAGGACGACCAGAACCGGCTGGTGTGGACGCCCTTTCATTTTCTGCCGGCCGGTGAAGGAGAAACGCTGGACGAGAAGGCCGTGTGCCGGCCGGACAGCCCGATCGCGCGCGAGGTGGTGCGGCGGGCGATCCGGCAGCGCGGCGCCGATACGGGTTTACATCGACTCGGTGTGACGCTTCACACGTATGTCGATACATGGGCGCATCAGGGTTTCGCGGGCATCGAAAGTCCGGCGAACCGGGTGAGTTCGCTGGAGGCGGAAGATTGCACGCACGAAGGCTGGTTTGCCCGCCTTGGCCACGCCACGCGGCATCTGATTGAACATATCGAGGTGGACGTACTGACGGCTGCGCTGCCCGTCGGTCACGGCGCGGCTTTGCACTATCCCGACCAGCCGTGGGCAAAATGGCATTACGTCGACGGTAGGAACGTGCGTATCGAAAGACACAATTTGCCGGACTTCGTGCAGGCGGCCGAGATGAGCTGCCGCGCGGTGCGCGCCTATGTGGCGGGCCGGGAAGATTTCGAAGGCCAGCCAGGTCTGCCGCACGATGTGAAAGAGGCGCTCACGCGCTTGCTCGACACCAACCGGCATATGGACGATAACGAGCGCTTGCTGACCATTTGTGCGGCAGTGGAAGCCGGCGCCATTCCCGGCTTGAAGGAGTCGATTCCGAACTATGTACCCAAGGGTCTGGGCTCCTGGAAATACAAAGCCACTGGCTTGAAGTCGCACGATGACACCGGCGACCGTCCTCGCTGGACGGATGCCTTCGAGAAAAGCGACTACCGGTTATTTCACGACGCAGTCAAACAGCATCGCTTCGTGACTACGCAAGAGATTTTGCCGGCCCATGGACTACGGATCGCGTAGGCGCCCCCCGGCACTGCCCGGCTATTCGACTATTCCATCCTCGCTTGCTGACGTTGCGCCGCCTGCTCTTGCGCATGTTTCTTCGCCATGTGCCGGCCCACCAGACATCCGCCGACCGCGCCAACTACCGCGTGATGCCCGGCGTAATGCCCCGCGACCCCGCCCACGACCGCTCCCTTCATGCAACCGGCCGCGTTCGCCGTGCCGACCGCCGCAGAAGTGAGCGCCACCGCCGCGAGCGCGGCCTTGATAAAACCAGCTTTCATCTGAAAGTACCGTGCGATTGAGTTTCGAAGGCGACGCTTTTGCGCGTCATTCAATAGCCGCCCCAGCGGCCGCGTTCACGCCATTCATGTTCACGCCATTGTTCGCGGCGCCATTGGCGTTCGCGCCATTCGCGGCGTTCGTGCCACTCCCGCGAGCGCCAGTCGCCGTAGCCGCCATAGCCTACCGCGACCGGAGCCGGACCATAGGCAACCGGGGGCGCGACGTAGACGGGCGGCGGCGGGGCATAGACGCCGACCGGAACGCCGAGTCCGACGGCCACGTTCACGTGTGCCGACGCCGCCGACGATATCGCCAGAACTGCCAGACCTAGTGCCGCGCCAACGATCTTACTGTTCATTTCCCTTCTCCTTGCACATCGAAGTGCGATGCTTCCGATTGCTACAGGATTGCCGCAGTTTTCCGCTGAGTACGGTTCGGAGTGTAGAAGGGCGACCCGGACACAGGTGAAACAGCGCTGCGAGATTGGTAACGCCGGGTTACCGAGTTTCTGGCGCGCGGAGTTAGTCGCCACCGGGGCGGTGAGTTTTTCTGCTCCTAATAGCGTTTTTTGGTCCTTTCCGCGCGCAAACCCATTCGCACAATAAAAAAAAGTACTATGGCCCTGTGAATCTCCGAATGCTTGCCTATAGTAGAAACGGCCATTGCCGCAATGGGTGGCGACCGGGTTCTTTCATGCGGGTGACGGGGAAACAGAAATGACGCGATCGAATGCTGTGATCTATCAGCCCCAGGCTTGCACGCCGGAGTCGTTACGAATGCTTGCGCGCTATCTCGAACTGGCGCTCGACGAAGGCGAAAGCGTGGTCCTGATGCGGATCGGCACCCAGGTGCGCAGCGTTTATGTCGGCAATCCGTCCGGCGCATTGGAGGATTTGACGGACCACGGCGTCGTGGCCGCTTTTCAGGCCGATGAGATGCTGGCCTTGACGCGTCTCGGACTCAACCGGATAACCGCGGACGATCAGCAGTACCGTTTCATGCGCAGCGTGAGGTACATCGCCGACCGTCAGGTAGTTGTTTTTACGCCGACGTGAGCGGTCGGCGAAGAATCGGAAAGGAGAAGAAGACGCGGGAGGAAAGACAAGGAGAGCAGTAAAACGAATGCGGCTATCGAGTAGCGGGCTCGAAAGATTCGTACTCCACTGGATGCGTGATCGAGTAAGGCGAGTGTCTTTGTAGCCGCATGGATCTGCCTTTCTCTCGCCATTCGTGGCATAGTTCGATCGATTACCACATAAGGAGCAATCAAATGCCCACGTTAGAGCAAATCCAGGCAAAGCTTAAGAAGCTCCAGGCGCAAGCCGATGTCCTTATTGCCAGGAAAGCACAAATCGCGGTCGACCAGATTCGCGACCTGATGCTCAAGCACGGCCTGACTACCGCGGATATCGAAGCCAGCGCGAAGGCGAGGCGCACCGCGAAAGCGCTGAATGGCCATGCTGGAAACGGCACGGCAAAAGCCGCCTTCGGAGGTAAGAAGCTGCCGAAGTACCGCGACCATAAAACCGGCGCCACCTGGACCGGCCATGGCCGCGCACCGGGCTGGATCGCCGGCGTGAAAGACCGTACTCAATTCCTGGTCGAGGGTGCGAGCGAATCGACGTCCGCGGCAAAGGTCGTGGTCACTCAAGCGAAGGGCGGCAAAGGTCAGCCAAAAGGCGCGCAGCCGCCCAAGTATCTGAACCCGAAAACCGGCGCCACCTGGAGTGGGCGTGGCCCGGCACCCGCATGGCTCGCGACGGTCAAGGACCGCAGCAAATTCCTGATCGAGGGCGCAGCGGCAGTGGCGAGCAATGCGGGCAAACCGAAATCGGCGGCCGCCGGCGGCGCGGTGAGCAAGAAAGCCGCGGCAAGGAAGGTCGTGGCCTCCAGAAAGACCACGGCGAAGAAGGCAACGGCGGCGAGCAGGAAAGTCGCGATAAAGAAACGCGCCGCAAAACCCGCTGCGAAGAAGCTCACCGCAACAAAGGCGGCAAAAAAAGCGCCGGGCCGCAAGACCGCCGCTAGAGGCAAGGCCCGTGCGGCGAGCGTTGCCGCAGCGCCGCAAACATCGACGGTGCAAGCCAGCGCGTGAGCGCATCGGAGTCGTGAAGTAGATGATCATCAGTATCGAACCACCCCGGCAGGAAGACCAGGTCGTCCTGCTGGACTCCGTTCCTTATCCGGCGGCGGACGCCGCCGAGCCTTTCATCGTTGCCAGTGACCGGCGGGTGATTCTGGCTTATCCGATTGCCGAAGCCGACTTCGAACGCTTCGGGCCATTCGATCCCGACGACGATCCTTTTTGCGCGGTGCTATTTCCTGACACCGTGTTTCATCGGCTGGGCCCGCCCGGCGATAGCGATCTTGAGATTCATCCGCTCGCGTCGCAAGGTTTGGCCGGGTACTCGGTTCACGAAGTCATCGCTTCGTCGCTGGCCGCCGAGATTGCGGCGGTCGCTTCGGCGGAACTCGCACAGCGCCATTTCGTCATCACGTTTCATGAGTCGACGTTCGAATGCGTGGCGTCGGACTATACCGTGATCGGCGTATTTGGCGCGGGTGAAATTGCCATCCGGGAAGCGTTCTCGCTGGTTCGCTAGCGGCGTTGAGCGCGGCCGCTTCTTTCGGGTTTTGACGCATCGCCCGGACTCTTTGCGGAGTCTCGGGCTCGATTCGCTGAGCGCTACGCTTTCGCTAGAAGGCTCATTAGCCGCTTCGCGTCGAATGGCGCCTGAACTTTCTTGTCGTTGTCGAAATAGCAGAATACATCCCGGCTTTTGCGCAATGGCGCCGGCGTCGGCGAGAACCTTTGCGCGTCGTCCGGTTCTTTTCCCCCCGCCCATTGTTCTATTCTGCTGGCCCAGCATTCGAGCGCCGGATCGGCGTACTGGCCTCCATAAAGCGTTTCAGTGCCGTGCAGCATATGCGTTAGATAACGCGGCCCTTTGACGCTGAAAACAAAATCGGCGGGCGTGGCCTCATACCAGCTCTGATAATTGCTTAAGCTTTGCAGCGAGTAATGCGAGCCGTTTATTTCGATCGTATCGACCTCGCGCGAAGCAAAGTCCAATTCCCGGGCCTGCTTCAGATCTTCCGGGTAAAAGACGCCGCGCCAGCCTTCATAACGCCAGCCGGAGATGCCGATGCGTACATGGACGGTCTTTTTTCTCACGCTACGCGCGCCTCGCTGAACAATTGCCTTTTGCAGCGCAGCAAGGCGTGGTCCTGACCACGGTCACGCGCAACGGCGCTGCGGATCAATGATTCGCGGCGCGCTCACCAGGGCCGGCGTACCGAGTCCTGATAGCGCGTCAGAATGAAATGCGCGACGTCTTTCGAGTGATAGGCGGCGACCAGTTGGGCAACCCAAGGTTGAGCGCGGTCGTCGTCGCGTACGGTCAGCACGTTGGCATAGGGCGAGCGAGCGTCCTCGAGGCCGAGGCTGTCGCGTGCCGGGTAGAGGCCTGCGCGCGCTGCGTCGTCGCTATCGATCACGGCGAAGGCAACGCTGTTCAGCGTATCGAACAAACGTGCACGCGGCACGTGGCGGATCTTCAGATTCAACCGGTTGCTCGTGATGTCGGCGGGCGTCGCATGCAGACCCGCGCTGTCCTTGAACGTCAGCAACGTGAAGTTCTGCAGCAGGATCAACGCACGCGCGACGCCCTTTGGGTCATCGGGAATCG
>DASPZL010000635.1:0-6077 GCA_035636295.1 Paraburkholderia sp.
TGCGCGAGCGCTATCCTGCTGCGCGCGTCACGGTCGACGAGGGCTCCCACGCGAGCCTCCTGCGCGAACTAGGTATGGGTGCGATCGATATCATCATCGGTGGGCTGCGCGAACCCCGTCTCACGGGGTTCGTACAGGAGACGGAACTGTTCGCCGATCCTTACGTGGTGGCCGTCCGCAAGGGGCACCGGCTGGCCGGGCAGAAAACCATCGCGGCCCACGACCTCGCCGACTACGACTGGGTCGTGCCGCAGCGCAATGTGCCGCGACGCTCGGTGATCGATTCGATCTTCGCCCGGCTGCCGGTCAAGCCGCCGCTGGTGGTCGAGACCAGTTCGCTCGCGATGATGATAGCGATGCTGGTGGAAAGCGATTGCATCACGCTCCTGTCGCGTGCGCAGATTGGCGAGGGCTATCCGGGAAGCGAGATGGTCGCGCTGGAATTGAAGATGCCTGAGGCAAGCCGGGCGGTCGGGTATACCGTGCGCACCGACTGGCTGGGCACCGCCGTTCAGCAGGCATTCGTCGAGCATCTGCGCGAGGAGTGCGTGTCTCGAGTCTGACTGCAGGCTTCTCACAAGCGTAGCCGATCCACTACTTCGGGAAACATTCATCACGAGCCGCCTCCCGGCGGGATCAGAAATACTTGCATATACTGACCTGGTAGTCGGGCGGCGCCCCCTCTGCGCCAGTCAGGCTTTCGCGACCGATCGCACGATCGGCTTCTCCCGCCCTTGTCAGCCAGGAGATTCCGCAATGCAAGAACACGCCTCTCATGCCCCTGTTTCAGGATCGTCGCGTGCCGCGCCCGATGCCGGCGTGCCGCCTGCACGGGGCGAACCCGCGCCGCGCGTCACGATTCCCGTCGAGCTCAATGTAAATGGCCGGCTCCATGCGCTGGAACTCGATCCGCGCACCTCGCTGCTCGACGCGCTGCGCGAGCATCTGCATCTGACCGGCACAAAGAAGGGCTGTGACCACGGCCAGTGCGGCGCGTGCACCGTTCATGTGAACGGCCGCCGCGTGAACGCTTGCCTGTGCCTCGCCGCTACGCACGAAGGCGACGCGATCACGACGATCGAAGGCCTCGGCAGCCCGCAGGCGCTGCATCCGCTGCAGACGGCGTTCGTCGAATGCGACGGTTATCAGTGCGGCTACTGCACGTCAGGTCAACTGATGTCCGCCCTGGCGCTGCTCGATGAGCCGGTCGGTCCGAGCGACGCGGACGTGCGCGAAGCGATGAGCGGTAATCTGTGCCGCTGCGGCGCCTATCAAAACATTGTCGCGGCGATCCAGATCGTGCGCGGCAAGGTGTGAGGAGGCGCGAATGGAACTGTTCCAGCTTTCCCGAGCCCGTGACCTGAGCGACGCCATCGAGGCGGGCGCCGCATCGCGCACCGCCCAGCAAGGCGCCGAAGTGCGCTTTCTCGCCGGCGGCACCACGCTGCTTGATCTGATGAAACTGAATGTCGAGCGTCCCGGGCGGGTGGTCGATATCAGCCGGCTGCCGTTGAACAGCGTCGAAGCGACACCCGACGGCGGCGTGAAGATCGGCGCCATGGTGCGCAACGCCGATCTCGCGCAGCACCCGCTGATCCGCGACGCCTATCCCGTGCTCTCGCAGGCGCTGCTCGCGGGTGCATCGCCGCAATTGCGCAACATGGCGACGACTGGCGGCAACCTGCTGCAGCGCACGCGCTGCGTCTATTTTCGCGACACCGCGATGGCCTGCAACAAACGCGAGCCGGGCTCCGGGTGCGCCGCGATCGGCGGCTTCAATCGCATGCAGGCCATTCTTGGCACGAGCGAAGCGTGTATCGCAAGCAACCCCTCGGACATGAACGTTGCGCTCACGGCGCTGGGGGCGAACATTCACATTCACGGCGTGCGCGGCGAGCGCACTGTCGCGATCGATGATTTCTTCCTGCTGCCGGGCGATACGCCGCAACGCGAGACGGTCATGGAACCGGGCGACCTGATTACGCACGTCACGCTGGCGCCGCCCGCCTCCGGCAGCCGATCGCTCTATCTGAAGCTGCGCGATCGTGCCTCGTACGAATTCGCACTGGTGTCCGCGGCGGTGATCGTGGCCGTTGCCGACGGCCGCATCGATCACGCGCGCATCGCGCTCGGCGGCGTCGGCACGAAACCGTGGCGTTCGCGCGAGGCCGAAGGCGTGCTTGCAGCAGCGGCACCTGATACCGCGACTTTTGCCCGCGCGGCAGAAGCGGCGCTGGCCGGCGCTCGTCCACAAAGCCAGAACGGCTTCAAGGTCGAACTCGCGCAACGCTGCCTCGTTCATGCATTGAAGCAGGCCACCGCGACGGCCTGATTGCTACGAATACTGCCAAAGGATTTATTTCCCATGTCCACCGCGCCTGATTCCCAATATGCCGTGATCGGCAAATCGCACTCGCGCGTCGACGGGCCGTTGAAAGTCAGCGGCCTCGCCGTCTATACGTCGGATGTCGATCTGCCGGGACTGCTGCACGCGGTTCCCGTATGCAGCACCATTGCGAGCGGCAGACTGGTCTCGCTCGATTTCGCCGAGGCCGAAGCCATGCCTGGCGTGCACGCGATCCTGCATCGCGGCAACATTGGCCGCTTCTATCGCATCTCCGGCAACTCGATGGAGAGCGGTTTCGTCGACGAGGCGCGGCCGCCGTTTGAAGACGACGAGATTCGCTATTACGGTCAATACATCGCGCTCGTGGTCGCCGACACCTTCGAAACCGCCAGCGCGGCGGCCGCCGCCATCAACGCCGGCTACGACACCGCCGCGCACGACGTGAGCGCGCATCTCGCCAGCGACGAGGAACCGAAGGTGCAAAGCGAGCGCGGCGATGCCGCGAGCGCCTTCGAACAGGCGGCTGTCACGCTGGATGAAACTTACGTGACGCCCGTCGAAACGCACAATCCGATCGAACTCCACGCGACCGTCGCGCATTGGGACGGCGAAGGCTATACGTTCTACGAAACGAGCCAGGCGATCTCGAATCATCAAGGCACACTGATGCAGATGCTCGGCCTGCCGAAGGAGAAGGTGCGCGTCATCTCGCGCTATCTCGGTTCGGGTTTCGGCAGCAAGCTGTGGATGTGGCCGCACTCGCTGCTCGCGGCAGCCGCGACACGCATCACCGGCCGTCCGGTCAAACTGGTGGTCAGCCGCAAGATGATGTTCCAGAACGTCGGCCATCGTCCGCTGACGCAGCAGCGTATGCGTCTCGCGGCGCAGGCCGACGGCAAGCTGACGTCGATTCGCCACGACTATCTGAACCATCGCGCGATGCTCGACGAGTACGAGGAAAATTGCGGCGAGGCGACGCCGCTGCTCTACAGCACACCGAATCTGCGCGTCAGTTCCGCTACCGTGCGGCGCAACGTGGGTTCGCCCACGGCGATGCGCGGCCCTGGCGCGGTGCCCGGGCTCTTCGCGCTCGAATCCGCGATGGACGAGCTGGCTTGCAAGCTAAACCTCGACCCGGTGGCGTTGCGTATCGAAAATGAACCGGGCGTCGACGAAAGCACCGGCTTGCCGTTCTCGTCGCGCCACCTCGTCGAATGCCTGCGCACCGGCGCCGACAGGTTCGGCTGGAACCAGCGCACGCCGGGCATCGGCTCGATGAAGCGCGATGGCCTCACGCTCGGCTGGGGCGTGGCGGCGTGCAGTTGGCCCGGCGTGCGCTTTTCCGCGGAAGCGACCGTCGATCTGAGGGCGGACGGGACCGCGCGCGTGGTGTGCGGCACGCAGGACATCGGCACGGGTACCTACACGATCCTCGCGCAACTGGTGGCCGAGGAAACCGGCTTGCCGCTCGACAGGATCGAGGTCGCGCTGGGCGACACCAGGCTTCCGCCGGGCCCCATCTCGGGCGGCTCGGCGGCGACGGCGTCCGTGATTCCAGCGGTGTTGGGCGCCACGCGCGCCGCGGTTGGCGTGGTGCTTGCGCGGGCCGCCGCCGTCGACCGGTCGCCTTTCGCCGGCGCAAAGGCCGAAACGCTGGCGCTCAGCGCGGGGCGCGTGCATCGCAAGGGCGAGGCGCCGGAAAGCGGCGTGCCCTATGGTCAGATTCTGGAAGCGGCGAAAATGCATGCCGCGTCGGGGAATGCAAGCGCGCAGGGCGGTTTCGACGATCCGCTGAAAAAGCACCATTCGATTCACTCGTACGGCGCGCATTTCGCCGAAGTCACGTGGCAGCCGGAGATTGCGCAACTGCGCGTGAGCCGCGTCGTTACCGTGATCGACGCGGGGCGAATACTGAATCTGCGCGCGGCGCGCAATCAGATCGAAGGCGCGATCGTGATGGGCGTGGGCATGGCGCTCTTCGAGCACACGACCTACGACGAACGCTATGGCGCACCGATCAACAGCAACCTGGCGGACTACGTAATCGCGTCGAATGCCGACACGCCGGCGCTGGACGTCTCGTTCCTCGGCTATCCCGATCCTGTTTTCAACGAGCTTGGCGCGCGCGGCATCGCGGAGATCGGGCTGGCCGGGATCGCTGCGGCAATCACCAATGCCGTGCATCACGCCGCCGGCGTGCGTGTGCGCCGGCTTCCGGTGATGATCGAAGATCTGCTGGGGGCGGGCGCGGACGCTTAAAGGCGCGCGCGGTCGTCTGGGCGCAATACCGCTATCTATCTTCTCTCGCGGGAGATTCTCATGAAGGTGCTTGCCGTTCATCCCAGCGGCTTGATGTACACACGTGTGTTCCTTCGTCTGGAGCCGCTTGGACTGGAGTATGTGGCGGCCGTGACGAGGGACGCCGGCCACGAGATCCGCGTCATCGACCTGCAGGTGGAGACACACCGCGATCTGCACCGCATGATACGAAGCTGGCAACCGGACGCGGTGTGCTTCTCGGGCAACTACCTTGCCAACATCCCCGAAATCATCGATCTCGCGAAAGCGATCAAGGCCGCGCTGCCGCGTTGCTTCGTGCTGGTCGGCGGACACAGCGCCTCGTTTGTTGCCGCCGATCTGCTGCGGCACGCCGAAGGCGCGGTGAACTGCGTGCTCAGGGGCGAAGGCGAGGCCTCGATCGCCGCATTGCTGGAGGCGGTTGCCCGCGGCGGCGACCTGCTGCGGGTGCCAGGTGTAGTTACGCGCGACGGCGAAGGGCCGCCCCCGCGCTTCGCCGAGTCGCTCGATACGCTGCGCCCGGCGCGCGACCTGTTGCGGCATCGGAGGAAATATTTCATCGGCGTGCTCGACCCTTGCGCCTCCATTGAGTTTGCCCGGGGCTGCCCCTGGGATTGCGCGTTCTGCAGCGCGTGGACTTTTTATGGCCGCAGCTACCGTGCGCGCAGCCCGGAACTGGTAGCCGGCGAACTGGCGACGATACGCGAGCCGGGCGTATTCATCGTCGACGACGTAGCGTTCGTTCATGCGGAGCACGGCATGCGGATCGGCGAGGCGATCGAACGCCGCGGAATTCGAAAAAAATATTACCTGGAGACTCGTGGCGATGTGCTGCTGCGCAATAAGGACGTGTTTCGGTTCTGGCGCCGCCTCGGACTGGAATACATGTTCATCGGCATGGAGGCGATCGATGCGGACGGCCTGAAGGCTTTCCGCAAACGCATCACTCTGGACAAAAGTTTCGAGGCGTTGGAGTTTGCCCGTTCGCTAGGCGTCACCGTCGCGATCAACCTGATTGCCGACCCTGACTGGGACCGCGAGCGCTTCGAGACCATCCGGCGGTGGTGCCTTGAGATACCGGAGATCGTCAATATCAGCGTTAACACGCCTTATCCCGGCACCGAAATCTGGCTGCGCGAGCAACGCAGGCTGACCAGCCTGGACTACCGGTTGTATGACATACAGCACGCGGTCCTGCCGACCCGTTTGCCGCTGCGTGAGTTCTATACGGAACTGGTGCGCACGCAGCAGGTGCTCAATCGCAAGCACATGGGCTGGACCGCATTGCGGGGCGCAGCGGGGCAGGCCGGCAAGCTGTTGCTGCGCGGCCAGACCAACTTCGTGCGGATGTTGTGGCGATTCAATTCCGTTTTCGATCCACGGTTGCAACTCGACGACCACGCACGCGTGGTGCGCTATGCCATGTCGCCTC
>DASPZL010000636.1:0-5327 GCA_035636295.1 Paraburkholderia sp.
ACATCGGGACGAGCGCGTAGCGGCCGCCCACCCGCTGCAACTCGTAGAGCGCCTTGACGGTGATCAGCGCGCCGGTCGCGCCGATCGGGTGGCCGAGCGAAATGCCCGAGCCGTTCGGATTGACCTTGGCCGGATCGAAGCCGAGTTCCTTGCTGACCGCGCACGCCTGAGCGGCGAACGCTTCGTTCGCCTCGATCACGTCGAGGTCGGCGACGGTCAGCCCGGCGCGTTCGAGTGCCTTGCGGGTAGCCGGCACCGGGCCGATGCCCATATAAGCCGGATCGACGCCGGCATGCGCGTACGACACGAGCCGCGCCAGCGGCTTGATGCCGCGCTGCTCAGCCACGCTGCGCTCCATCAGCACGACGGCCGCCGCGGCGTCGTTGATGCCTGATGCGTTGCCGGCCGTCACCGTGCCGTTTTCCTTCGCGAATACCGCCCTTAGTTTGGAGAAGTCTTCGGCCGTCGCGTTCATGCGCACGTGCTCGTCCGTGTCGAAGACGACGTCGCCCTTCTTTGACGGAATCGTGATCGGCAGGATCTGTTCCTTGAAGTAGCCGCTCGTGATCGCGTTGGCCGCGCGGCGATGCGATTCGAGAGCGAGCGCATCTTGTGCTTCGCGCGAAATGTCGTACTGGCGCGCGACGTTCTCGGCGGTCACGCCCATATGGATCGACTGGAACGGATCGTTCAGCGCGCCGACCATCATGTCGACGAGGCGCGCGTCGCCCATGCGCTGACCGAAGCGCGCGGCGGGCATCGAGTAAGGCGCGCGGCTCATGTTTTCCGCGCCGCCGCCGATCGCGATGTCGGCGTCGCCGAGCAACACGCTTTGCGCGGCCGAAACGATCGCCTGCAAGCCCGAGCCGCACAGGCGGTTCACGGTCAACGCGGGCGCGTGCTGCGCGACGCCGCCGTTGATCGCGGCCACGCGCGCCAGGTACATGTCTTTCGCTTCGGTATGCACGACGTTGCCGAACACCACGTGACCGACTTCGTCGCCCGATACGTTCGCGCGCGCCAGCGCTTCACGCACGACGCGTGCGCCGAGATCGGTCGGCGGAAAATCCTTCAGGCTGCCGCCAAAACCGCCGATTGCCGTACGCACGCCGCTTACCACTACCACGTCCCGTTGCATCGCTCGCTCCTCTTTAGTCTCTCAAGATGAATTTGCCTTGGCGGACCGCGCGTCCCAGCGCGTTGTGGTCAGCCCGCCAGGATGTGTTCGACCGTGGCCCGCGAAGGAATCGGCGCGACCGCGCCATAACCTTGCGTCGACAGCGCGGCGGCGACGTTCGCGTAACGCGCCGCTTCGAAGGGATCGTCACCCGCGACGATGCGCGCGATGAACGCGCCGCCGAAGCAGTCACCCGCGCCGGTTGCATCGACGGCGTTGACGGCATGGCCCGGCACGACGCGCCGTTCATCGGGCGTCGCGACGTACGAGCCTTCCTTGCCGAGCTTGAGCGCGACCACGCGCGGACCATGCGACAGCAGGTAATCGACGATCTCGTCGCGTCCGGTCAAGCCGGTGAGCTCAGTGACGTCGTCCCAACTCGGCAGGCAGATGTCCGTCTGGCGGATCGCTTCGAGCATCACCGCGCGTGCTCTCGCGAGCGGCCACAGCTTCAGACGCAGGTTCGTATCGAAACTCACGCGCACGCCGTTGGTGCGCGCATGCGCGATCGCTTCCAGAGCCGCGTCGCAAGCGCTCAGGCTGATCGCGAGGCTGATGCCGGACAGATGGATGACCTTGGCCGCGGCGATCGCCTCGCGCGGCAGATCCTGCGGTGCATATCGGCTCGCGGCGGAGCCGGCGCGCAGATAGTCGAACGCGTGGCCGTTGGGACCGTGCGAGACGAAATACACGCCGGTCGACGCACGTTCATCGACGCGCACGAGCGACGTGTCCACCTGCTCGCGCTCCCACAGGTCGATCAGCAAGCGTCCGAAATGATCGCTGCCGACCGCGGACACAAAGCCGGTCTTCGCGCCCTGCCGTGCGGCCGCGATACAGAAATTCGACGTATCGCCGCCGAAGCCTTGCAGATAGTTCGGCTGATCTTTCGCCGACTGGTTGAATTCGATCATCGCCTCGCCGAACGCGAGGATGTCCGGCGTACGGGCTTCCGAAATACGGGGGCTTACCGTCATCGCTTATACCTCGCCCCACAGATCGTGGCCGTCGGCGCCGGTGATCTTCACCGAGACGAAATCGCCCACCTTGTAGCGCTTCGACGCCTTCGTGGCCGGCGCGATATACACGACGCCGTCGATCTCCGGCGCATCCGCCGCGGTGCGGCCGATGCCGCCGTCGGCGTTGATCTCGTCGACCAGCACCTTGAGCGTCTTGCCGACTTTCTTCGCGATGCGTTTCGCCGACACTTCCTCGGCGACTTCCATGAAGCGCGCGCGGCGTTCCTCACGCACCTGGTCGGGCAACGCGCCGTCGAGTTCGTTGGCGGTGGCGCCTTCGACCGGCGAATAGGCGAAGCAGCCGACCCGGTCCAGTTCCGCCTCGCGGATGAAATCGAGCAGCGTTTCGAACTGCTCTTCGGTCTCGCCCGGAAAGCCGGCGATGAACGTGCTGCGAATCGTCAGATCCGGACACGCCTCGCGCCATGCCTTCACGCGCTCCATCACCTTCTCCGCGTTGGCCGGACGCTTCATGCGCTTGAGCACTTCCGGATGCGCGTGCTGGAACGGCACGTCGAGATACGGCAGCACGTGGCCCTTATACGGACCTTCGGCCATCATCGGAATCACCTCGTCGACGCTCGGATACGGATACACGTAGTGCAGACGCACCCACGCGCCGTATTGCGCGGCGAGTTCGCCGAGCGCGCCGACCAGGTCGGTCATGCGCGTCTTGATCGGCTTGCCGTTCCAGAAACCGGTGCGGTATTTGACGTCGACGCCATAGGCGCTCGTGTCCTGCGAAATCACCAGCAGTTCCTTCACGCCGGCCTTGAACAGATTCTCCGCCTCGAGCATGACTTCGGCGACCGGGCGCGACACGAGGTCGCCGCGCATCGACGGGATGATGCAGAACGTGCAGCGGTGGTTGCAGCCTTCGGAAATTTTCAGGTATGCGTAGTGACGCGGCGTGAGCTTCACGCCCGCGGCCGGCACCAGATCGACGAACGGATCGTGCGGCTTCGGCAGATGGTTATGCACCGCCTGCATCACTTCGCCCACCGCATGCGGGCCGGTCACGGCCAGCACCCTTGGGTGCACCTCTTCGATCAGGCCCGAGCCGCTCGCGCTTTTTTTCGCGCCGAGGCAGCCGGTGACGATCACCTTGCCGTTTTCGCTCAGCGCCTCGCCGATCGCGTCGAGGCTTTCCTGCACCGCTTCGTCGATGAAGCCGCACGTGTTGACGACCACGAGATCCGCGCCGTCGTAGGTGCCCGAAATCTCGTAACCTTCGGCGCGCAACTGCGTGATGATCTGCTCGGAGTCGACGAGGGCTTTAGGGCAGCCGAGGCTGACGAATCCGACCTTCGGAATGGAAGGCGTCGGCACGGCGGGGGAAGTGGTCTGCGACATAGGGTGGGGTCCGGCGTATAGCGGTGACGATGGCGACAATGGGGACGGCGCGTCGAGGGCAGGCGGGTTTGAGGGTCACAAGCGACCAACCCGCGAGAAACGCCCCGCGCACGCAACCCGTTATTGTACCGTGCCGATGGCCGCGCGCTCGCGCGACGCAGCTGAAGCGGGCCGCAAGCCGGGAAGCCCTTGGCCGCATCCGCGCCGGCCACGGCTGGGGAAGCGCCACAGCCATGCCCAAGACCCCGAGGCCGCGCGGCGCCGACGTTTCAGGCCTGCATGCCGCGCCTACGCTCAAAACCCGGCGCGCTTCGCGCAATCGACGCCTGTTGGCCGCCGACTCGCCCTGCTTTCGCCACTACTTCTTCTCCGGCTCCGGATTGTTTTGCGCATTGCCCGGCGAGGCCGGTACTCCCGCCGCATTGACCGGCCCACCCGGCGTAAACGGGAACGTGGCGAACATCGACTTCGCCTGGTTCTGCATCTGCTCCTGCATCTGCACGAACATGTTCTTCGACTGCTCGATGTAGCTGGTCATCATGCCCTGCATCATCGGCGCCTGCATGTTCATGAACTGCGACCAGACCTCGGGGTTCATCGCCTTGCCTTCGTACAGATTCTTCGACTGGTCGGCGAGCTTGGCCTGGATATCGATGAAGGCCTGGATGTTCTTTTCCAGATACGTGCCCATCATGCCTTGCATCGCATGACCGTAGAAACGGATGATCTGCGAGAGCATCGACGACGAGAACATCGGCAAGCCGCCGCTCTCCTCCTCGAGAATGATCTGCAACAGGATGGCGCGCGTCAGGTCCTCGTTGCTCTTCGCATCGATGACCTTGAAATCCTCCTGATCGAGCACGAGCTGTTTGACGTCCGTCAGCGTGATGTACGTGCTTGTCTCGGTATCGTAGAGCCGACGATTCGGATATTTCTTGATCAGTCGTTCGGCTGTTTTCTTTGTAGTAGTAGTCATGTAACGCCTTTGAGCGCGAGTTGAGCGCGAAAACGGCGTCCTGCCGGCTGCGCAATCGGGTAATCGCGCAGGCGAGACGCCGCCGGAACCATCTGAGCCGAAGCGCGCTGCCTTGTGAGCGGCGCGCCGTGACTCAGCCCATATGCAAACCGCCGTTCAGCGAAAAATCCGCGCCCGTGGAGAAACCCGATTCGTCCGAGGCGAGCCACGCGACGATCGAGCCGATTTCGTCCGGCTGACCGAGACGGCGCACCGGAATCGTCGCGACGATCTTTTCCAGCACGTCCGGGCGGATCGACTTGACCATATCGGTGCCGATGTAGCCGGGCGACACGGTGTTGACCGTCACGCCCTTGGTGGCCACTTCCTGCGCCAGCGACATCGTGAAGCCGTGAATGCCGGCCTTCGCGGTCGAGTAGTTGGTCTGGCCGAACTGGCCCTTCTGGCCGTTCACCGACGAAATGTTGATGACGCGGCCCCAGCCACGCTCGACCATGCCGTCGATCACCTGCTTGGTGACGTTGAAGAGACTCGTGAGATTGGTGTCGATCACCGCCGTCCAGTCTTCATGCGTCATCTTGCGGAACACGACGTCGCGCGTGATGCCGGCGTTGTTCACCAGCACGTCGAGCTCGCCGACTTCGGCCTTGACCTTGTCGAACGCGGCCTTGGTGGACTCCCAATCGCCGACGTTGCCTTCGGACGCGATGAAATCGTAGCCCAGCGCCTTCTGCTCCTCGAGCCACTTCACGCGGCGCGGCGAGTTCGGGCCGCAACCCGCGACGACCTTGAAGCCCTCCTT
>DASPZL010000637.1:0-2782 GCA_035636295.1 Paraburkholderia sp.
CCTCTATAACGTCGAGCGCGCGATTCGCCGCTACGCGGCGCGGCCGAACGGCGATGCGTGGCAGCTCGCGCCAGGCATCGCGAAGCTCGCGGCCGAGGGCCGTGGGTTTAATGGCTGAACGCGGCCGAAACAGCCGCTTGAGTGAATGAGTGAGGTGGGGCGTTTCGGCGATCAAGCGATGCAGCGATCAAGCGATCCGCGAGCGCGCCACCCTCGACATCTGGAAGCAGCAAGCAACTTGTATGGGACCAGAGTAAGCGCTAAAGCGCCAACTCTGGTCGACCGCGATAAATCGCATGGGACCAGAGTAAGCGCTAAAGCGCTAACTCTGGTCGACACAGGAGACATGCATGACTGATGCCGTAATCGTATCGACCGCCCGCACGGCTCTCGCCAAATCATGGCGCGGCGGTTTCAACATGACGCACGGCGCGACGCTCGGCGGCCACGTGACGCAGGCCGCCGTCGAGCGCGCGAAGCTCGACCCGGTGCGCGTCGAGGACGTGATCATGGGCTGCGCGAATCCCGAGGGCGCGACGGGCATGAACATCGCGCGGCAGATCGTATTGCGCGCCGGTTTGCCGGTCAGCGTGCCGGGCATGACGGTGAACCGTTTCTGTTCGTCGGGTTTGCAGACGATCGCGCTCGCCGCGCAACGCGTGATCGCCGGTGAGGGCGACGTGTTCGTCGCGGGCGGCGTGGAGTCGATCTCGTGCGTGCAGAACGAGATGAACCGCCACATGATGGCCGAAGGCTGGCTCAGCGAGAACAAGCCGGAAATCTACTGGTCGATGTTGCAGACCGCCGAGAACGTCGCGAAACGCTATTCGATTTCGAAGGAGCGCCAGGACGAATACGGCGTACGCTCGCAGCAGCGCGCCGCGGCCGCGCTCGAAGCCGGCAGGTTCAAGGACGAGATCGTGCCGTTGACGGTGCTCGCCGGTGTCGCCGACAAGGCAACGGGCCGTCTTTACACGAAGGAAGTGACCGTCAGCGGCGACGAAGGGATTCGCGCGGACACCACGCTCGAAGGCGTGTCGAAGATTCGTACGGCGATGCCGGGCGGCGTGATTACCGCGGGCAATGCAAGCCAGTTCTCGGATGGCGCATCGGCTTGCGTCGTGATGAACGCGAAGGTCGCGGAACGCGAAGGCTTGCAGCCGCTCGGTATTTTTCGCGGCTTCGCGGTGGCCGGTTGCGAGCCGGATGAGATGGGCATCGGCCCGGTATTCGCGGTGCCGAAGCTGCTCAGGCAGGCGGGCCTGAAGGTCGAGGATATCGACCTGTGGGAACTGAACGAAGCGTTCGCCGTGCAGGTGCTGTATTGCGCCGACAAGCTCGGCATTCCGCACGACCGTCTGAACGTGAACGGCGGAGCGATCGCGGTCGGCCATCCGTATGGCGTCTCGGGCGCGCGGCTGACCGGCCACGCGTTGATCGAAGGCAAGCGGCGCGGGGCGAAGCTGGTCGTCGTGACGATGTGTATCGGCGGCGGGCAGGGCGCGGCGGGTTTGTTCGAAGTGGTTTGATGCGGCGCGGATGGCGGCAGGCGGTTGATGCCGTGTTTTCCGGCATCAACCGCCCGCGTGGCTTCCCGGCATCACGGCAAAGCCATTCCCGCCGTGGGCAGGCTCAACGTGCCCTGATCGACGAAGCGTGTCGTGCCCGTCAAGCCGCCCGCAAGCTTGCCGCGCAGAATGTACGGAATCTGCCCCGACTGCGCGGCGCCCGCGAACGCGAAGGCCTGGCGAACCGCGGCGAAAGCCGGCACCGTCAGCGGCACGTTGACGACGGTTTCGCCAAAGCGCGGCACGGTGCTCATCTGATCGCTGACGCCGCTCGCGAACGGCTTGCCGTTCAGTTCGAGATCGAGCGATACGCCGTTGAAGCTGGCAGCGGATTCGTTCGGATTCTGCACTCGCAGTTTGACGTTGAAGCGCATCTCGAAACCCTGGCTGTCGAGCGGCTCGATGCCGGCCACGTTCACGCGCAACGGGTCGCCGAACAGGCTGGCGCAACCGTTGAGCGTCAGCGTGACGAGAGCGACGAGCGTGGCCAGACGAGCAGGACGGCCGGACAGCGGCGCGCGAAAGAAGGACATGACCGGCACCTCGAAGGAAGCGGGTTGGGTCATGCATTGTACCGGGTGGCTTTGCGCGACAAGAGGTGTTTCAGTTGACGCGCCGCAGCCGTGTTTTGACGAGGCTCGCCAGATGATGCGCGGCTTGACGGATGCAGCCGTGAGGTTCGTTTTCAGCTCGCCATGGCTGCACGACGAACGCGGCGGTATTCGCATGCGTTGCGCTGATCGACGCGACGCCGCGCTGTGGCGTGACATAGCGTTCGCCTTCGCCCGGCATGCGGGTCGGCTGGATCAACGGCGGGCGGTGGCATTCGCGTGATGCCGGGCACGGTGTTTTCAAAGGCGGGCGCTTCGATCATTTCATTCGATTGAGTTCTCCGGGTACGGACCTCGATCTGGCCGATGAAGCGCTGCGCAGGTTAGGGTGCCTGACGGCCCGGACGGCGACGCGTGCGGTGTGATTCGGGCGCGGTGCGCGCTTGCCGCGTGATCCAGTCTACGAACCAGGCGCCCGCGCGTGCACAAACGCCATAGCGGTTATCATTTCTTACTGCGCGTGTGCGCCGCTCAACGCACGCGCGAGCAGCATGAAGCCCGAGGACTTTCGCGCCGCGCGTGAATGCAGCGGAATGCAGCGGAATGCGACGAAACGCGATGAAACACGCCCAACTGCAAGCAAACGCAGCGAACGCAAAGTCC
>DASPZL010000638.1:0-42479 GCA_035636295.1 Paraburkholderia sp.
TCGTCAGCATGTACACGATGAAGCCGCTCGATTTCGCCGCTTTCCCGAGCGTGCTGCTGTTCTCCACGCTCCTGCGCCTCTCGCTGAACGTGGCGTCCACACGGGTCGTGCTGCTCGAAGGCCACACCGGCCCGGACGCGGCCGGCCAGGTGATCGAGTCGTTCGGCCACTTCCTTGTGGGCGGCAACTTCGCGGTCGGTATCGTCGTCTTCATCATCTTGATGGTGATCAACTTCATGGTGATCACCAAGGGTGCGGGGCGGATCGCGGAAGTGTCCGCGCGCTTCACACTCGATGCGATGCCCGGCAAGCAGATGGCGATCGATGCCGATCTGAACGCCGGTCTCATCAACGAGGAACAGGCCCGCAAGCGCCGCTCGGAAGTCTCGCAGGAAGCCGAGTTCTACGGCTCGATGGACGGCGCGAGCAAATTCGTGCGCGGCGATGCGATCGCCGGCTTGCTGATCATGGTGATCAACATCTTCGGCGGGCTGATCGTCGGGATGGTGCAGCATGGAATGGACTTCGCGTCCGCAGGCAAGAACTACACGCTGCTCACGATCGGCGACGGCCTCGTCGCGCAGATTCCGTCGCTGGTGATTTCGACGGCGGCCGGCGTGATCGTCTCGCGCGTGGCCACCAACGAAGACATCGGCACGCAGCTGACCGGCCAGCTCTTCACGAATCCGCGCGTGCTGGTGATCACCGGCTGCATTCTCGTGCTGATGGGCCTGATTCCGGGCATGCCGCATTTCGCGTTTCTGATTCTCGGCGGTGGCCTGATCCAGCTCGGCCGCACGATGAAAAAGCGCGCCGAGGACCGCAAGAACACCACGGCGCTCGTCGACGTCGCGCCGGCCGCGATGGCGCCCGTCGAAAACACCGAAGCCAGCTGGGACGACGTGACGATGATCGACACGCTCGGCCTCGAAGTCGGCTACCGGCTGATTCCGCTCGTCGACAAGAACTCGGACGGCGAACTGCTCAAGCGCATCAAGAGCATTCGCAAGAAGTTCGCGCAGGAAATCGGCTTCCTGCCGCCGGTCATTCATATCCGCGACAACCTCGAATTGCGGCCGAACGGTTACCGGATCGCGTTGAAGGGCGTGGAAGTGGGGGTCGGCGAAGCGTATCCGGGCCAGTGGCTGGCGATCAATCCAGGCCAGGTGTCCGCCGCGCTGCCGGGCACGCCGACGCAAGATCCGGCATTCGGTCTGCCGGCCATCTGGATCGATACGAATCTGCGCGAACAGGCGCAGGTGTACGGCTACACGGTGGTCGATTCGAGCACGGTGGTGGCGACGCACCTGAATCACCTGGTGGTCACGCATGCGTCCGAATTGCTCGGCCGCCGCGAAGTGCAGGCGCTGCTCGAGCGAATGCAGAAAGACACGCCGTCGCTGGTCGACGATCTGGTGCCGAAGGCGCTGCCGCTCACCACGCTGCAAAAGGTGCTGCAAAACCTGCTGGAAGAAGGCGTGCCGATCCGCGACATGCGCACGATTCTCGAAGCGCTGTCCGAGTACACGCCGAAGATCACCGACGCGCATGATCTCACCGCCGCCGTGCGCCTCGCGCTGGGTCGCGCGATCACGCAGCAGTGGTTCCCCGGCACCGGCGACATGCAGGTGATGGGCCTTGATTCGAATCTGGAGCGCGTGTTGTCGCAGGCGCTGTCCACCGGTTCCAATCCGGGCCTCGAGCCAGGCCTCGCGCACACGCTGATGAGCGAAACGCAGAAGGCGATGACGCGTCAGCAGAACCTTGGGCTCGCGCCGGTGCTGCTGGTGCAGCATGCGTTGCGGCCGATGCTCGCGCGCTTCCTGCGCCGCAGCCTGCCGCAACTGAAGGTGTTGTCGTATGCGGAAGTGCCCGATACGCGCAACATCAAGGTTGTGAATCTGATCGGCGCGCATGGTTGAGCCCAGTTACACCGGATAGTTAACCGCCGTCCGATCACCCCGATGCAAACAGCCGGCGCTCCTCGAGCGCCGGTTTTCATTTCCGCGCCTGACTTTTCATGCGGCGAGCGGGCGGCGCGGTGCATGCTCTGTGCGCGAAAGCCCCGCCGGGCGACCGTGAACGAGCCGTTTGAAACCGCCGCGCGCGTGAATTGCGGCACGTTTCCATCGTCCGAATTGCCCGCCTTTAACGGTCTTTATCCATCGATCGTGAGGTGACGGGTTTCGCAATAATGATCTCAATGGGAAGCGGTATATCGCCGGTCCGTTCGTCCGTTTACCTCATCGGGGGTCCAGCTTGAACATTCGTAAATTTGTCGGAGCCAACAGTCGTGATGCTTTGCGTCTGGTGCGCGAAGCTTTGGGCGCGGACGCGGTCGTCCTGTCCAATCGCACGATGGACGACGGCAGCGTCGAGATCGTCGCACTGGCCGACAGCGACCTCGCCGCCATCACGCCGAAAGCGCCGCGCGCAAGCGCACCGCAAGCTGTATCGATGAATGCAGCGGCTGGACAACACGCAGCGGCAACCGCACCCGTCACACCGCGCGCCGCGCCGACCGTGCAGTCGAATCCCTACGCGAGCGGCATGCCCGATGTGTTCTCGTCGGTGTTCGGCGCAAGCCCGGAAGCCGGGGCCGAGGCGATGAGCGGCAACGCGGCCGACACCGGCTTTACGAACTCCGCCAACGCCACGGCCAGCGAAGCGCCGGTTACCGCCGCCAAGCCGGCTGCTGCTCCCGCGCTGAAAGCCGCCCCGAAGGCCGCGCTGCCGGGCACGCCTAAAGCGTCGGCCGCCGCATCGCAGTCGCAACCGATCAGCATCGAACAGCCGAGCGCCCGCGCTGCGGCGACGCGTCTCACCGAAGACATCCGCGCCGATCTGCTGAAAGCCGCCACCGTGCCGGCACCCGAATCGCAAGCGCCGCGCACGATGGCCGAATCGAATCCCTGGCTGATCGACCATGCTCGCCGCATCGCCGCCGAACAGCGGGAGCCGGGCGCATACAGCGCGCGCCCCGCCTCGATGACGCCGGCCGCCGCGATGGCGAAAGGCCTCGGCGCCGCGATCGAACCGGTTAAGGCCGCCGCGCAACCGGCCGCGCCGCAAGCCGCCGACACGCCCGAATGGGCCCGCGAAGCCGCGCAGGTCGCCGCGCGCCGTGCCGCTCAGAAAATCGCACCGTCGCTGCCCTCGAGCGACGACGGCCGCACCCCGGCCGCCGTCGCAGAAGCGATCAAGGCGCGCATGGAGCAGGTCGTCAACGAGACCGTGATGAGCGAACTCTCGTCGATGCGCGACATGATGGAAGAACACTTCGCGGGTCTCCTGTGGGGTGACCGCCAGCGCCGCAGCCCGGCGCGCGCCGCGCTCACCAAGCATCTGTTCGCCGCCGGTTTCTCCGCGCAGCTCGTGCAGATGATGGTGGACAACCTGCCGCAAGACGTCGAGGACCTGGACGGCGGCATGGAATGGGTGCGCTCGGTGCTCGCCTCGAACCTGCCGGTGATGGAAGACGAAGACGCGCTGATGGAACGCGGTGGCGTATTCGCGCTGATGGGCCCGACCGGCGTCGGCAAGACGACGACCACCGCCAAGCTCGCCGCGCGCTGCGTGATGCGCTTCGGCGCGAGCAAGGTGGCGCTCCTCACCACCGACAGCTACCGGATCGGCGGCCATGAACAACTGCGCATCTTCGGCAAGATTCTCGGCGTGTCGGTTCACGCGGTGAAAGACGGCGCCGACCTGCAGCTCGCGCTTTCCGAATTGCGCAACAAGCACATCGTGCTGATCGACACGATCGGCATGAGCCAGCGCGACCGGCTCGTGTCCGACCAGATCGCGATGCTGTGCCGCGCCGGTCAGCCGGTGCAGCGCCTGCTGCTGCTCAACGCGACGAGCCACGGCGACACGCTCAACGAAGTCGTGCAGGCCTATCAGCGCGCGCCGGACCAGCAGCCGCTCGCCGGCTGCATCCTGACCAAGCTCGACGAAGCCACGAATCTCGGCGGCGTGCTCGACACGGTGATCCGCTACAAGCTGCCGGTGCACTACGTGTCAACCGGCCAGAAAGTGCCGGAGAACCTGTACGTCGCCACGAAAAAATTCCTGATCAAGAGCGCGTTCTGCATTCCGCGCGACCATTCTCCGTTCGTTCCGCACGACGACGACATACCGGCGCTGCTGTCCGCGCTGTCCGCACGCTCGACGGCCGAACTGCACGAGGTCCACTTTGGATAAGCTCATCCGGGACCAGGCAGAAGGACTGCGGCGCCTCCTCGCCCGCAGCGGCTCGCGCGTGATCGCGGTGGCGGGCGGCTCGGCCGGCGTCGGCTGCACGACGACGGTGGTGAACCTCGCCGCGGCGCTCGCGCAGCAGGGCAAGGACGTGCTCGTGATCGACGAACGGCTCGGCGAGAAGTCGGTGAACGCGATGCTCGGCGGCGTGCGCGGCGCGGGCAACTTTGCCGCCGTGATGCGCGGCGAGATGACGCTCGACGACGCCGCCGCGCGGCACGGGCTCGGCTTCTCGGTGCTGAGCGCCTCGCATCTGAATCGCGAAGGCCACACGCCCGCGCGGTTCGACGTGGTGTTGCACGGTTCCGCCGACATCGTGCTGATCGACGCGCAGCTCGACGAGCATGGCCAACTGTCGCCACTCGCGATGCAGGCGCATGACGTGATGATCGTCACGCGGGTGGCCGCGCAGGCGATCACCGACTCATACGCGTGCATGAAGCGTCTGCACTACGCGCACGCCACCGCGCAGTTTCGCGTGCTGGTGAACCACGTGCAAAGCGTGGACGACGCGCGCACCGCTTTTGCAAACCTGGCCGGCGTGGCCGGACGCTACCTGACGGTGGCGCTGGAAGACGCCGGTTGCATTGCCGCCGATACGCGGATGGCCCGAGCCCTGGAGTTGTCGCGTTGTGTTGTCGATGCGTTCCCATCGACACCGGCCGCGCGCGACTTCCGGCACCTCGCCGCCGAATTGCAGTACTGGCCGATGCGGCCAGCGATGTCGTCGCACACGCCCTGGAGGGCGCCTGCGACAGTTACAGCGGCGCAACACGCCGACCAACCGTCTGCGCAGCACGCCTGAGAGGCGGCACATGGACAAGGGGAGCACGATGTATAACGCTCAGGGAAAGATTTCCCAAGCCGAGGTTCTGACGAAGTACGCACCGCTGGTGCGGCGCCTCGGCTTGCAGCTCGTTGCCAAAATGCCGGCGAGCGTCGATCTCGACGATCTGATTCAAGCCGGCATGATCGGTCTGCTGGACGCGGCGGGCCGCTACAAGGAAGATCAGGGCGCGCAATTCGAGACCTACGCGAGCCAGCGGATTCGCGGCGCGATGCTCGACGAGTTGCGCAGCAACGACTGGTTGCCGCGCAGCTTGCGGCGCACGTCGCGCGAAGTGGAAACCGCGGTGCACAAGGTCGAACAGAATCTGGGCCGCTCGGCGAGCGAAACGGAGGTTGCCGAACACCTGCAAATGCCGCTCGACGAATATCAGTCGATGCTTCAGGACTTGCACGGCAGCCAGTTGATCTATTACGAAGACTTCGACCGTTCCGCCGACGACGAGCCGTTTCTCGACCGCTACTGCGTCGATCATTCGGACCCGCTCTCGGCGCTGCTGGACGACAGCCTGCGCTCGGCGCTGGTCGAGGCAATCGACCGTTTGCCGGAACGCGAGAAGCTGCTGATGTCGCTCTACTACGAACGAGGCATGAATCTGCGCGAAATCGGCGCGGTGATGGAAGTCAGCGAATCGCGGGTGTGCCAGTTGCACAGCCAGGCAGTGGCGCGCTTGCGCACGCGCCTGCGTGAGATGGCCTGGGCGAACGCCGAGGCGTCCTGAAGGCCGGCTTTCTCACGCGTTAGCCATCTCATGTTCGGCGGCCAGTGCGAGAAACGCGGAGCGCGACATGCCGCGCGCCTGTGCGTAGAGGTCGATGTCGTGGACCAGAGCCTCGGGCAGCGAGATATTGATGCGCACCGCCTTCTTCAACGCGGGGATGTTCCGGGTGGTCACGAAACCCCACGTGAAACCCGCGTAGTCAGGATTACGCCGATGCTCATCCAGCGTGAGCCGTTCGGGAACCGGCAACCCTTCGTCGAGCAGCGTGTCCAGATGCGCCTCGATCGCTTCCTTCGCGTTCGCGTAGGCTTCTTCCAGCGTCTCGCCCGCTGAATGACAACCCGGAATGTCCGGAACCACCACGCCGAACGCCTGGTGCGTGTCACCCGGTTCGATCGCGATCGGGAAAATCAGGTTTTTCATTTCAGACCCGCCAGTTTCAAGATGCTGTTCAATGTGCCGGGCGGAAGATCCCGCTTTGGATGCGGGATGGTCACGAGACCGGCTTTTACCGCGTGCCGGAAATGATGGTGGCTGCCCGATATGCGGATCAGCCGCCAACCATCCGCTTGAATCAGTTTGACGACCTCGGCACTGTGCATACTGCACTCCTGGAATCATACACACGATTACACAACCTCGCTAGTGGTCAATGCTCCGCTTTGCTCGTCGGAGGCGGCGTAAAAACGCTGCGCGGGACGGCGGAGAACCTCAGTGGGGGAAGCGGTGATTGTCATTGCGGCGGACGATTCCGCGCCACCTGGCCGGATGGCTAACGCGTGCGCGGAGAAGGGTGCAACGCCCGTTGCGGGACGCCGGAAAACACAAAGGGCTCGTCAAAAGACGAGCCCTTTGTGTTCAATGCGGTTCGATCGACCGCGCACGCGTGTCAGGCACGCGCCGGTTCAGCGAAAAACGTTCACACGGCGGCGCGTGCGGGAATACGGCCATCCGGTCCGTAAAAACCGGCCTTCTGCGGTACGGCCACCTGCAGCGCCGTGAGCGCGCGCTGGTTGTAGTCCATCCGCACGCGGATCAGTTCGCCGTTGCTCGCGTTCGAGCGCCGGGCGCGGTCGGCGGCCTTTTGCAGCAGCGACCATTGGCCGGCGATCCGCTCGTCGGTGCTGGCCGCGAACTCCATGCCGGGCCAGCCGACGGGAAAGCCCATCTCGGCGAGCAGCGCGTCGCGCGTGGCTTCGAGCTTGGCGAGCACGCCGATCAGCTCGGTTTTCTTCTCGACGATGGGTGGCAGCAGCTCCAGCGGCGACAAGGCGGTCAGCGCCTTGGTCTCGAGGGTCAGAATCGAGGCGAATGCCTCGACGGCCGAATATTCTTCGGTGAGGGTGGCAAGCAGGGCGTCTTTCATGTCAACAACTCGCTGAACACGACGGCTCGCGCTTGGTCCGCGAGCCGGGTTGGTCGAATGCCGCCCGGCACGTCACCGTACTTCGATGCGTCGATTAGTTGCCGGTCGACGAGGTTTTGCTTTGCAACAGTTCGCGCGCGGTATTCAGCACGCCGTCGGCGATCTTGCCGGAATCGATCTGCAGCGAGCCGTCCTTGATGGCCTGCTTGATCGACTCGACGTGCGCCGTATCGATATCGGCCGAGCCGGACGCCGCGAGACTGCGCAGATGCTGCGACAGACCCGACAGGCTGACGCTGGCGTCGCCGGAACCGCTGGTGGTGGTCTGCGGGGTGGCGCCCGCACTCTGCGCGTTGCTGTTCGCGGTCGTCGCGTCGCTTTGTTGCGAGCGGGACAGGGCGTCCTTCAACGTCGGCAGACTGGATTTGGTTGTGGAATCGACTTTCACGATTGGCTTCCTGAACGATTTGATCCTGATAACGGCAATCGCTGATCAAAACTTTAGCGCAATCGCTCCATGTTTTGCCTTGTCTTTCAAGGGGATCCGACCCCGCGGCGGATCTGCCGCCTGTCATGGATCTCGCCGCATTCGCGCGGATGCCGCGCTGGTTCATAGCTGAATCTCGACCGTCGAGCCGTCTTTCACGATGCCGGAAATGATCTGGCCGTTGGCCGTCTTCACCCGCACCTGCTGACCCGGCGACGCGTTGCTCATCGCGCTGCCTTCGGCCGAAATCGCGAAACCCTCGCCGGCTGCGACGACCCGCACCGTCTGTCCGATCGATACCGTCGACGCGCTCTTCAGCATGTCGCGGCGCAGCGGCATGCCGGCAGCGACACGCGTGAGTGTGACCGAGCCGACCGCCTGCGACGGGTCTGTCACGATCGCCTGCGGCAAGCCGGTCAGGTCGCCGTCACGCGCGACCAGGTCGGCGGCGCTGAGCACTTCGCCCGGCGCCATCGCGCGGGCGGCCAGGTAGTAGGTGGCGCGCAGCGAGATGCGCGCCTGCAGGTAAATGGTCCACGGCTTCTCACCGGCGCAGCGCACGCCGACGGTCATGCGGCCCCACAGGCGCGCGCCGCTCGGCATGAACGGCTCGATCATCGTGCAGGCCGCGAGGCCGCGCGGAAACGCCGGCGCGACGGTGATCTCGACCTTGCCGGGCAAGCCGGCGGATTGCTGCTGCAAAAACGCGAGCGCGGCGCTGCGGATCGCTTCGGGGTCCTGCTGGCCGGGCAGGGGGGCTGCTTGCGCGAGCGGCGCGCCGCGCGGATTCTGCTGTGCGGCGGACGCCGCCGCCTGGCGCGTGGCCGGCGTGCGAGCGATCGTGGCGGGCATCGGCGCAGGAGTTGACGCCGTAGCCGCCCTGGTCACGATCGGCTTGCCGTTCGCGCCAAACTGCGGCGGCTCACCGCGCGAGGCAAGACTGTCGAAGCCGCCCGTTGCGGACGCGTCGGCGGGCGCATTGACCGGCGCGTTGAGGGACGCTTTGCTCGGCGCATTGGCCGCCACCGGCTGAACGCCCGTGGCTTGCCGCCCGCCGTTTGCTTGCGGCGCCGGAGTGACAACAACCGGGACGGCCTGGCGCGAACCTGGCGCGACATTGACCTTGGGGACACCCGTCGCCGGACTGGCCGCGCCCGAATTGGCGCTGGCTGCGGGAATCGTCACGACGCCGTTCGCTTCGGGTTTGAAACTGGTGCGGACCATCTGCGGCGTGGCGGGCGATTCGCCCGAGCCCGGAATGACGATCGAGCCGCTCGCGTTGGCGGCGCGCGTGAACTGATCGGCGTCGCGCGCGGCCGGCCCCGGCGTGAGCGACTGCGCGGTGGCCGCGGCGAGCGTCGCAGCGGAGCCCATGCGTTTCGCCGGCGTCGTCTGCATGTGTTCGGCGAGATCGGCGAGCGCGGCCGGATTCTTTTCGCCCGGGCCGGGAATCACGATCGGGCCGCCGGCTTCCTGAGCCTGCGCGGCATGCGCCGTCAATAGCACGCCGGCCGGCACGCACAGCGCCGAACTCAATATGAGCCGCGTGGCGAGGCGCGCGGTGAGGCGAACCGCGCCCCGACCCACGCGATGCGCCGCCGCGCGGCTCGCGCGGTGCGTCGAATCGAAAGTGGGTTGGTCCATCGCGTTTCTCCATCGAATGCATCGGTACGCCTTGCATTCTAGTGAGCGCCCCCTTTGCGCAAACGTTGAATAGAAGCCCCCTTTACCGGTTATTCGTCCGATTGCCCCTTGCGTTCGACCCATAAGATGCACTTCATGCAAAAAGGTCTTCCCGCTTGACGCAGTCCTCACGCGAGGCATGCACGGGAAGCCTCGGGAACGTTCTCCGGAGATTCTTATGCTGGACAAACTCGATGCCGAATTCGCCTTTGGCCGTGAAGCGCTCGATGTGCGCGCTTACCGGCAGGAGCTGCTGTCGTCGAATATCGCCAACGCCGACACCCCTGGGTACAAGGCGCGCGACGTCGACTTCGCCTCGTCGCTCGCCGGCGCGTTGAAGAAAACCGGCGGCGGCGCCGGCGTGGCCGCGTCGAACAATTCGACACTCGCCATGGCGCAGCCCGCGGGCGTGACAGGCGGCATGTCGATGGCGGCGACCGCGCCGAGCCACATGTCCGGCAAGACGACGCTGACGCCGAGCGGCGGCACGCCTGACGACTACGGCAAGCTGCAATACCGCATTCCGACGCAACCCGCGCTCGACGGCAACACAGTCGACATCGATACCGAGCGGGTGCAGTTCGCGGACAACACGCTGCATTTCGAATCGGGCATGACGGTGTTGTCGAGCCAGATCAAGACGATGCTGGCCGCGATCCAGTCGGGTTCGTGATTCGCATCAACAGATTCAACACGCGGATGTAACGCGGCGGCGAGACGACTCATGCCGCCGCGGCAACTGAGCAAAAACAATCGCTACGGGATTTAACTTGAAGCCGGGTCGAACCGGGTGCAACTGCGTTGCATGGGATCGGAGTAAGCGCTGAAGCACTAACTCCGATCGACAGCGTTGCATGGGACCGGAGTAAGTGCTGAAGCACTAACTCCGATCGACACAGGAGAGGTGAGGAAACATGCCATCTTTGATGAATATTTTCGGTGTTGCAGGCTCCGCGATGTCCGCGCAGTCGCAACGGCTCAACGTGACGGCGTCCAATCTCGCCAACGCGGACAGCACGACCGGTCCGGACGGCCAGCCGTACAAGGCCAAGCAGGTCGTGTTCGCGGTGAACCCGATCGGCGGCGCGCGCTCGGGCTCCGGCCAGCAAGTCGGCGGCGTGCAGGTCACCGGCGTGGTCGACGACCCCACGCCGATGAAGACCGCCTACGACCCCGGCAACCCGGCGGCCAACGCGGACGGTTACGTCACGTTGCCCAACGTCGACCCGGTGCAGGAAATGGTCAACATGATCTCGGCGTCGCGCTCGTACCAGGCCAACGTCGAGACCCTGAACACCGCCAAGACATTGATGCTGAAAACGCTCACGATCGGAACCTGAGGAGAGCTCCTTGACCACCAATACTTCCATCGGCAGCAACGGCACGACCGTGTCGCAGACGCTGCTCGATACGATGAACGGCACGAGCAGTGCCTCGAGCTCGACGAGTTCGACGAGCAGCACCTCGGGCACCTCGGCGACCGATCTGCAGAACACCTTTCTGCAATTGCTCGTCGCGCAGTTGAAAAACCAGGACCCGACCAGTCCGATGGACAGCTCGCAGATGACCTCGCAACTCGCGCAGATCAGTACGGTGTCGGGCATCGGCCAGTTGAACACGTCGCTCAGCTCGCTGGCGACGCAACTCTCGGCGGGCCAGCAGTCGCAAGCCGCGCTGTTGATCGGCTCGACCGTGCTCGCGCCGGGCAGCTCGGTGACGGTCGCGAGCGGCAAGGCCAGCTCGTTCGGCGTGCAACTCGCCAACTCGGTGACCGATCTGCAGGTGGTGGTGAAGAACTCCGCGGGCCAGATCGTCAACACGCTCGACCTTGGCAAGCAGTCGGCCGGCACGATTCCGGTGGGCTGGACGCCAACCGACTCCGCCGGCAACACCCTCGCCGACGGCACCTACACGATCAGCGCGGTCGGCACGATCAACGGCCAGCAGGCGACGGCCACCACGCTCGCGGGCGCGACGGTGCAAAGCGTCGTCATGCAGAGCAGCGGCACGCCGGGCCTCGTGTTGTCGAACGGCACGACCGTCGGGCTGTCCAGTGTCGCCGCCATCCTCTGATTCAAGTTCAGTTAGTTACGACTTTCCAGATACGGAGACCGTCATGGGTTACCAACAAGGTTTGAGTGGTTTGTCCGCCTCGTCGAGCGATCTCGACGTGATCGGCAACAACATTGCCAACGCGAATACGGTTGGCTTCAAGAGCGGCGCCGCGCAATTCGCGGACATGTACGCGAATTCGGTGGCGACCGCGGTCGGCAATCAGGTCGGCATCGGCACGAAGCTCGCGAACGTGCAGCAACAGTTCTCGCAAGGCACGATCACGAGCACGAACCAGGCGCTCGACGTCGCGATCAACGGCAACGGCTTCTTTCAGCTGTCGAACAACGGCTCGCTGGTGTATTCGCGCAACGGCGTGTTCCAGCTCGACAAGAACGGCTTCATCACGAACGCACAAGGTCTGCAGTTGATGGGTTATGCCGCGAACAGCTCGGGCATCATCAACACCGCGCAAACCGTGCCGCTCAGCGTGCCGACCGCGAACATCGCACCGAAAGCGACGACCAACATCGCCGCCGGCCTGAACCTGAACGCGCAGGACCCGCTGATGCTCGGCACGCCGACCGTGACGGCCGGCGGCACCAACACCGGCACGCTCACCACCACCGGCGCGACGATCACGAACACCGCGTCGGGCACGAACAACGATAACTACACCGTCACGTTCACGAGCGCGACCGCCTACACGGTGACGGACAACACGCTCGGCACCTCGACCACCGGCACGTACACGGCCGGCACCTCGATCCCGCTCGGCAACGGCCAGACCATCACGTTCAGCGGCGTGCCGGCGGCCAGCGACAGCTACACGATCGCGCCGACCGCGGTGGCGTTCGACCAGAACAGTTCGTCGACGTATAACTACTCGACCAGCACGACAGTCTACGACACGCTCGGCGGCTCGCAGACGGTCAACATGTATTTCGCCAAGACCTCGGCGGGCACGTGGGACGTGTACGCGGGCACCTCGACGGGCACGGCGCAACTCGTCGGCCACGCGAACTTCAATTCGTCGGGCACGCTGCTCGGCACGACCGACGCGTCCGGCACCGCCACCACCACGCCGTTCGTGTTCAACTTCTCGATCCCGACCACAGACGGTTCGTCGACGCCGCAAAGTCTTGCGCTGAACATCTCCGGCACGACGCAGTACGGCGGGCAGAACGGCGTGAACTCGCTGCAGCCCGACGGCTACGCGGCCGGCACGCTGACGAGCTTCACGATCGCCGCCGACGGCACGCTGACGGGCAACTACTCGAACCAGCAAACCGCCTCGCTCGGCCAGATCGCGCTTGCCAACTTCGCGAACCAGAACGGTCTCGTGAACCTCGGCAACAACGAGTTCCAGCAGACCTCGGCGTCGGGCGCGGCGCAGATTTCCACGCCGGGATCGACCAACCACGGCGTGCTGCAAGGCGGCGCGGTGGAAAACTCGAACGTCGATCTGACGAGCCAGCTGGTGGACCTGATCACCGCGCAACGCAACTATCAAGCGAACGCGCAGACGATCAAGACCCAGCAGACCGTCGACCAGACCCTGATCAACCTGTAAGCGACCGGGACCCACTCATCATGGATCGGCTGATCTACACCGCGATGTCGGGCAGCACACAAGCGCTCGAACAGCAGGCCATCGTCGCGAACAACCTGGCGAATGCCTCGACCACCGGCTTTCGCGCGCAGCTTGCGACTTTCCGTGCCGTGCCGATGTCGTTCGGCGACGGCAGTTCGATCAACGACGACACCACGCGCACCTTCGTGCTGTCGTCGACGCCTGGCGCCGACTACACGCCGGGGCCGATCCAGCAGACGGGCAATCCGCTCGACGTGGCGATTCAGGGTCCGGGCTGGCTGGCCGTGCAAACCGCCGACGGCGGCGAGGCTTACACGCGCGCCGGCAATCTGCACGTCGACGAAAACGGTCAACTGGTGAACGCCACCAATCAGGTGGTGCTCGGCAACGGCGGCCCGATAGCGGTGCCGCCGGGTGCGGAGATCACCATCGGCAAGGACGGCTCGGTCTCCGCGCTCACGCCCGGCGATCCGCCGACGGCCGTGGTGGTGGTCGATCAGCTGAAGCTGGTGAATCCCGATCCGCAGACGCTCTCGCGCGGCGACGACGGCCTCTTTCGCACCGCCGACGGCAATCCCGCGGACGCTGATCCGGCCGTCGCGCTGGCGCCCGCATCGCTCGAAGGCAGCAACGTGAATCCGGTCAGCGCGATGGTCGCGATGATCACCAACGCACGCCAGTTCCAGATGCAGACCAAGCTGCTGGAAAGCGCCGACAAGAACGATCAGTCCGCCAACCAGCTGCTCAGCTTTAGCTAACGGGTTGCCCCGGCACCCAGGAGAAGAATTGTGAATCGCTCACTTTACATCGCCGCCACCGGCATGAATGCGCAGCAGGCGCAGATGGACGTGATCTCGAACAACCTCGCGAACGTCAGCACCAACGGCTTCAAGGGCTCGCGCGCGGTGTTCGAGGATCTGCTGTATCAGACCATCCGCCAGCCCGGCGCGAACTCGACGCAACAAACCGAACTGCCGTCCGGCATTCAGCTCGGCACCGGCGTGCAACAGGTCGCCACCGAGCGTCTGTATACGCAGGGCAACCTGCAGCAGACCGGTAACTCGAAAGACGTCGCCATTAACGGCCAGGGCTTTTTCCAGGTGCAGATGCCCGACGGCACGACCGCCTACACCCGCGACGGTTCGTTCCAGACCAACGCGCAGGGCCAGCTCGTCACGTCGAGCGGCTACCAGGTGATTCCGGCCATCACGATCCCGAACAACGCGACCTCGCTCACCATCGGCAGCGACGGCGTGGTGTCGATCACCGTGGCCGGCTCGACCGCCAGCCAGCAGCTCGGCTCGATGCAGCTCGCGACCTTCATCAACCCGGCCGGTCTGGATGCGAAGGGCGAAAACCTGTTCGCGGAAACCGCTTCGTCGGGCGCGCCGAACATCGCGCAACCGGGCCTGAACGGCGCCGGCACGCTGAATCAGGGCTACGTGGAAGCATCGAACGTGAACGTGGTGCAGGAACTGGTGAACATGATCCAGACGCAGCGGGCTTACGAAATCAACAGCAAGGCCGTGACCACGTCCGACCAGATGCTGCAGACGCTCAGCCAGATGCAGGTTTGAGGAACTGGGAATTAACAGCGGTAAGAACAGGCGGTAATCAGGATGTCGCATTTCACTCGTAACCCGGTTCACTCACGCACCGCGCTCGCGCTCGCGCAGCTCACGCTGTTCGCCGCGCTGGGCGGCTGCGGCCTCGTGCCGAAGCAGCCGATCACGCAGCAACCGATGACGGCGCTGCCGCCGATGCCGCCCGCAATGCAATCGCCGGGCTCGATCTACAACCCGGGTTACGCGGGCAGGCCGCTGTTCGAAGACCAGCGCCCGCGCAATGTCGGCGACATCCTGACGATCGTGATCCAGGAAAACGTCAACGCGACGAAGTCCTCGGGCACGGGTGCGAACCGCAGCGGCGACACCAACTTCGACGTGCCGACGGCCGGCTTTCTCGGCGGACTGTTCGGCAAGGTCAACCTGAGCGCGAACGGCGCCAACACGTTCAAGGCGACCGGCGGCGCGAACGCGTCGAACACGTTCAACGGCACGATCACCGTGACGGTGACGGGCGTGCTGCCGAACGGCAATCTGATGGTGAGCGGCGAGAAGCAGATGCTCATCAACCAGGGCAACGAATTCGTGCGCTTCTCCGGCGTCGTCAATCCGAACACGATTTCCAACCTGAACGCCGTGTACTCGACCCAGGTGGCCGACGCGAAAATCGAATACTCCGCGAAGGGCTATCTCGACGAGGCGCAGAACATGGGCTGGCTGCAGCGCTTCTTTCTCAACGTGTCGCCGTGGTGATCATGCGTACCGTCTTCTCCCGCTCCCGCCGCCTCGCGCGCTTCGGCCATCTCGGCCGCGCGCTGGCCTTCGTCGCGCTCGCCTGCGCGGTGCTGCCGGCGGCGACGCCCGCTCATGCCGAACGTTTGAAGGATCTCGTGCAGATTCAGGGCGTGCGCGACAACCCGCTGATCGGCTACGGCCTCGTCGTCGGCCTCGACGGCACCGGCGACCAGACCACGCAGACGCCGTTCACCACGCAGACGCTCGCCAACATGCTGGCGAACCTCGGCATCTCGATCAACAACCAGGCGGCCGGTTCGAGCAATTCGCAGTCGTCGCTGTCGAACATCCAGTTGAAGAACGTCGCCGCGGTGATGGTGACGGCGGTGCTGCCGCCGTTCGCGCGTCCCGGTGAAGCGATCGACGTGACGGTGTCCTCGCTCGGCAATGCGAAGAGCCTGCGCGGCGGCACGCTGCTGCTCACGCCGCTGAAGGGCGCGGACGGCCAGGTGTATGCGCTCGGCCAGGGCAATGTGGCGATCGGCGGCGCCGGCGCGAGCGCGAACGGCAGCAAGGTGCAGGTGAACACACTCAATGCGGGCCGCATCGCCGGCGGCGCGATCGTCGAGCGCGCGGTGCCGACCTCGGTGTCGCAAGCGGGCACGATGCAGCTCGAACTGAACGACATGGACTACGACACCACGCAGCGTGTGGTGGCGGCGGTCAACAACGCATTCGGCAGCGGCACGGCGTCCGCGCTCGACGGCCGCACGGTTCAACTGCGCGCGCCGGCCGATCCCGAACAGCAGGTCGCCTTCATGGCGCAATTGCAGAACCTCGACGTGAAGCCGGGGCAAGCCGCCGCGAAGGTGATCCTGAACGCGCGCACCGGCTCGATCGTGATGAACCAGATGGTCACGCTGCAAAGCTGCGCGGTCGCGCACGGCAACCTGTCGGTCGTGATCAACACGCAGCCGGTGGTGAGCCAGCCGGGCCCGTTCTCGAACGGCCAGACGGTGGCGGCCAGGCAGTCGCAGATTCAGATGAAGCAGGACAACGGCGCATTGAAGCTGGTGACCGCCGGCGCGAACCTTGCCGAGGTGGTCAAGGCGCTCAACGCATTGGGCGCGACGCCCGCGGATCTGATGTCGATCCTGCAGGCCATGAAAGCGGCGGGTGCTCTGCGCGCCGACCTGGAAATCATCTAAGGAAGAGACAGGATGAATTCGGATACGACCAATTCCGCCGCTTCGGCGAACGATCTGACCCAGCGCTTCGCGCTCGACGTGCAAGGTTTTGCGAAGCTGAGCGCGCAGGCCAAGGCTTCGCCGCAAGCCGGCATGAAGATGGCCGCGCAGCAGTTCGACGCGGTGTTCACGCAGATGATGCTGAAGAGCATGCGCGATGCGACGCCGCAGGACGGCCCGTTCGATTCGCACGACAGCGCCACTTTCACGTCGATGATGGATCAGCAGTTGTCGCAACACCTTTCGCAGAAGGGTATCGGCGTCGCCGACGCGATGCTCAAGCAGATGATGCGCAATCAGGGCATGCAGGTGAGCGGCGCGAACGGCGCGGGCGGTCTCGCCGGCATGGCCAACACGCTCGGCGGCGGCAGCGGCGGCGATGAAGGCCAGACCGCGGCGCTCAACGCGCTCGCCAAGGCCTACGGCAATGCGCAGGCCAACGGCCAGCTCGCGATGGGCAAGGGCTACTCGGCCAACAGCGCGCTCACGCCGCCGATCAAGGGCGACGGCAGCTCGCCGAAGGTCGACGCCTTCGTCGACAAGCTTGCTGCGCCGGCGCAAGCGGCAAGCGCCGCGACCGGCATTCCGGCGCGCTTCATCATCGGTCAGGCGGCGCTCGAATCGGGCTGGGGCAAGAGCGAGATCAGGAAGGCGGACGGCTCGCCCAGCCACAACGTGTTCGGCATCAAGGCGTCGAAAGACTGGGCGGGCAAGACCGTCTCCACCATGACCACCGAGTACGTGAACGGCAAGCCGCAACGCGTGGTCGAGAAATTCCGCGCATACGATTCGTATCAGGAAGCGATGACCGACTACGCGAACCTGCTCAAGGGCAATCCGCGTTACGCGCAAGTGATTAACTCGGCGCATGACGTGAACGGTTTTGCTCACGGCATGCAGCGCGCGGGTTACGCAACCGATCCGCATTACGCGAAAAAGCTGATGTCCATCATGCAGAAGATGGCCTGAACCGCCGTTGATGCAGTTATCCGGTGGCAGTCGACACCTGCTCGTGAAGTTCGATTTTCCGATTAAAGCCATGCACGCGACGGGGCCAGGTGCATAACAAGACGGACGAGGCCGGCCGCCCCCGGGTGGCCGGTCCAGCCGCGTGACGGCTATCGGCGTTTTAACGTTTGCGGCAAATATTTCATTACATGCCCCTAAATTTTGGGCGCATGCTGCCGCTAATCAGTTAGACCCGAGACCGGAATACGCTTTAAAGTCCGGTTGAATGCGCGTGCCGCGGCTTCGACGAAGACCGCGCGAAAGCCCCGGCAGGAGCCTTGGCACGCGCCCGCAAGAACATGCATACCGGCAAGCCCATGGATACTAACCAGTCGAACGGCCATACCGACGCACCCGGCCAGCCGCACGCCCCGCTAGACGACAGTGCGAATGATTTCGGCCGTCGCAATCCGCTCGAGATCGGCGTTCAGTTGCGCAACCTCGTCAATCGGGGCGATTTCCTCACCGTTCAATACCCCGGCGGTCAGCTCGTCACGCGCCTGCTCGACGTGGATGTGCGCGGACGCACCTTCACCTTCGATTGGGGCGCGTTGTCCGATCAGAACAAGGGGCTGCTCGCCGCGCCGCGCTGCCAGTTCCACGCCGCGCCCGACGGCGTGCGGATGGAATTCGTCACCGTCGCGCCGCGCGAGACCCGTTTTGAAGGCATGCCCGCCTTCGAGGCCGGCTTTCCCGAAGTGCTGTTCTACGTGCAGCGCCGCGAGTATTTCCGCGTCGACGCACCGATTCTCGACCCGTACACATGCAGCGGCCGCTTGCCCGACGGCGATACGTTCCGCTTCGAGGTGCGCGATCTGTCTCTCGGCGGCGTCGGCATGCGCACCGCGGACGAACGCGTGGCCGAATTGCCGATGGGCACCTGCCTGGAGGATTGCGAGCTGTCGTTCGGCGCGCTTGGCCGGCTTTCGCTCGATCTGCAACTCGTGTCGCATCGTTCCATCGCGCTGCCGAACGGCACGCAGCGCTACCAACTCGGTTTCCGTTTTCTGACGCTGCCGGGCAGCGCCGAAAACACGCTGCAACGGCTGATCACCCAACTTGAGATGAAGCGCCGTTCGCTGGTGCGGTGACAGGCGAAAGCCTCGTGGCACACGCCTCGCACGCGCCTCGCAAACGTTGAAACAAACGTCGAACACGCATCGCAATGGCCTCAATTTTTCCTTACCGGGGCCGTTAAACAGTAAGTTCAAGTAACGCGGCGGCATGTGTACGCTGTCGCCCTTCAGGATGACGCATGTCCAATCTCATCAATCTCGGCCTCAGTGGACTGAACGCAGCCCAGTGGGGACTCACGACGACCGGCCAGAACATCAGCAACGCGTCGACGCCGGGCTACACCATCGAAACGCCGGTCTATGCGGAAAGCGGCGGCCAGTACACGGGTTCCGGCTATCTGCCGCAGGGCGTCTCGACCGTCACCGTGACGCGCCAGTACAGCCAGTATCTGACCACTGAGCTGAACAACGCGCAGAGCTCGAGCAGTTCGCTGTCGACCTACAACACGCTGATCTCGCAGCTGAACAATCTGATCGGCAGTCCGACCGCCGGGATTGCGAGCGCGATCACCAGCTATTTCACCGGTTTGCAGAACGTCTCGAACGACGCGTCGAGTCTTGCCACCCGTCAGACCGCGATGAGCGGCGCGCAGACGCTCGCGAACCAGATCAACGCCGCGGGCGAGCAGTACGACGCGCTGCGTCAGAGCGTCAACACGCAACTCACCAACACGGTTTCGCAGATCAACAGCTACTCGCAGCAGATCGCGCAGTTGAACGGGCAGATCACCGCGGCCAGCACGCAAGGTCAGCCGCCGAATCAGCTGCTCGATCAGCGCGACCTTGCCGTGTCGAATCTGTCGCAACTGATCGGCGTGAACGTCGTCAACAGCAACGGCAGCTACAGCGTGTTCATGAGCAACGGTCAGCCGCTCGTGTCGTCCGGCAACAGCTACAACCTGGGTACGGCGCCGTCTACCGGCGACACCAGCGAACTGTCCGTGCAGTACCTCGGCCAGGCGGGCGCGAATCCGGCCGCCGCGCCGCAGAATCTGCCCGACAGCAAGGTTGAGGGCGGCACGCTCGGCGGTCTCCTCGCGTTTCGCAGCCAGACGCTCGATCCGGGCGAAGCGCAACTCGGCGCGATCGCCGTGAGCTTCGCTTCGCAGGTCAACGCACAGAACGGCCTCGGCATCACGCTCGCCGGCGCCAAGGGTGGCGCGCTGTTCTCGGTGGGCGGCCCGACGATCTACGCGAGCACGCAGAACACCGGGAACGCGTCGTTGAACGTGTCGTTCGCGGACCCCACGCAGCCGACCACCGGCGACTACACGCTGGCCTTCAACGGCACCACCTACACGCTGACCGACAATTCGAGCGGCACGGTGGTGGGTTCGGCGACCAATCTGAGCCAGCCGATCAACGGCCTGAATTTCTCGACCACCGGCACGATGAACGCCGGCGACTCGTTCACGGTCGAGCCGACGCGCGGCGCGCTGAACAGCTTCGCCACCGCGACCACCGACGCTTCCGCGATCGCCGCCGCGGCGCCGGTGCTGGGCGCGGCCGCGTCGACCAATACGGGTACCGGCACGATCACGCAAGGCTCGGTGACAGCCGGCTACACCATGCCGAATTCGACCACCACGCTGTCCTACGACGGCACGGGCTTGTCCGGCTTCCCGGTGGGTTCGACGGTGACGGTGGCGGGCTCGCCCGCGACCACGTATCCGATCACCAGCGCGGCGACCGTGGTGCCGTATTCGTCGAGCACCGGCGCGACGCTGACGATCAACAACACGACCGCCGGCGAGATGAACAACGTCTCGGTGACGATCAGCGGCGCGCCGGCTGCCGGCGACAAGTTCACGATCGGTCCGAACACCGGCGCGACCAACGACGGGCGCAATGCGCTCGCGTTGTCGAACCTGTCCACCGCGAAAGCGTTGGCGAGCGGCACGGTCACGCTGACGGGCGCGTATGCGAACTACGTGAACCAGATCGGCAATCAGACGAATCAGCTCCAGACCTCGAGTACGGCGCAGGCCTCGCTGGTGACACAGATCACCACCGCGCAGCAGTCCGTCTCGGGCGTGAACATCAACGAGGAAGCAGCCAACCTGCTTCAGTATCAGCAGCTCTATCAGGCCAACAGCAAGGTCATTCAGACCGCGCAGACCCTGTTCCAGACGCTGCTCGGCATCTTCCAGTGAGGCGTTGAACATGCGCATCTCCAGTACGCAGTACTTCAACATGAACGTCGCGACGATGAGCGATCAGCAAGCTCAGCTGTCGCAGTTGTACGCGCAGATTTCGAGCGGCGTAAGCCTCTCGACGCCGTCGGACAATCCGCTCGGCGCCGCCCAGGCCGTGCAGCTGAGCTCGACGGCGACGACGCTCGCGCAGTTCACGAGCAACCAGAGCACCGCGCTCGCGTCGCTGCAACAGGAAGACACCACGCTCGGCAGCGTCAACACCGTGCTGCAAAGCATTCACACGCTGGTGCTGCGCGCGGGCGACGGGTCGCTGAACGACGGCGACCGCGGCGCGATCGCGACGCAACTGGAGAGCTTGCGCAGCCAGTTGATGACGCTCGCCAACTCGACCGACCCGCAGGGCAACTACCTGTTCGCCGGTTATCAAACCAGCGCCCAGCCGTACACCACGAATGCGGCCGGCGTCGTGACGTATTCGGGCGACACCGGCACGCCGGTCGTGCAGATCACCGACTCGCACGTCATTCAGACGGGCGACAACGGCCTCTCGATCTTCGGCAGCGTCGCGCCGATCGGCACCAGCGCGGTGCCGGCCGCGACGACCGGCAATACCGGCACCGGCGTGATCAGCAGCGTGAGCCTGACGAACCCGACCGATCCGACCAACGCGGACACGTACCAGATCAATTTCTCGTCGGCGACCACCTACGCGATCAGTTCGACCGATCCGGCCACCGGCGCGGTCACGACCGGCACGCCGCAAGCGTTCACGGCCGGCTCGGCGATCACGCTCGGCGGCCAGTCGGTGACGATCACCGGCGCGCCGAACGCGGGCGACAGCTTCACGGTGACGCCCGCCACGCAAGGCAGCATGGACGTGTTCGCCAATCTGAGCCAGCTGATCACCACGTTGCAAACGCCGGTGTCGGGCGGCGCCTCGACGGCCAGCTTCCAGAGCGCGCTGACCACCAGCATGACCCAGCTCGAGAACACCATGAACAACGTGGTGACCGCGCAGGCGGCGGTGGGCGGCCGCGAACAGGAAGTGCAGGCATTGCAGACGGTCACGCAGACCAACACGTTGCAGACCACGAGCAACCTCGCGGATCTGACGCAAACCGACATGGCCAAGACGATCGGCAAGTACACGATGACGCAAAACGCGCTGCAGGCGGCGCAACAGGCGTTCGCGAAGATTCAGAGCATCTCGCTGTTCCAGTATCTGGACTGATCAGGGAGTCGATCTGAAACGAAGAAGGGCGGAAGCCGGTGTGAGCCGGTTCCGCCCTTCTTCGTTTTGCGTTACCCAAAACTTCGCTACCTGAAACCCGCCGCCACGCGCCCCATCTGATCGATGCCGACATCGAAGAGGCGCATGAAGAACGGGATCATGTTCGGGATCATCAACTGCAAAAGCAGCATGCCGATCAGCATCGTCAGCGGAAAGCCGATCTGGAACACGCCGATTTGCGGCGCGGCGCGGTTCAGAATGCCGAGCGCGAGATTGGTGATGAGAAGCGCCACGACCACCGGCAGCGACAGCAGCAGGCCCGCCGAAAACACCGTGCTGCCGAAATTCGCCAGCGTGCGCCAGCCGGGCGCGCCGAGAATGTTCGCCGACACCGGCACCGACTGGAACGTGGCGAGCAGCGCGCTGATCATTTGCAGATGGCCGTCGATCACCAGAAACACCAGCATTGCGATGGTGTTCATGTAGCTCGACAGCACCTGGCTCGAACTGCTCGCCTGCGCATCGAAGAAGGTCGCAAAGCCGAGACCCATCCCCAGGCCGACGAAATCGCCGGTCGCGCTGATCGCCTGAAAGACGATCTGCATCGTCACGCCGAGCGCGATGCCGATCAGGAACTGGTTGACGATGATCCACACGCCTTCCGCGGAAAACACCGTGACCTGCGGCAGCGCGCCGAGCGTGGGCGCGACGATGATCGTGACGAAGGCCGCGAGGCCGATCTTCACGCGCATCGGCAGCGCGCGGTTGCCGAGCACCGGCGCGGTCGCGACCAGCGCGAGAATCCGCACGAACGGCCACAGGAACGCGGTGAGCCAGGCGTTCAGTTGCGCGTAGGTGACGGAAAACATGACGGCGGGGAACGGAGGGAAAAGACCGGCGCGGCGCTCAGTTGACGAGCGTCGGGATGTTGGTGAGCGTCTGGCGCAGATAGTCGAGCATGGTCGTCAGCATCCACGGGCCGGCGATCACCATCGTGACGGCAATCGCAAGCAGCTTCGGAATGAACGACAGCGTGCTTTCGTTGATCTGCGTGGCGGCCTGGAACAGGCTCACCACCAGACCGACCACCAGGGCGACCAGCAAGAGCGGCGCGGCGAGCAGCAGGCCGACATACATGGCCTGGTGCGCGAGCGTCATGACGGATTCTTGATTCATGGCGATTCGACCGGAAGCGTGAAGGGTGAAGAGGCGCGGTTAAGTGACGCCACCGCGCGCGGCGCTTAAACAAAGCTCTGCGCGAGCGAGCCGAGCAGCAGCTGCCAGCCGTCGACCAGCACGAACAGCATCAGCTTGAACGGCAGCGAAATCGTGGCGGGCGACACCATCATCATGCCCATCGACATCAGCACGCTCGCCACCACCATGTCGATGATGAGGAACGGAATAAAAATCGTGAAGCCGATCTGGAAGCCGGTTTTCAGTTCGCTCGTCACGAACGAGGGCACCAGCAGCGACAGAGGCACGTCTTCGGGACCTTGCATCGGCGCGGCGTGCGAGATGCGGGCGAACAGCGCGAGATCGCTTTCGCGGGTCTGACGCAGCATGAAGGTCTTGAACGGCGCGAGGCCGCGGTTGACCGCCTGCTCCATCGGCATCGAGCCTTCGGAGAACGGCTTGTAGCCATCAGTGTAGGCCTTGTCGAGCACCGGCGACATCACGAACAGCGTGAGGAACATCGCGAGGCCGACCAGCACCTGGTTCGGCGGCGTGGTGGTCGTGCCGAGCGCCTGGCGCAGCAGCGACAACACGATGATGATGCGCGTGAAGCTCGTCATCATCAGCACCATGGCGGGCAGGAACGACAGCATCGTGAGCAGCAGCATCGTCTGCACGCTCAGCGAGTACGTCGTGCCGCCGTTCGGGCCGGGGCTCGTGTTGAACGCCGGCAAGCCGGCGGTTTGCGCGAACGACAGCGTCGGCAGCGCGAGCATCAGAGCCGGCAGCGCCACAGGTGCCATGCGGCGCAACACGGGAATCACTTTCGAGGCGGCGCGAGACGCGCGCGGGGATTGCGCTTCACGCGCTGATTGAAGACTGAACTGCATTACCGAACTCCGCCGCCTTGCCCGTTGAAACGTTTGCCTACTTCGCCTTTCAAAGCGTCGCGAAAGCGTTGGCCGAAGGTGCCCGGCAACGCCGCGCTCGTTCCAGCCATAGCAGGTGCGCCGGGCTGCGTGCCGCCGGCCGCATCGGCCGTGGCCGAACCCGCCGGCATCGTATGCAAAAGACGCACGTTGCCTGGCGCCGTGCCGAGCACGAGCCACGTCGCGCCGATCTCGACCACCGCGACCCGCTCCTTGCCGCCGAGCGAGGCGCCGCCGATCGTCTTCACGAGGCCGCCGCGGTTCGCCGGCTGCAAGCCCAGGCGGCGCGCGAGCCACGCGCAACCGAACACCAGACCGATCACGACCAGCAGGCCGACGATCGTTTGCAACACCGCGCCGACGCCGAGCGCCGGAACGGCCGTGCCTGCGCCGACACCCGAGGCGACGCCCGTGGCCATTTTCGCGGCGTTGTTGACCGCGTTCATGTCGGCCGCGTGCGCAGCGAGCGGCGCCGTTGCCAGTGCGAACGTCAGTGCCGAGGCGGCCGCTACATTCGCCGCGAACACGGCGCGTTGAAGAACACTACGCGACGCATGCGGCACGGCGCGACGGACAACGCGTTTCATCGATTCAACTTCCGGATACGTTCGGACGGCGTGATGATGTCGGTCAGGCGGATACCGAACTTGTCGTTCACCACCACCACTTCACCTTGCGCGATCAGACAGCCGTTGACGAGCACGTCCATCGGCTCGCCGGCCATCCCGTCCAGTTCCACCACCGAACCTTGCGCGAGCTGCAGCAGGTTGCGGATCGCGATCTTGGTGCGGCCGAGTTCGACGGTCATCTGGACGGGAATGTCCAGGATCATGTCGATGTCGTTGCGCGTCGAAGTCGGTTCGACTTTCGACAGCGGCTGGAACACGCCGGCCGCGCTCGCGTTGACTTCCGTGTTGTCGTTCTGCTCGGCCAGCGCGCTGGCCCAGTCCGCCATCGCCGCGTCGTCTTCGGCGCCGGCTGCGTCGGCGGCCAGTTCGGCTTCAGGCTTTGCGTTCAGGTCACTCATATCCACCTTCCTTCATCGTGTCGGCTGCGCTGATCATCTTCTGGACCCGCAACGCGTACTGACCATTGAAAATTCCGTAGCCGCATTCCATGACCGGCACGCCATCGACCTTCGCCGTGATGTGTTCGGGAATGTTGATCGGCAGAACATCGCCCTTGCGCATGTTCAGGATCTGTTCGAACGTGACCGGCATCTGCGCGAGATCGGCGGTCAGTTCGACTTCCGCCGCCTGCACTTGCTGCGACAGCACGCGGACCCAGCGGCGGTCGACTTCGAGCGCCTCGCCCTGGATCGGCGACGAGAGAATGTCGCGGATCGGTTCGATCATCGAGTACGGCATGCAGATGTGCAGCGTGCCGCCCGTCGTGCCGAACTCGATCGAGAACTGCGTGACGATGACGATTTCGTTCGGCGTCGCGACGTTGGCGAACTGCGTGTGCATTTCCGAGCGCACGTATTCGAACTGCAGCGGACGCACGCTCTTCCACGACGCCGCGTAATGCTCGAACGTCAGATTCAGCAGCTTCATGATGATGCGCTGCTCGGTCTGCGTGAAATCGCGGCCTTCGACGCGGGTATGAAAGCGCCCGTCGCCGCCGAACAGGTTGTCGACCACGAAGAACACGAGGTCCGGGTCGAACACGAACAGCGACGTGCCGCGCAACGGCTTCACGTGGACCAGGTTCAGGTTGGTCGGGATCGGCAGGTTGCGGGTGAACTCGCTGTACTTCTGCACCTTCACCGGGCCGACGGAGATTTCCGCCGAGCGCCGCATGAAGTTGAAGATGCCGACGCGCAGGAGACGCGCGAAGCGGTCGTTGATGATTTCGAGGCCTGGCATCCGGCCGCGGACGATGCGTTCCTGCGTCGCGATGTTGTACGGGCGTACGCCCGCACGGTCGCTTTGCTCGGCTTCCGAATCGGACTCGCCGGTTACGCCCTTGAGGAGGGCATCGACCTCCTCCTGGGACATGAACTCTTCGTGGCCCATTCCTTATTCCTCGTGCGTCCCGTGGCGGTTGATGATGGCAGCGCTAGACAACGTCACTGAGGACGTCACTGCACGACGAATTCGGTGAACAGCACGTCCTGGACGTGCATCGGCGCCGCGCCCTTGTCGGTCGGCTGTTCGATCAGCGTCTTGAGTTCGGTGGCGAGCGCGCGCTTGCCTTCGAGCGGCGCAAGTTCGTCCGGGTGTTTGTTCGACAGTGCGAGCAGGAGATGGCTGCGCACTTCCGGCATGTGTTCGGTGAGTTCCTGCTGGGTTTTCGCGTCGGCGAGCTTGAGCGTCAAGCCGATGCGCAGGAAGTGTTGCTGGCCATCGTCCGATTGCAGATTGACCGTCATCGATTCGAGCGGGAAGAAGATCGGCGCCGCAGCCGGGGCGGGCGCGGCTTGAGCCGGGCTGCCGGCGGCCGGGGCGCGTTTGGACATGAAGAACCACATCCCCGCGCCGGCTGCGCCCGCGGCGATGATCGCGATGAGGACGATCAGGATGATGCGCTTCAAGGGGCCCGGGGAAGCGGGCGCGGCTTGCTGGTTTGCGGTCGTGGATGCCATGAGGTTTGCTTTTGCTTGCCGTTAGTGCTGGTGATGGTGATTGTTGTTGATTTGCCTGCGGCGCGATGGGTCGAAAAGAAGGGTTAATGCGGGCTATCTCTTGTTTTTGCCTTTCAGGCTGGGGGGCTTGTCGGTGGTTTGGGTTGTTTGCCCGCGGGGTTGGCCTTTTCTTGATTTGTTAGTGGTCTATTAGCGTTGCCCCTGTGCGGGGCGGCACTTACTTTCTTTGCTGGCCGCAAAGAAAGTAAGCAAAGAAAGCGGCTTTACACCGCCAGCTTATAAGCGGGTCCCCTGGCTTGGAGGGGGTAGTGGTGCATCTGGAATTGGTGCCCTCGCGCATTCGGCGCTCGTGACAAGGCCGTCATACTTCCCGCCTCGCACTACGTGCTCGCCGGAACGGTCTGCATGAAAACCAGTGGCTCCGTTTTGGTGAAGCGAGGGCCATCGGCTTCGCCTCGGCGAAGCGCCGAAATGCTCCAGGGTTTGGAAGTGCGATGTTCAGAATTAGCGGTTCAAGCCGCTTTCTTTTGCCTACTTTTCTTTGCGGCCAGCAAAGAAAAGTAGGTGCCGCCCCGCACAGGGGCAACGCTAATAGACCACTAACAAATAGACCACTAACAAATCAAGAAAAGGCCAACCCCGCAGTCAAACAAACCCAAAGCGCCGAGCAGGCAAAACCATCAAGCAAACGTATCGACCAACCCCACACTCCGCCGCACGGCAACATTAGCCACGCTATCGACAGAATCCCCCCCAGCGCCGCCGGCAAAAGAACCTCCGCTGCCAGCACGCCCGCCGGATCGCCCGGAATCAGCACTCTGCTGCTGCCCACCCTGCCGGGCAAACCCATCACTCACACTAGCGCTACCCAAGCCGATCCCGTTGGCCTCCATCGCCTCCCGCAACTTCGGCAACGCCGCCTCGACGGCTTCCCGAACCTGCTGGTGCTGCGAAACGAACAACGCATGCGCATGGTTATCGGCAACCTGCAACACAACCTGTAACGGTCCGAGATCCTTCGGATTCAAAGTGAGCTCGGCACTCTGCGAATGCGCATTCGACAGGAACACCACCTTCTGACTCAACGCCTCGTCCCAGTCCGCCGTGCCCACCTGCGGCGCCAACGCATTCGCCGCTTGGGCCGCGCCCGCGTTACCCGTCGTCTGGACGGCCGCCGTCGTGCTCGCGGCGCTCGCTGCGGCTTGCGTGGCGGCCAGCGCTGCGGTCGCCGCGTCGGCCGCAGTCTTGAAGGACGCCAGATCGTCAGCCTGCCCGCCGCCGCCAGCCGTCGCCGTCAGCGCGTCAGCCGCCGCCTTCGTTGCCGCGGATGGGTCGGCCACGGTCGCCGCCGCCGTCGTCGTCAGTGCGGATTTTGAGCCCTTCGATCCCTTGCCGTCGCCGAACAGGCTGGCCGCAAGCGTCTTGTCGTCCGCTGATCCGTTCAGCCCTTTGCTCGCGTCAGCCTGGCCGCTTGCCGCCGTCGCCGCGTTCGCCGCCGCGCCGCTCGCCAAGGCCTGCTGCGGGACCACGCCCTGGCCGCTCGCCAGCGCGGCGAGCGCCGCCTGCAACGCGTCCTGCAACGACTTCGGATCGGTGGCGGCGGTTTTCTTGCCCGGTGTGCTGACGGTCGTGGCGTCCGTGGTGGCGCCGGCCAGCGTGGTCGCGACGTCAGTCGCGGCCGTGGGGGGCGCGGCGGTTGCCGGGGCGGTGACGCCGTTCGCGTCGGCCTGAGCCTGAGCCTGCGCCTGAGCGGCGGCGGCCGCCGCCGCAGTGCCGGCGTCGGTCTGGCTGGTCGTATTGCCGGACTTCGGCGGCGTGGCGGCGCTTTTGTCGGGCGCGGCCTGCTGGGTTGCGTCAGTTGACGGCGAACCCGACGCCGCCGTCTTCGTCGAGTCGCTGTCGTCCTTGCTGCTCGCTTCGTCCGCGCCTGGCGTGGAAGCATCGGGCGGCGGCGCGTCATGCACGCTCGACGACGATCCCGACGGCGCGGAAGGCAAAGCCGACGACGAAGCCGGCGGCGAAGCCTGCTGCTGGCTCGCGCCCTGTGCAGCGGCGTTGTTCTGCAGATCGATGCTTTGCTGCAAAGTCTGCGAGAACGGCATGGCGGCGCTCGCGGCGGCGGCCTTGGCCGCGCTGGTGGACGAGCTGCCGGCGGAGCCGAGCAGTGAGCCGATCTGTGAGAGAAGCGACATAGGGAATCCTGTCAATCCGTCAAACGGTGTGTGTTCAGTCAGTCGAGACGGCGCTCGCGCGCGTCATGCGCCTTCGGCGCGCATTCTCAGAATTCGGGCGGCGTGTTCGTCGGCGTCGCGCTGATCGCGCCGCGCCGTGGTTTTCGCTTCGGCTGCTTCGCCGCGCGCCTGCAGCACTTCATACGAGCCGAGCTTCTGCTTCTGACGCTGCCAGTCCGGCTTGGCAGCCTCGACGCGCGTATTGGCCGTCACGAGCAGATTGCGCTGCTGTTCGATGGCGGCGTCGAGCGTGTCGATGAACGCCTGAAAATTGCGCATGTTGCCGGCGGGCATGCCCGTCTGCGCGGTCGCCGTGAAGCGCGCGTGATATTCGTCGCGGTACTGCACCAGGGAGTCGAGCTGCGCCTGTACGTCGTTGCGCTCGCGCTGCGCGCGGCCAAGACGTTGCGCGGCGGCGTCCACATCGTCCTGAGCGAGGCCGATGAGCGTCTTGATCGGAAAGTGTTTCGCCATGGTCAGGCTCCTTGGGCAAACAGCGCGTCCAGCATCTCGAGACTCGGTTCAAAGTTCGCGCATTCGCGAAAACCTTGCTGCAGGAATGCTTCCATCCGCGGATACAGCGCGATCGCGCGGTCGAGCAGCGCGTCGCGCCCGCTCGAGTAGGCGCCGACGTTGATCAGATCGCGGTTGCGCTGATAGCGCGACAGCATCTGCTTGAACATACGTGTTTTCTCGAGATGGTTATCGTCGATCAGCGCGGTCATTGCCCGGCTAATCGACGCTTCGATGTCGATCGCCGGATAGTGGCCGGCCTCGGCGAGCGAGCGCGACAGCACGATGTGACCGTCGAGAATCGCCCGCGCGGAGTCGGCGATCGGGTCCTGCTGGTCGTCGCCTTCGGTGAGCACGGTGTAGAACGCGGTGATCGAGCCGCCGCCCGCCGGGCCGTTGCCGGTGCGCTCGACGAGCGCCGGCAGCTTGGCGAACACCGAAGGCGGGTAGCCCTTGGTGGCGGGCGGCTCGCCCACGGCCAGCGCGATCTCGCGCTGCGCCATCGCGTAACGGGTCAGCGAATCCATCAGCAGCAGCACGTGCTTGCCCTGATCGCGGAAATATTCGGCAAGCGAGGTCGAATACGACGCGGCTTGCATGCGCAGGAGCGGCGAGACGTCGGCGGGCGCGGCGATCACCACCGAGCGCGCGAGGCCCTCTTCGCCGAGAATCTGTTCGATGAATTCCTTCACTTCGCGGCCACGTTCGCCGATCAGCCCGATCACGATCACTTCGGCGCTGGTGTAGCGCGCCATCGTGCCGAGCAGCACCGATTTACCGACGCCCGATCCGGCGAAGAGGCCCATCCGCTGGCCGCGGCCCACGGTCAACAGCGCATTGATCGCGCGCACGCCTACGTCGAGTACTTTGTGAATCGGTTCGCGGTTCAGCGGATTGATGACGGGCGAGGACAGCGGCGCGTCGGCATGCGCGCCGAGCGGGCCGAGACCGTCGAGCGGCCGGCCGGACGCATCCAGCACGCGGCCGAGCAATTCCCAGCCGACCGGCAGGCGCTTCGCGCCCGCCATCGGGTCGGCGATCGGCGCGCTTTCGAGCGGATAGACGCGCGCGCCGGGCAAGAGGCCGATCACTTCGGTGGTCGGCATCAGAAACAGTTTGTCGCCCGAGAAGCCGACCACTTCGGCTTCGGCCATCGGCAGCGAACTGCCGGCCGGCAGTTCGATCATCACTTCGGCGCCCACCGAAAGACGCAGGCCGACGGCTTCGAGCACGAGACCGGCGGCGCGCGTCAGACGTCCGCAGGCGCGCATCGGCTTGGCGATCGCGTTGCGCGCGCGCAGCGCGTCGAGCCGGCCGCGCCAGGCTTGCATGTGCGGATTGCTGTCGAGCGCGGGATCGTATGGGGCGTGGGCGGCAGCGGTTGAAGCGGCCCGCGAAGCCGCGCTCGAAGCAACATTCGACGCGGCGGATTCGCGGCTCGCCGCCGCACTCGCCGCCGGATGACCGGGAGCCTGATCGCGCAGCGCGGCGTCGATAGCCGCGACTGCAGCCGCGGCGGGTGTGACCGCCGTGTCCGCCGCCGGCACTTCCGCCAGCGCCTCGGCGCCGAACGACGCCAGCGCGAGCTCGCGTTCGAGCGGCGTCAGATCGCTGGCGCGGATCTCTTCGAGCGTCGGCTTCACCATGTGCTCACCTTGCCGAGCGCGGCGGCGACGCGCTCCCAGCGCGTGTCGATGCCGGCGTCCACTTCACCGGAGCCGGCTTGCGCGCGGCAGCCGCCGCGCTCCACCGACGGATCGGTGCGCACGGTCCAGCCACGCGTTTGCAGTTCTTCCAACAGATAAGCTTCAACGACCGGCAGATCGGCGGGGCTCACGATCAATGCCGGCGCGCCGACCAGCGCGGGCTCGGCGGTCAGCACCTCGCGCGCGGCGGCGATCAGCGCGGTCGGATCGTGCTGCACGTGCTGGCGCACGACCTGTTGCGCGATGTCCAGCGCGAGCGCGACCAGCGTCTCGGAGATCGCGCCCTGGGCGCCGTCGAGCGCGGCCTTGAAAGTTTCCGCGAGCGCGGCCAACTGCGCCGCCTGTTCGCGCGCTTCGCTCTGACCTTGCTCGAAGCCCTGTGCATGACCTTGCTCGTAACCGGCCTGATAGCCGAGCGCCTGGCCGGCCACATGCCCGGACGCAATGCCCTGTGCGTGCGCGGTCTCGCGCAGACGTTCGAGTTCGGCTTCGAACGCGCCGTCGTCGACTTCGGCTTCGGGCGGCGCGGGCGGCACCGGATCGAACGAGGCCATCTCCCAACGCTGGTAGGCCGAGAGCCTTTCCTTCGCTGTGGAGTTCTGGTCAGACATACGCATCTTCCGCCTTGCCGCCTAGAACGATCTGGCCGCTTTCCGCCAGATTGCGCACGATCTGCAGGATGCGGCGCTGCTGCGTCTCGACTTCGGAGACGCGCACCGGACCGCGCGCATCGAGGTCTTCCGCGAGCAGTTCGGCAGCACGCTGCGACATGTTCGAGAGGAACTTCTGGCGCAGCGCGGGCGGCGCGCCCTTCAGCGAGATGATCAACGCCTCGGACTCGACTTCCTTCAGCAACAGCTGGATCGCGCGGTCTTCCAGATCGAGCAGGTTCTCGAACACAAACATCTGATCAATAATCTTCTGCGCGAGTTCCGCGTCGTACTGGCGAACGTTCTCGATGACGCCTTCCTCATGATTACTCGACATGAAGTTGAGAATTTCCGCCGCCGTGCGGATGCCGCCCATCGGGCTGCGCTTCAGGTTGTCGCTGCCGGACAGGAGGCCTGTCAGCACGTCGTCGAGTTCGCGCAGCGCGGCCGGCTGGATGCCGTCGAGCGTCGCGATGCGCAGCAGCACGTCGTTACGCAGACGCTCGGTGAAGCAGGCGACGATTTCCGAGGCCTGATCGCGGTCCAGGTGAACGAGGATGGTCGCAATGATCTGCGGGTGCTCGTTCTTGATGAGCTCGGCCACCGCCGCCGAATCCATCCACTTGAGGCCCTCGATACCGCTGGTATCGCTGCCCTGCAGGATCCGGTCGATGATCGCGCCGGCCTTGTCGTCGCCGAGCGCCTTGGTCAGCACCGAACGGATGTAGTCGCTCGAATCCAGCGACAGGGCCGTGTGCTGCTCGGCCTCGCGCACGAACTCCTGCAAGACTTCGTCGACCTGTTCGCGCGTCACGTTCTTCAGGGCGGCCATCGCAACGCCGATCTTCTGGACCTCGCGTGGCCCGAGGAACTTGAACACCTGCGCGGCTTCTTCCTCACCGATCGACATCAGCAGGAGCGCGCTCTTCATTACGCCTTCAGCGCTCATCGGACACCCAATTTTTCACGACGGTTGCAACGATCTTCGGATCCTGGCGCGCGATGCTGCGCGCGAATTCCAGGTTCCGCTCGTATTTGTGTTTCGCGTTTTCGAGCGCGAGCTTTTCGCTGTCCGTTTCCAGCTCGACGACAGCGCCCTCGCGCTCGGCGGCGGGAATGCCGTCCAGCAGGACCGGCTCGTCCGGCGACGGCAGCGCCGCGGCGGCGACCGGCTCCGGCGGCGGGAAAGCGCGGCGCAGCGCCGGCTTCACCATCACGAAGTAGAGGAACAGGGCGACCGCGCCGATGCCGAGATACGTGGCGATCTGCCTGGCGAGCGCGATCATGTCCGGCGTGCGCCACCAGGGCACGTCGGCGTTCGGGTCGAGGTCGACGCTGAACGGGCTGTTGACCACGTTCACCGAGTCGCCGCGCGCCGAGTCGAAGCCCATCGCGTCCTTCACCAGCTGGTTGACCTGCGCGAGCTTGTCGGCGGTGACGGGCTGCATCGTGGCGTGGCCCTTGGGGTCGACCACGCGCATGTAGTTGACCACCACCGCCACCGACAGACGCCTGATGCCGCCCATCGGCTGTTCCAGGTGGCGCACCGTCTTGTCGAGCTCGTAGTTGGTGGTCGAATCCTTGCGGTCGCTGACCGGCGTGGTGGTCACGCCGCTCGCGCCGGCCGGCGCATTGATCGGCGCGGAAGCCGGCTGCGGCGGCTGGTTCGACAGCGCGCCCGGCACGCCCGAGGCGCCGGCTTGCGACAGCTCGGTGGCGGTGCTCGATTGCTGGCTGCGGATCGCCGCCTGTTGCGGGTTGCCGTTCGGGCCGTAGTTTTCCGAGGTCTGTTCGCTGTGCGAGAAGTCGATGTCGGCGCTGACCTGCGAATGCGCGTTGCCCGAACCGAACAGCGGAGCGAGGATCGCGTCGATGCGCTGCTGCGTGCTGCGCTCGATCTGCTGGCGATACTTCAGTTGCGAGGCGTCCAGACCGCTGCCGGTGGACGGCTGCGTCAGCAGGTTGCCGTCCTGGTCGAGAACGGTCACGCCTTTCACCGGCATATCCGGTACCGCCGACGCCACCATATGGGTGATCGCCAGCACCTGGCCTTCGTCGAGCGCGCGGCCGGGGTACAGGTTCACCAGCACGGAGGCCGACGGCGCTTCCTTGTCGCGCACGAACACGGAGGGCTTCGGAATCGCCAGATGCACGCGCGCCGACTTCACCGTCGAAATCGACTGGATCGTGCGTTCCAGCTCGCCTTCCAGCGAGCGCTGATAGTTGATCTGCTCGGCGAACTGGCTGATGCCGAACTTCTGGTTGTCCATCAATTCGAAGCCGACCGAGCCGCTCTTGGGCAGGCCCAGCGAGGCGAGGCGCAGACGCATTTCATGCACCTGCTCGGCCGGCACGAGGATCGCCCCGCCCGCTTCGGAAAACTTGTAGGGGATGTTGGCCTGCTGAAGCGCCGTGATGATGGCGCCGCCGTCACGGTCCGACAGGTTGCTGTAGAGCACCTTGTAGTCCGGCGCGCGTGACCACAGGAACAGGCCCGCCACGATGGCGACCAGCAGCGCGACCGCGAAAATCAGCGGCGCGCGCGGATTGCCGCGCATTTGCGCGAGGCCCGACAGGCGCTGACCGAAGTTGCCGCCCATGCCGCCAAGGTTGCCGCCCAAGCCGCCGAGGTCCGCTGCGCCGCCGGGCTGGCCGGTGCCGGCCGCGCCGGCACCAGGCTGCGCGCCGGCGAGTCCCATGCGGGCGTCGGGGTTGATCAAAGAGTTGGCTGACGAATCCATGCGTCGGGTATCTCCGGGATGCCTTTGCGTTTCTGTCGCCTGGCGGCGCCGAGGTCGGCGGGCGCATGGACAGAGACTTTCACCGTTGAAATTATCCGCAGCGCGGCTCAAGCCGATTGCTTGAATAGAGCCGGGTTTTCCCCCTAGTTTCGGGGCTTTCGCGCAAGGCCCGCTGCTATGCTTTCCTCCAGATCGGCACGGTTTCTCGCATGCTGGTCGTCATTCCCTGGAGAGAACATGACTTTGCCCGTGAACGCGCTCTCGTCGGCGCTGCAACAGATGCAGTCGCTGGCGGCGCAAGCAGCCGGCGGCGGCAGCCCGGTGGCCGACCAGTCCGGCGCGGCTACCCCCAGCGGTTTCGCCTCCGCGCTGAAGGCCTCGCTGGACAAGATCAGCGGCGATCAGACCAAGGCGATCGGCGAATCGCAGGCGTTCGAGCTCGGCGCGTCGAACGTGTCGCTGAACGACGTGATGGTCGATATGCAGAAGGCCAACGTCGGCTTCCAGTTCGGCTTGCAAGTTCGCAACAAGCTGGTGTCCGCCTATAACGACATCATGCAGATGCAGGTCTGAACGCGCTTCGGGCGGCAAGGCTGTTCGGCCCGCCCGAGCTACGCTGCCCGCGTGCCTGCCATGCGGCCGTTGCTGGCCGCGCCATCCGGCCCCCTAATCCTCCTTACGCTGGCCTAAAGCTTTCCCGCTGCCTATCCGATAACCAGGTACAGGCATGAATCGGGGTGCGGCGACGTACCCGGACGGGGTGCCGCGACCAACCACAGTGCAAGAGAGGAGGAGCGCCGATGTTTTCCCCAGGACACTCTGGAGCCAATGCGTACGCTCGCGTCGGCGTCGAGACAGGGGTGATGGGCGCGAGTCCGCATCGTCTGATCGTGATGTTGTATCAGGGAGCCCGGCAGGCCATTGCGCAAGCGCGCATGCATTTGCAGCAGGGCAACGTACCGGCTCGTGGCGAGGCGGTCGGCAAGGCGATTCAGATCGTCGAAAGCGGGCTGCAGCAGTCGCTCAACGTTGAGGCGGGCGGCGAGATTGCAGAGCGGTTGGACGCGTTATATAGCTATATGTCGCGCCGGCTGCTCGAAGCCAACATAAAGCAGAGCGAAGCGATGCTGGTCGAGGTGGATGGCCTGCTCGCGACGCTCGAAGAAGCATGGATCGGGATTGCCCCGGAGATCGCGCGGATGGCAGCCCAGCCGGCCGCGGAAAGCATGAGATGACATCGAACGCAGAATATTTCGCCCGCTACGAGGCGATTGCAGCGATTTCCCGCCGCATGCTGATAGCTGCCCGGCGCGCCCTGTGGAACGATCTGGTGCCCCTGCAGGAGGAGTACCGGAATCTGGTGGAGGCGTTGAAGGGCGCGGAAAACGGCGTGAAGCTCGATGAAGCCGAGCGCCTGCGCAAATACGCGCTGATCCGGCAGATTCTCGCGGACGACGCGGCGATCCGCGATCTGGCGAATCCGCGCATGGCCACGCTGTCGGCGCTGTTCGCCGGACGGCCGACTCGCCTGCTCAAGGAGCTGTACGGAGCGCGCTGAGTTTGCGGATGGGCGCGGCGACCGCTTGCTGCATGAATCCGCCTGACCGCATGCAGTTGCGCGCGCTGCCGCCAATGTGACCAAGGAATCGGCATGAACGGAATCGACACGGCCATTACTTCGGTGCTCGCGAGCCGGGTCGACAGTCTGCTCAATATCGCGCCGGGCAGTGCGGCCGCGTCGCAGACCGGCGCGGCGGGCGTCGAGACCGCGCCCACCACCGCGCCTGCCGTTGCCACGCCCGCGCCGCAGCCTTCCGCGCAAACCGCGCTGTCCGCCGTCGCGCTCGCGCTCAATGCGATCGTGCGCTCCGGCGGCGAGGCGACCCCCGCCGTGCTCGGCCAGGCGCCGATCTGGCCTGCTGCCCCGGCGCTCGACGTCGAAGTCGACGGCTTGCCGCTGTTCGATACGTCGGCTGCCACTAGCGCTTCGAACACCAACAGCGCCTCAACCGCCTCAACCGCGTCAGCCGCCAATCCAAACACCGCCAGGACGGCGGCCACCGCCAATGTGGCGGCGGCCCAGGTACCGGTCGCGGCGCTCGCGGCGGCGCTCGAACAGACGGTCGGCGACAGCGGTCTTTTCTACGAAGCGCATCTCGCGCAATGGCTGGCGGGTCAGCACTCGCCCGCGACGCTTGCCGGCGAGGCGCAAAACAAGCTGGTGGCCGCCGCCGCGCAATTGCCGCTCGACTGGGCGAACGACGCCGGCGAGGCGTCTTCCACCAATCCTTCCGCGCGGCAAGGCATGGGCGCCGCGCCGGACGCCAACGCCGCCGCCCGCGCAATGCCGTCGATCCAGAGCGCGCAGGCCGCCCGTTTCGTGGCCGGCGAGGTGCTGGCGAGCTCGCTTTCCGACCTGAACGGCCAGCCCGCGCATGCGAACCTGCATACCGCGGCGGCGCAACCCGCAGACGGCGGCTCGTCGCAGAATTCGCAATCGATGGCGGCCGCGGTTCATCCCGCGACCGTGTCGTTGGTGCGCCAGCAACTGGATCTGCTCGCGACCGGGCAGTTTCGCTGGACCGGCGAAGCGTGGCCGGGCGCCAAGCTCGATTGGACCATCGAGCAGGAAGGCGACGAATGGGACCGCAGCGGCGGCGGCGCCGCGAGCGAGGAAGACCATCCGTGGCGCACGCGTCTGACGCTGTCGCTGCCGACGCTCGGCACCGTCGACGCGGATTTGACGCTGACCGGCACGCGGCTGGTGGCCCGCGTGCAGGCGAGTCCCGGCGGCGCGGCGCGGCTGGCGCAGCAGGGCGAAAGCTTTCGTCAGCGGCTCGCGGCGGCGGGCATCGAACTGAACGGCTTGACGATTCGCGAGATCGGCGGCGGTGCGCCTGTCATGGGCGCGGCCGATGCGGGCGCCGCGGCGGCTGCGCAGGCGGCGGCTTCGGCGTATGCACGCTCGGCGTCGGCGGGCGCTCCAATCGGCGCGGCCGAGGTGGCCGGTTCGGCGGCTAAGGCCGCGACCGGACGCCGTGCGGCGCGCGCGAGCCGCACGGAAGCCGCGCCGCTCGACGATTTCGATTGGGACATGTGATGAGCCGCAAACATCGCCGCAGCGCGGCAGCGCTCGTCTACGACGCACAAGGCGGCGATCCCGCGCCGCGCGTGGTCGCCAAAGGCTACGGACTGCTGGCCGAAATGATCGTGCAGCGGGCCAAGGAAGCCGGCCTGTATGTGCACGAGGCGCCGGAAATGGTCTCGCTGCTGATGCAGGTCGACCTCGACGCGCGGATTCCGCCGCAGCTTTATCAGGCGGTGGCGGAATTGCTCGCGTGGCTGCATCGGCTGGAAAGCGGCGCGGAGAACGAGCCGGTGCAGGGCGCGAATGCCGGCGCGCAGGATGTGATCGACGTGGTCGCCACCGAGATCGATGGGGGGACGACGGCGCGCTGAACGGCGCGGGGTTGCACCAGCGCGTAACTTTCGCGCGCCGGAAGCACCCCAGGCGCCCGATGCGGCCCGAAGCGCCCGATGCCGTCTCGTCGGCGGACCGGTCGCCGGCCGCATCTCACCTCAAAACCGCATCATCAGCTTCAGCAGCGCATTGACCCGCTTGCCGTACGGCGGCGAGATCCATCCGCGGGCGTTCAGACGCGCCTGCGTCAGCACCGGCTTCATCTTCGAGAACGTCACGAAGCCTTCGTAGCCGTGATATGCGCCCATTCCGCTCGCACCCACGCCGCCGAACGGCAGGCTTTCGCACGCGAGATGCATCAGCGTTTCGTTGACCGCCATGCCGCCGGCGATGGTTTCGTGCGTCACGCGCTCGATGGTGGCGGTGTCGTCGGCGAAGAGGTACAGCGCGAGCGGGCGAGGACGGGCGTTGATCCAGGCGATCGCGTCGTCGAGCGTGTCGTAGGGGACGATCGGAAACAGCGGCCCGAAGATTTCCTCCTGCATCAGCGTGCTGTCGTCCGGCGCCTGCGTGACGGCGATCAGCGGGAAGCGGCGGCTCGCGGCATCGGGCGCGCCGTCGGTCAGCGCGTGCAGTTGCGCGCCGGCGGCCTCTGCTTCGTCGGCGAGACGCTGCAGGCGTGCGAAGTGGCGTTCCGAAATGATCGACGTGTAATCCGGATTGCTCGCGAAGCCGGGATACATCTTCGCCATTCGCGCGCGCGCCCGGTCGATGAACGCCTGCTCTTTCCCGCGCGGCACCAGCACATAATCAGGCGCCACGCAGGTTTGTCCCGCGTTGAGCGTCTTGCCGGCGACGAGGTTGTCCACCGCGTTGTCGAAGCGCGCATGCTGGCCGATCAGCGCCGGCGATTTGCCGCCCAGTTCGAGCGTAACCGGTGTCAGATGCTCGGCGGCGGCGCGCATCACTTCGTGGCCGACCTTGGTCGAGCCGGTGAACAGCAAGTGGTCGAATGGTTGCGCGCTGAACGCGGCGGCGAGCGCGGCGTCGCCGTTCACCACCGCGACATGATCGCGCGCGAAAGTCTGACCGATCAGCTGCTCGAACAGCGCCGAGGTGCGCGGCGTCAGTTCGGACATCTTGATGATCGCGCGGTTGCCGGCGCTCAATGCGCTGATCAGCGGCCCGGCGGCGAGCAGCACCGGATAATTCCACGGCACGATGATGCCGACCACGCCGAGCGGCTGCGGCACGACTTTGGCGCGCGCGGGCAGCAGCCATTTGTTGGTGCTGCGGCGCTGTGCTTTCATCCAGCGTTTGCCGTGTCTGAGCGCGCCGTCGATCTCCTCCTTCACCAGCAGGAATTCGGCGAGCAGCACTTCCTCTTTCGCACGGTTGCCGAAGTCGGCGTTCATCGCGCCGGCGAGCGCGTCGCGGTTATCGAGCATGACTTTGCGCAACGCTTTCAGATGCGCGGCCCGGGTTTCCCACGACGGATACGGCGCGCGCAAATAAGCATGGCGTTGATCGCGCAGCAGCGCTTCGAGCGCGGCGATCTCCGGCAGATCGTTCTTCATGTGCGTCCTCTCCCTGGATGGATATCGGTGCGCGTTGAGTCGCGCTTATGGGGTTGCGTTTGCAATTGCGGTGGGGTGCGTCTAACAATCACGCGGGAAAAGCCCGTTCGATGATTGCCGCATGATCGAACGTGACCGGCAGCGTGCCGTAGACGCGGCCGCTTTCGCCGCAGCCGTCGGCAAGACGCGTTGCGATGAAGGCGTCGGCAACCGCGCCGGGCGCGTGCTTCACGAGCAACGTGGCCTGCGCGATCAGCACGATCTGCTGCGCGATCCGCCGCGCCGCGCCTTCGCGATGGCCGGCCGGTCCGCTGAGCGTGGCGGCGAGCTTGCCGAGCGCGGCGCCCAACGCCGGATGCGCTTGCGCGTCCGCTTGCCATGCGGCGAACAGCGCCTGCGCGGCTTCCGGCTCGCGCTCCATCGCGCGCAAGACGTCGAGGCACATCACGTTGCCCGAACCTTCCCAGATCGAATTCACCGGCGCTTCACGATAGAAGCGCGCCATCGGACCGGTTTCGACATAACCGTTGCCGCCCCAGACTTCCATCGCCTCGCCGGTGAATTCCAGCGTGCGCTTGCAGACCCAATACTTCGCCGCGGGCGTGACGATGCGCCGCCATGCGCGCTCGGCGGGAAGCGCTGACGACGCATCGGCCGATTCCTCGAACGCGCGCGCGAGACGCATGAACAGCACCGTGGCCGCTTCCGACTCCAACGCCAGATCGGCCAGCACGTTGCGCATCAGCGGCTGATCGGCCAGATGCCGGCCGAATGCGCTGCGATGCCGCGCATGATGAATCGCCTGCACCAGCGCCGCGCGCATCAGCGCCGCGCTGCCGATCACGCAATCGAGCCGCGTGTAGTTCGCCATTTCGATGATGGTCGGCACGCCGCGTCCTTCGTCGCCGATCATGATGCCGAAGGCGTCGAGGAATTCGACTTCGCTGCTCGCATTCGAGCGGTTGCCGAGCTTGTCTTTCAGACGTTGAATCTGCACCGCGTTCTTGCTGCCGTCCGGCGCGAAGCGCGGCACGAAGAAGCACGAGAGGCCTTCGTGATCGTCGGTGCGGGCCAGCACGAGGTGCGCGTCGCATTGCGGCGCGGAGAAAAACCATTTATGGCCGACGAGCCGGTATTCGCCGCCGCGGCCGCCGCCTGTTGTGGCATAGGCCCGAGTCTGGTTGCTGCGCACGTCCGAGCCGCCTTGTTTTTCGGTCATGCCCATGCCGATCATCGCGGAAGTTTTCTGCGTGAGCGGCACGTCGCGCGGATCGTGCGCGCGGGTGTACAGCTTGTCGCGCAGCGTGTCGAACAGCGCGGGTTCGCGCTGCAGCACTGGAATGCTCGCGAAGGTCATCGTCAGCGGGCAGAGCGAACCGGATTCGATTTGCGCATGCAGAAAATAGCCGGCACAGCGCGCAACCATCGCACCACGCTGCGGATCGGAAAACGGCAGCGCTTGCAGACCTTCGCGCCGCAACAGCGACACCAGCGTATCCCACGAGGGATGAAACTCCAGTGCGTCGATGCGCTCGCCGCGCGGGCTGTGCGTGAACAACTCGGGTGTATGACGGTTCGCAAGTTCGGCGAGTGCGAGCGTGTCGGCGGTGGTGAGCGCCGCGCCGTGCCGCAGCAGCGCATCACGGTGCCAGGCGGCGCCTTCGCGATCGAGGGCGGCGGACAGCGCGGCGTCGCTCGAAAACAGGTTGTAATCCGCCAGCGGCGGTGCCTGATTCGTCACGTCGTGAGTCTGGCCGAAGCTGTGCCGTTCCATGTGCTGTCTCCGTTCACCGGATGTTCACCGCGGGCTCGCCGGCGCTGATCGACGGTGTGCTGTTTGATCGTCGCGTGTCGTGCCGCACGCTGGGAGGGCGGCGCGCGCAGCGCCATGTTCGAATGCCGCGCGCGGCCGCCTGGCGGGCGCATGCGCGTCTTTCATCATAGGGTCGCGGCGGCGCTTCCGTTTAGAGTAATCGCTCTGACGCGAACCCGCCGCCGTGTCGGAAGGCTCCCTACAATGCCGTAAAACACACGTAGACAAGTGTGCACGAGACAGGGTTCGCGGGCAACGCGGACCCACCAGGAGGCGCGGATGCAATACGACTACATCATCGTCGGGGCAGGCTCGGGCGGTTGTTCGCTTGCGAGCCGTCTCGCCGACAACTGCCCCGACGCGACGATCGCGCTGATCGAAGCCGGCCCGCACACGGAGCGCAATCTGTTCGTCAACATGCCGGTGGGCGTGGCGGTCATCGTGCCGAACAGGCTCAAGACCAATTACGGCTATCTGACCACACCGCAACCGGGGCTCGGCGGACGGCAAGGCTATCAGCCGCGTGGGCGCGGCTTCGGCGGGTCGAGCGCGATCAACGCGATGATCTATACGCGCGGCCATCCGCTCGATTACGACGAATGGGCGCAACTCGGCTGCGAGGGCTGGTCGTGGGCCGACGTGCTGCCTTATTTCCTCCGCGCCGAGGGCAACGAGCGCGGCGCCGACGCGTGGCACGGCGATGGCGGTCCGCTGACGGTGTCCGACTTGCGCTATCGGAATCCGTTTTCCAGGCGCTTCGTGCAGGCTGCAATTGAAGCCGGCTACAAACCGAATAGCGATTTCAACGGCGCGGATCAGGAAGGTATCGGCTTCTATCAGGTGACGCAGCGCGACGGACGCCGTTGCAGCGTGGCGCGCGCGTATATCTACGACCGCGCGCGCCCCAATCTCCATACGATCGCCGACGCGACGGTGCTGCGCGTGGCGTTCAACGGCAAGCACGCGAGCGGCGTCGAGATCGTGCGCGGCGGACACACCGAAACGCTGGAAGCACGCGCCGAGGTGGTGCTGGCGGCGGGCGCGTTCAATTCGCCGCAACTGCTGATGTGCTCGGGCATCGGACCGGCGGCGCATCTGCAATCGCTC